>PLEC01000165.1 GCA_003136935.1 Gammaproteobacteria bacterium
GCGGCGGCAGTTGCAACGGCTACGCCGGAGGTGTTTTTCAAACGCATGGATGCATCCTCGTTGGTGTGAAGTTCTGGCCCGAAAGGGCCCGGTCAGGACAGCAGACCGGGGGTCAGGGCAATTTGTCACGCGCGCAGCTTGCGCCCGAACCAGCGCTCAAGCCAGTGGTCAACCGACACTGCGCCCGCGCCCGCGATCGCGAGCCACAGGAACAGAGCCAGGTACTCGAATTCATCGAACCCCAGGAGCGTCTCGAGCGAATCGACGTCCGCCCATTTGGCGGCGCGGATGGCCACAATCATGGTGATGCCGAGGGCGCCGGCGGAAATGCGCGTCAGCAGACCCACCAGCAGGAACAGGCCGCCGAAGAATTCAACTCCTGACACGAAGGGCGTCAGAATATGCGGGAACGGCACCCCCCAGCTGACGAAGTTGTCGGTGATTTGCGGCAGGCTGTGAAGCTTGCCCCAGCCACTCCACAGAAATACCCAGCCCACCGTAATGCGCGCGAACAGCGGCGCGAGCCATGTCAGGTACCGGGCCACCTGCCGGGGCCAGTCGATCAGCCACTGCACGAGAAATTTCACGCGGACGCTCCTGCCTGTTGATAACGGTCCAGCGATAAGACCGGGCGGCTCGCCGCAGTATTGCCCGCCGGACACCTCATGCGCACAGGTATAATCGCGCGCTGCTCAAGAAGCGGACAGATGCGCAATTCCCAGCCTCAATCCCCGGTCTCCTCAATCAGCGGACGGCTGCGCGCGCCGGACCCGCGTGACCCGGTCACGCAACTGTTCGAGTCACTACGGCCGGATCTGCTGCGCTTTGCCCAATGGCTGGCGCGTGACCGGGCGATTGCGGAGGACATCGTGCAGGAGGCGCTGCTGCGAGCCTGGCGGTCCCGCGACGCGCTGAAAGATCAGGCCGCGGCGCGTCCGTGGTTGCTGACCATCGTGCGGCGCGAGCACGCGCGGCTCTACGAGCGCAAGCGCCTGGAGCTGGTGGCGCTCGACGACGCCGTCGAGATCGCGCCGAGTCCCGGGGCCGCGCAGTCCGAGGATCAGTTATTTGCCCTGCGCCATGCCATCATGAAACTGCCGATTCAGTACCGCGAGCCGCTCGTCCTGCAGGTGCTGGGAGGATATTCCACCGAGGAAATCGCCCACGAGCTGGCGCTGTCTTCCACCGCCGTGCTGACGCGTCTGTTCCGGGCGCGCAACAAGCTGCGCACCCTGTGCGGCATGACGCCTGTCAGCGACGTGTCGGCGAGCGAGGGACCGGCATGACCTGTGATGAGGCACGCCTGCTCATCGGGAGCGATCCCGCCGCCTCGACACCTGAGCTCGAGGAGCACCTGCGGGGCTGCGCGGCTTGTGCGCAGTTGCGCCGCGAAATGCAGGCCCTCGATAGCGACATCTTTCGTGCGCTGCAGCAGCCCCCCGACATGGCGCGCGTCATGCCAGTGCGGCAGGCGCCCCCGTGGCGTCAGTGGGCGCTGGCGGCCAGCGCTGTGCTGGCGACTTTCGCCGTGTTCGCGCTTTGGCTTCTGCGGCCGAGTGACACACTGGCGCATGACGTCGTGAAACACGTGCAGGGGGAGCCTGACAGCTGGCTTGCCACGCAGCAGGTCAGCGCGGAGGAACTCAACCACGCTCTGGATGGCGCGGGCGTCGCGTTCCACATCACTTCCGACAAGATCGTTTACGCGCAAAGCTGCTGGTTCCACGGCCACTACGTGCCGCACCTGGTGGTCCAGACCGCACGCGGTCCGGCCACCGTCATGATCCTGCGCCATGAGCAGGTCAGCGGCCGCCGTTCTTTCCATGAGGCCGGCATGAGCGGCGTGATCGTTCCCGTTGAACGCGGCAGCATCGCCGTGGTGGAGCGCGGCGGTGACAACCTCGGCGAGGTCGCGGGTCAGCTGGGCCGGGATGTGCAGTGGATGCCCGAGCCACCGCAGCCGCCGCCGCCACGCTGACGAGCGAACTTTCCTCAGCCGCCATCGCCTCGGACATATCGCCGACGTGACCACAACCGCCGGTTTTGGGTGCGTAGCCTTTACTTCGGAGTGGCGGGGTTCGGTGTGTCGCCGGGAGGTGGCGCCGCCTGGGGTGGAGACTGGTCGGGCGGTACCGTGGGCGCGCCTGCCGTCGCGCCGGACGCGGTGGCCGGCGCTGGCGCAGCCGGCTGACGGATATTCTGGAAGACGGGTCCGCCCAGGTAGGTGAAGTACATCTTCGCCTGGCCTCTGGCTACGTAGACGCGATGGGCGCGAAAGAAATCCGCCCCGATGAGCTTGCACTTCGAAGCCGTGGGAGGCGCCGCGCTGGCGAGCGGGGAGTTCATCAGCGTCACCAACAGTGCCAGCACTGCTGCGTGCTGCAGGACTTTCGCCCGGGGATACATCGGATGCTGCAGCCGCTCCGGATGCTGCGCCGGCCACTTCTTCGTAATGGGGAATATGCCGAGATCGCTCATATACCTCCTGAACCGGGCTCGGCGGCCATAGCCACGCTGGCGCTGGTGTGGTTCATACAGCGGGCCTTCGTGCCGGCACGCGCGCGCAGCGCCGCGCGACCTGAGTCGCGAATGTTTCTGGGCCCGGTAGGATTCGAACCTACGACCAAGGGATTCACTTAACCCCGACGTTTCCGCCGGGAGTGGACTATCTCTTCACCCGTGCATGGATGCATGCGTGTGGGTGCGGGATGCTCTAAGCCTGTCATCAAGGGCGCTCAAGCCCTCAGGTAGTCTCTGCACCTTCCGCCGGTGTACCGGCGGCTCGGCTCAGGATTGCCATGGGATGTTAGTCCCGAAGGTTTCCCTGAATTCATCCCGTCCACTTCGCGCGTTTCCACGCGAAGGCACCATTTCGATGAGTCCCCTGCACTAACCGCTGTGCTACAGGCCCAACCGCGCGCGATTGTAGCAGCGCCGCGTCGTCTGCTCAGAAATGGAACAACGGCCGGTGATCGGCGTGGGTATGGCGGGTGAACGCCTCTTCCAGCGTCCCCTGGAACCAGGAGATGTCACTGACGGCGTGCTTGCGGGCGCCGTCCTGCTGCGACTGATCGTCACAAGTGGCCTCCGCCGGGTTCGCTGCTGGCCCAGTCACGGCCACGCCCGGCCCGGAAATAACCGCCTGGCGCGTCGCGCCCGGGGTTGCAAGCAGTGCCACCGCGGCGGCAGCGACCGCGGCGGTAATGATGAGCGACCTCATGGCACGAACCCTCTTGCCATCGCTGCAGGCAACGTTAGCATGGCCGTCCCACGACGGATATGGCACGAGCTGTGAAGCTTGCGTTAAACCCAGGAAGGAGGACCGTATGAAGCTCTATTACCTGCCCGGGGCCTGCTCGCAGGCCGCAAACATCGCGCTGCGCGAGGCGGGACTTAAGTTCGATCTGGTGAAGGTGGACCGGCAGACCAAGCAGGCCGCCGACGGCCTGAATTTCAACGAAGTGAACCCCAAGGGTTACGTGCCCGCGCTAACCCTCGACAACGGCGAGACGCTCACCGAGAACGTCGCGGTGTTGCAATACATTGCCGACCGCAACCCCGCCGCCAGGCTCGCGCCGCCCGCGGGCACGATGGAGCGCTACCGGCTGATTGAGTGGCTGGCCTTCATCAACTCCGAGATCCATAAGGGCTTCGGGCCATTGTTCCGCAAGGACGCGCCCGAAGATACCAAGGCCTACGCGCGCAACAACATTGCCACACGGGCCGGCTGGCTGAACAGCAGCTGGGGCACGCGCAGCTTTCTCATGGGTGAGCAGTTCACCGTCGCCGACGCCTACCTGTTCGTGGTGTTGGGTTGGGGGAAGCACGCGGGGATCGAGCTCGGCCAATGGCCGCAGTTACAGGCCTTCGTCGCACGGGTCGGTGCACGCCCGCATGTCATCGAGGCGCTCAAGTCCGAGGGTCTCGTCAAGTAAGTTTACTGTTACCATCGGCGCAGTCCGGTTTGGCACGTAAGAGGATGCAATGGCTACCAAACTCAACAAGGTTCTGAAGCGCGAGATCGAGGTGGATGGCAAGCCCTACATGGTTGCTCTGTCACCCGAGGGAGTGAAGCTCACCGAGAAGGGCAAACGTCTGGGACGTGAGCTCACCTGGAAGGAACTCGTGGGTGGCTCGGGCGGCGGCGGCGGCGGCGCCGGGCCTGAAAGCCCGTACGCGGGGGGAACCTGAGCGATCCGCTGAGTCGCACGTGAACCAGGAGAGTCTGCGGGAGCTGCTCGCCCGGGTGCACGAGCGGCTGAGCGCGAACAGCTCCGTCGATGGCGAATCGCGGGAGCTGCTCGGTACGCTCATGCGCGACATCGAGCGCGCACTCGGCGGTGGCCCACGCGCGGCGGTGCAACCGCAGGCGGTGGCGCAGGCGGCAGCGCACGTTTCACGCCTGGAAGAACTCGCGGTCGACTTTCAGGCGGGTCATCCGCAACTGGCTGAGCTGCTGCGACAGCTCATCGACGCGCTCGGCAAGGCCGGAATCTAGACGGCCCGCACACGAAAAGACCCGGCGGGGTGTGCCGCCGGGTCTTTTTTACCGAGCCGGACCTGACGACCCGCTGCCGGGCCGGGGTCAGTCAACTCTCAGTACTCGGTGCCTGCGGCACCTCGCCCTGCGGGCCGCCATCGCCTGCGGCGACGGCGTTCAATCCCCTTCGGGGATTAGTCATCCATCAGGAAGCTGCGCAGCTGCTCGGAGCGCGAGGGGTGTCGCAGCTTGCGCAGCGCCTTGGCNNCGATGCCGAAGCGCATGCGCAGCACCTTGGCCTCGCGCGGCGTGAGCTGCGCCAGCACCGAGTGTGTCGTTTCGCGCAACGACTCCATGGTTGCCTGATCGATGGGTGAGGCCACCGAAGTGTCCTCGATGAAGTCGCCCAGGTGTGAATCCTCATCATCGCCGATGGGCGTCTCCATGGAGATCGGCTCCTTGGCGATCTTCAGCACCTTGCGCACTTTGTCCTCGGGCATTTCCATGCGCACGGCCAGTTCTTCCGGCGTCGGCTCCCGGCCCATCTCCTGCAGCATCTGCCTCGAGATGCGGTTCAGCTTGTTGATGGTCTCGATCNNATGAGGCCGATGTTGCCTTCCTGGATGAGATCCAGGAACTGCAGACCGCGGTTGGTGTACTTCTTGGCGATGGAGATGACGAGCCGCAGGTTGGCCTCGACCATTTCCTTCTTGGCGCGGCGCGCCTTGGCCTCGCCGATCGACACTTCGCGGTTGACTTCCTTGATGTCGTTGATCGTCAGGTGATAAACGACCTCGAGCTGCTCGAGCTTTTTCTGCCGACGCTCGATCTCGTCCTTGAACTTCGCCAGTGGCGCGGAGTACTTCTTGCCGCTCTTGGCATGTTTGCTGAGCCAGCGCGGGTTGGTTTCGTTCTTGGGGAACGAGGCGATGAAGTCCTTGCGCGGCATGCCGGCGTCGCGCACCGCAATGACCATGATTTCCTTCTCGAGCTGGCGCACCTCGGACACGTGGGTGCGCAAGTTGAGAATCAGCGCCTCGAACATGCGCGGCGCGAGCCGCAGTTCCATGAACTCATCGGCGAGCTTCTTGCGCTGGCGCAGGGTCTTCGGATCCTTGGCGCCGAGTTTGGCGATCGAGCCGAGCACCTGGTTGTGAATCTTCGCGATGGAGGCGAAGCGCGCCGCGGCCTCCAGTGGATCGGGACCGGTGTCGACCACTTCCTCTTCGGCGTCGGCCGCCGTCTCGTCGCCTTCCTCCTCGTCGTCTGCTTTCACCGGTGCCGCCACCACTTCGACCACCTTGGTGGGGTTCTGCGGCTGGGCGATGACATCCGGCGCGTTCGGATCGATAAAGCCGACGATCACATCCGCGAGCCGTCCCTGGCCTGCCTTTACCGGCTCGTAAGCCCGCAGCAGGAAATCGTAGGTGGGCGGGTACAGGGCGAGGGCGCTGCGTACCGTGTCCAGGCCTTCTTCGATGCGCTTGGCGATGCGAATCTCGCCCTCGCGCGTCAGCAGTTCCACCGTGCCCATCTCGCGCATGTACATGCGCACCGGATCGGTCGTGCGTCCAAGCTCGGCATCGAGCGCCGCGAGCGCCGCGGCTGCCTCTTCGATAGCCTCTTCGTCGGCCGGAGCGGTAGGCTCGGCGAGCAGTGACTCGGCGTCCGGTGCCTTCTCGTACACCGGGATGCCCATGTCGTTAATGGTGTTGACGATGTCTTCGATCTGCTCCGGATCGACGATCTCGGAGGGCAGGTGATCGTTGACCTGCGCATACGTGAGGTAGCCCTGGCCTTTGCCGCGCGCGATCAGCAGCTTCAGCTGTGACTGGCGATCCTCGGGCATTACCGGGGCACGCCCGATGCCGAGCGGCCGCTTGTCGGACGTCTGCTTGGCAGCCTTCGCGTCCGCGGCCCGCGTGTTCTCCGGCACCTTGCCGTGCGGCGCGCCCGCGCGCCCGCTGAGCGGCGTTTTCTTCGCGGCGGCGCTCTTCGCGCGCTCCTTGTCACGCGGGCTGGCGGTGCTGGCTGCCGTCTTTTCGGCGGCGGCCGCTTTCACCGGCTTGCTGGCGTGAGCTGCGGGGCGCTTCTTATGCGTCGTCGGGGGTTTGTGCTTGCGTGTCATGTTTTGCGGCGCGCTCGGGGGGTGATGCTCCCTATGTGATGCCCAGATGGGGTTCACTCAAGGGTGCCGAAGGCAAAGCGCGCAATTCTATTTGAGAGGGGCCAAAACGCCAAACCGAACTTAACCGCTGCGCGCATCGCGGGAGCTCAGTTTCACTATAAGTTGTTGAAATTCAACAAGTTCATTGGGTTCAAGGCCTCCGGAGCGGCTCTTGGCCTCGAGCGCCTCAAGGCGCTTGCCCGCGGCCTGGTCCGAGAGTTTCACCAGCGCCGCCCGAAACTCGCCCGCCGCCGCCGTGCCATCCGTCATGACCTCCTCGCGCTCCAGAAGTTTCGGCAGCGACTCTGCGCCCTCACGTCCGGCCCAGCGCTGAATGACCTGGGCAGGAATTTGCGCCGGTCGCTCCCGCAGGTCATCGAGCAGTTCACGCAGCAGCGCCACACCCGGTTCCTCGCTGGCATCAAGACCGGTGCGCTCCGCGGGCGTGACCTGCGCAGCTATGGCGGGGTAGCGCAGCAGGCGCGCGATTGCCTGCCGCACCAGGCCCCCGCGACCGGCGCTGATGCGGGTGCGCACGGGCGCACGGAGCGCTGGTGCCGCCGTGGCTGGCGCGGCTGGTGTTCGCACTGCCGCCCACAGCTCTTCAAGGCGCGCTGCGCTTAAGCCCACGACCTGGGCGAGACGCTCCAGCAACAGTTCGCGGTAAACGCCCGCGGGCACTTTGGCGAACAGCGGCCGGGCGCTTTCCGCAAAGCGCGCGCGGCCGTCGGCGTGGGTGAGATCTGACTGCTGCGACAGCTCCCGCACCAGGTATTCAGACAGGGGCAAGGCGCTTGCGAGGCGCGCCTCGAATGCTTCGCGCCCTTCTTCCGCCACCAGCGTGTCCGGGTCGTGCCCCTCCGGCAGGAACAGAAAGCGGATCTCGCGCCCCTCGCGCGTCTCGGTGAGCGCCTGCTGCAGGGCGCGCCAGGCCGCGGCGCGACCGGCACGATCGCCGTCGAAGGCAAACACCACATCGGCCACCAGCCGGAAAATCCGTCGCAGATGCTCCGGCGTCGTCGCGGTGCCGAGCGTCGCCACGGCATAGTCGATACCGGCCTGGTGCAGGCGCACGGCGTCCATATAGCCTTCGACGATAGCCAGGCGCTTAAGGTTGGAGCGGGCGCGGCGTGTTTCGTACAGGCCGTAGAGCTCGCGGCTCTTGTGAAACAGCACCGTTTCCGGGGAGTTCAGGTACTTGGGCTCACCGGCATCGATGATCCGGCCGCCGAAGGCGATTACGCGGCCGCGGTTGTCCCGGATGGGAAACATGATGCGATCGCGAAATCGATCGTAGTGCCGTTCGCCCTCGCGAATCTGCCCGCGCTCGCGTTCGACGATGAGTCCCGCTTCGGTGAGGCGCTTGCGGTCGGCGTCCTGGGCGCCGAACCGCCGCAGCACGTCGTTCCAGGAGTTCGCCGCGTAGCCGAGGCTGAAACGCTCGATGGTCTCGCGGCTCAGGCCGCGCTGCGTGAGGTAGGCACGCGCGCGCGCATCGCCGGCAAGCGAGGTGGCGTAATACGCCGCGACGCGACGCATGAGTTCATACAGGGGTTCATCGGCGCGCCGTGCGCTGGTGTCAACGCCGGCTTCCTGCGGCACTTCCAGCCCCAGGCGCGCGGCGAGTTCCTCCACCGCCTCCGGAAAAGCCAGGTGGTCATGATCCATAAGGAAGCCGAGCACCGTGCCGTGCTTGCCGCAGCCAAAGCAGTGATAGAACTGTTTGTCCGGGCTCACCCAGAAGGAGGGGGTCTTCTCGTTGTGGAATGGGCAGCAGGCCTTGTATTCGCGGCCGGCTTTTTTCAGCTGCACACGAGCGCCGATGACCTCCACGATGTCCGCGCGGGCGATCAGCTCGTCGATGAAGTTCTTTGGAATGCGTCCCACGGTGCGCACCAGTACACGGGAACCGCTTACGGCCTCAAAGGCACCGCGTACTCAGGTAAAAAAGAATCAGCCCAGTTTCTGCTTGATCCGCGCGCTCACCGCGCCCATGTCGGCGCGGCCCTGGGCCTTGGGCTTCACCGCCGCCATCACTTTACCCATGTCCTTGATGGAAGACGCGCCGCTCGCCGCGATCGCCTCGGTGATCAGCGCCTCGAGTTCGGCGGGGCTCATCTGCGCGGGCAGATATCCCTGCAGCACATCGATCTCGGCGGTTTCCTTTGCCACCAGGTCGGCGCGGCCGCCGCTTGCAAACTGGGTGATGGCCTCGCGGCGCTGCTTGATCATCTTCTCAAGAACGCCAAGCACCTGCGGGTCGTCGAGCGTGATGCGCTCATCCACTTCGCGCTGCTTGATGGCGGCGAGCGCCAGGCGGATGGTTGCGAGCCGCGCTTTCTCGCCGGCCCGCATCGCGCTCTTCATGTCTTCGGTGATGCGGTCCCTGAGCGCCATTACGCGCGGGCGCTCCTTAACGGGGGCTACGCATGCCGTCGCGGGACACACGCTTCATGTGCCGCTTGATGGCGGCCGCTTTCTTGCGCTTGCGCTCCTGCGTGGGCTTTTCGTAAAACTCGCGCCGGCGCAGCTCGGTGAGAATGCCCGCCTTCTCGCAGGCACGCTTGAAGCGCCGCAGGGCGGCGTCGAAGTACTCGTTCTCACGAATGCGCACGCTCGGCATCGAAACCTCAAATCATTGACCGGTAAGGAAATCTCGTCCCGCGTCACGGCCTTACGCGCAGGCGGGCCGATCGGGGGCGGGGGATTCTAAAGGAGCGTCGTGGCAAAGGCAAAACCACCCGGCACTGCCGCCGGCCCGCGGCTGCAGCCAATGCGCTTATGGGCTGATGCCTTGTTTGGCCGCTTCCGCCGCAATCCCGGGTCGCAGCGCGGTGGCTGCGGCGATATCCGCCTGCCCCGCCGTGCTGTCACCCTTGTGGAGCCGGGCCAGCCCCCGACCGTACAGTGACCAGGGAAGTTTCGGTTGCAGGCGCAGTGCCGCGTCGTAGTCCGCGATCGCCTTGTCGTAGCTGCTGCGTCGCAAGTAAACCAGTCCCCGGCTGCCAAAGTACGCGGCCGTATTGGGCCTGAGCCTCAGGGCGGTATTACAGTCGGCCAGAGCCTCATCGAGCTCCTGTCCCCACTGCGCCCGCGCCCAGCAGCGCAAGTTCATGGCCTCGCTCATGCGCACCTCCTCGCGCGAGTGTGCGTCGATCCACTTTGAGTACTGGGCCACCGCGGCGGCGTGCTGCCCGGCGTATTCATACAGTTCGCCCATCGCGATGCGCTCGGCGGCTTGCTTCGGCGCCGCACGATCCGCCGCATCCACGTCTGCCGTCACGGCGGCTAGCGAGTCACCGCGACGCGCTCGCAGTGTGGCGCGTGCGATCAGGGACGGCGCATCGTCGGCTTTGAGCTTGATCGCCGCATCAAAATCGGCGAGCGCCAGGTCGGGTTGTCGGTTGCCCAACAGGGCAAGTCCCCGTTGGTAAAAGTAGCTCGCCTCGGTCGGTGCAAGTTCGCACGCGCGGCTGAGGTCGGCTATGGCTGGTGTGAAATCACGCCTGGCGGCAAAGGCCGTGCCGCGTCGGGCGAAGCCGGCGGCGTCGGTGGGCTGAGCGCTCGTGTCGGCTGCCGGGCCTGCCGCTGCGGCCGGCGGGTTCTCTGGCCTGTGCGCGGCCGCAAGATTGAATACCGGGCCGCCGTTGTAGGTGAAGTAGAGCTTGCTTTGGCTGTTGGCCACGTAGATGCGGTGCGATAGGAAGAAGTCCGCGCCGATCAGCATGTCGATGTCGGGCAGGTCGAGTTCGCCGATTTGGAGCTTGGTGTTGCGGATCTCCTCGTCCCCGATCTTGAAACTCTGAAAGGGCGCAATCCAGGTTTTTACGACCCGGGTCCCGACGCCCCACATTGAACCTCCAGCGACCACCCCGCTGCTGTCGGGGGTAATGCCGGCGCGTTTTGCGGCGGCGAGCGACAGGATCGATGTCGCGGCGCCGGTATCGAATTCGACCTGGATCTTGCTGCCATTCAGATAGGCGACGCCCCTGGTGGCGGGTGCCTCCCGTGACACAGTCCAGATGTCGAGTACCGAAACACTCTGGGAGGTTGCTTTCGCCCAATACGCCAGCGGCGCGCTCTTGCAGTCAAGCGGTCGCATGAGCCGGATGGCGCCGTTTGCCAGGTCGTACTCGACATCTGCGATCCGGAACACGTTCTGGCCAAGCAGACCAACCGCCCCGCCGCCCAGATCGTTACCGAGGACCACAAACGTCACGCCGGGGTACGTCTGCCCCCAGATGGTGAAGGCCTTGACCGTGGTGAGCGATGCCTGCGCTTTTCCGCCAACTCCCCGCATGCCGGAATTAGGCGGTAGCGGCTCCAGGTGTAGTTTGAAGGCCGCCGCGGCCGTGGGCGTCAGCGAATTGAAGAACGCGCCGCTGTCGGCGATGAATTGGGCGTCGGTGCCGTTGATGCTCGCGTGGACCATGGGGCGCATGCCCGTCATGGTGACTGGAAGTTCAGCGAGCCTGACCAGGTGACAGTCAGCAGCCTGCAGCGGCGGGCCGGCGGAGGTCGCCAGCGCGAGGATCACCAGGAAACTGCGCCACGGTGCGCGCTGCCTGCGCGGGGCCGGGCCAGCGGTCGTGACTCCCCCCAAAAGTCCTGCGCTCCGGGACATCCTGAGGCTCACACTACAACATCGCACAAACGCTGTGGATGTTGGCGCAGCAGCCGGTGTAATTTTCCCCTATGCGTGTCCTCGCCCTGGAATCCTCCTGTGATGAGAGTGCGGCGGCGGTGCTTGACGCCGACGCCGGCCTGCTCGCGCACGAGCTCTTCAGCCAGGTGCAATTGCACCGCGTCTATGGGGGTGTTGTCCCCGAACTGGCCTCGCGCGACCACGTACAGCGTCTGCTGCCGCTGGTGAACAGCGCCCTCGCGCGGGCGCGCACCGCGCCTTCCGACCTGCACGGAGTTGCCTATACGGCAGGCCCCGGGCTGATCGGGGCGCTTCTGACCGGAGCCTCCCTGGCGCGCAGCCTGGCGTACGCCTGGGGAATCCCGGCGATCGGCGTGCACCACCTCGAGGGGCATCTGCTGGCGCCCCTCCTGGAGAAGGACGCGCCACCCTTCCCGCACGTGGCACTGCTCGTGTCAGGCGGCCATACGCTCCTCATCGAGGTCGCCGCGATCGGACGCTATCGGGTACTCGGCGCGAGCCGGGACGACGCGGCGGGAGAGGCGTTCGACAAGACCGCGAAGCTCCTCGGACTGCCCTACCCGGGCGGACCGCAGCTGGCGCAACTGGCGGTACAGGGTGCCGCGGGCGCCTTTACGTTTCCGCGGCCGATGCTGGACCGCGCCGGCCTCGAATTCAGCTTCTCAGGTCTGAAGACCGCGGTGCTGCACGCGGTGCGCGGACGGGTGTTGACCGATACTCTGCGCGCCGACGTGGCCCGCGGTGTCGAGGAGGCAATCGTCGCGACCCTCACTGCCAAGGCGCTGCGCGCGCTCGAATTCACCGGGCTCAATGTGCTGGTGGTGTCCGGGGGCGTAAGTGCCAATCGCGCGCTGCGCGAGCGGCTGGTGGCGGCCCTTGAAGAGCACGGCGGACGCGTCTATTTTCCGCGCCTCGAGTTCTGCACTGACAACGCGGCCATGATCGCGGTCGCGGGATTGAAGCGTCTGCAGGCCGGACAACACGACGGGCTCGCGATCCAGGCGCGCGCGCAATGGCCGCTGGAATCCCTGCCGCCGGTGGCGGCCTGACCGCGTTCAATCCCACAAAGAGACTTTATGACCCAGGCAAGTTCCAGCGGCGACCGCATCTTTCTGCACGGGCTCACCATCGAGTGCGTCATTGGCTTCATCGACTGGGAGCGGCGGGTCAAGCAGACCGTGGTCGTGGATCTGGAGATGCCGGTCGATTGCCGGCGCGCCGCGCTCTCCGACGCGGTGGCCGACACGCTCGACTACAAGAAGGTGTCCAAGCGCGTGCTGGCATTCGTGTCGGCTTCCGAGTTTCATCTCGTCGAGACGCTCGCGCAGCGTCTGGCGCTCGTCATTCTTGAGGAGTTCGGCGTCGAGTGGGTGCGGGTAACCCTCAACAAGCCTGGTGCGATCCGCAACTCCCGCGATGTCGGGGTGGTGATCGAGCGCTCGCGCGCTGACCTTGAGGCCGGCGCCGCGGCCACCGCGCTACCGCGGACCTGACCCGTGAGCGAGGTCTACGTCGCCGCCGGCAGCAACATCGAGCCCGAGCGAAATCTCGCACTGGCGGTGGCAGCGCTGGCGCGGGAGTTTCCCGACAGCCGTTTTTCGCCCTGGTATCGCAACCGTGCTGCCGGATTCGAGGGCGATGATTTCATCAACCTGGTGGTCGGCTTTCATACCGCGCTCGACCCGGCCGCGCTCCTCGAGCGGTTGCGAGTGATCGAAGCGCAGTGCGGGCGCTTGCGCGATGCGCCGCGCTGGGCGCCGCGCTCGATGGACCTGGACGTGCTGTTGTACGGGGACCTTGTGTGTGTCGCGCCGCCGCTGAACCTGCCCCGCCCGGATCTTTTGAAGCGCGCCTACATGCTAGGGCCGCTCGCGGACCTGGCGCCGGATCTGCAGCACCCGACCGCGGGGAAAACCATCGGTGCGTTGTGGCGCGCGTTCGACCAGGACGCGCATCCGCTCGAGCGCCTCAGGCCCTGACGGCCGCGGGCCCCTTGGAATGCTACCAGCCGATGCTGCGCCCGCCATCCACGGCGAGGATCTGCCCGGTGACGTACGGCGCGCCGGTGGCGAAGAACACGCAAACCCGCGCCACATCCTCGGGCGAGCCCGGGCGTTTCAACGCCGTGCGCTGCGTGATCTGCCTCTGCAGCGCCTCATCCAGCCCATCCTCGGGCCACATCACCGGCCCCGGCGCCACCGCGTTCACGCGCACATGTGGACCGAGCTCGCGGGCGAGCGCGCGGGTCAGCATGATGAGTCCCGCCTTGGCGATGCTGTACACGGGGTAACGCCGTAGTGGCCGCAGGCCGTGTATGTCGGCGACGTTGATAATGAGTCCCGCTCGCTCGTGCAGCAGGGGAGCTGCGGCCTGCGCGAGGAACAGCGGCGCGCGCAGATTCGTGCCGATGAGATCGTCCCAGTCGATTTCGGTGATGTCCCCGACCGGGGTCGGATAAAAGGTGGAGGCGTTGTTGACCAGGATGTCCAGTCCCCCGAAGGCCTGCTGTGCACTGGCCGGGAGATTTTTCACCTGCGCGACATCCAGCAGATCGCATTCGGCGAGGGCCGCGGACTGGGCCCGCGCCGCATTCAACTCCTCGGCAAGCCGTGTGGCGTCCTCCGCGGAGCTGCGGTAATGCAGTACGACGTTCGCGCCGGCGCCATGCAGCGTGCGCGCAATCTGCGCGCCCACGCGGCGTGCCGCGCCGGTGATCAGCGCGGTCTTGCCGTTCAGGGTGTTGCCGGCGGGGGCGGCCGGGGTTGGGGCTGGGGACGTTGCTTGCATCATGGTGAGCGATTATGACTGCATCGGGCGCACGCTCAATGCTGCCGTCGCTCACCGCCGAGGAGGCAGACCACTGCGCGGCGGTGACGGAGTTCATTCGCCAGCACATTGCTGCCGCCAGTGGCTGGCTGTCATTCGAGCGTTTCATGGAGCTGGCGCTGTATGCGCCGGGGCTGGGTTACTACAGCGCCGGCAGTTCAAAAATCGGTGCGGCCGGGGATTTCGTCACCGCACCGGAGGTATCGGATCTCTTCAGCCAGTGTCTCGCCCGCCAGTGTGCCGGGGTGCTGCGCACCTGCGGCCGCGGTGAGATTCTCGAGCTGGGCGCCGGCACCGGGCGCATGGCGGCGACACTGCTTACCGCCCTTGCGGAGAGTGACGCGCTGCCCGAGCGCTACGCCATCCTCGAAGTGAGCGCGGACCTCGCTGCGCGCCAGCGCGAGCGGCTCGCACAACTGCCGGCGGCACTGCGCGCGCGCGTGGTGTGGCTCACGCACCTGCCCGAACGCCCGCTCGAAGGCCTGATACTCGCCAATGAGGTCGCCGATGCGCTGCCCTGCCGGCGGTTCCTCCTGGCGGGCGGGGCGGTGCACGAACTTGGGGTCGCCCTGACAGCGGACGGCGGCTTTGGCGAGGCGCACGTGGCCGCGGATGCGGCACTGACACGCATGTGCCGGGAGCTGTGCGCTCCGTGGCCGCAGCCCCATCCAGACCCGTACATGTCCGAGGTGTGTCCGCGCCTTGAGCCCTGGATCGCCACGCTCGCCGCGACCCTCAAGCGCGGCGCGCTGCTGCTCTTCGATTACGGCCTGCCGCGCGCGCAGTACTACCACCCCCAGCGCACGCATGGGACGCTACGCTGTCACTTCCGGCAGCGTGTGCATGACGATCCGTACGCTCGTGTCGGCTTGCAGGACATCACCGCATGGGTGGACTTCACGCGGGTCGCAGAAGCCGCTACGGCGGCGGATCTCTCGGTGGCCGGCTTTGCGACCCAAGCGGCGTTTTTGCTCGCAACCGGCATCGAGGAGCTGGTGGCGCGCGAGCCTGCGGGCAGCGGCTCGCACGCGCGGCTCGCGGGCGAAGCACGGCGGCTGATCATGCCGGGGGAGATGGGGGAGGCGTTCAAGGTCATGGCCCTGACGCGCGCGTGGGACACGCCGCTGCAGGGCTTCACGGTGCAGGATCTGCGCCGCTCGCTGTGAGAGGATAAAAAAGCGAATGTCACTGTTGAAAATCATCATTCTGGCGATCGTGCAGGGCCTGGCGGAACTGTTGCCGGTGTCGAGCTCGGCGCATGTAGTGGTCGCCGAGAAACTCATGGGCCTGGATCCGTCGTCGCCGCCCATGACCTTGCTGTTAGTCATGCTCCACACCGGCACGATGTTCGCGGTGATCGTTTATTTCTGGCAGCGGTGGCGCAGCACCTATTTTAAGAGCGCGCCGGCCTTTCGGAACTTTGCCGTGCTGCTCGTCGTCGCGACAGCGCTCACGGCGGTGGTTGGCGAAGCCATCAAGATAGTCATCGAAAAGACGGCCTTCCGTAACCTGCCGCACGCGCAGATCGAAGACCTTTTCAGCCATCTCGAGCTGATCGCCCCAGCGCTGGCGGCGGCGGGCATCCTGATCCTGATCGCGGGAATCTTCGAGAAACGCCGCAGCGCGCGTGCTGCAACGGACGACCTGAACCTGAAACACGCAGGAGTCATCGGCGCCGTCCAAGGACTGTGCCTGCCATTTCGTGGCTTCTCACGCTCAGGCGCAACCATCTCAACCGGGATGTTGTTAGGGGTGACCAAGGCGCGCGCAGAAGATTTCAGTTTCGCGCTCGCCGTGATTCTGACTCCGCCGGTTGTTGCGCGCGAGACCCTGCGATTGATGCAGTCGGCCCGCATCAACGGCACCGCAGAGCTGGCCTCGGCTGGTCTCTACAGCGTGTTTGGCGCCGTGGTGGCTTTTCTCGCCGGCTTACTGGCGCTGAAGTGGCTGAGCCGCTGGCTCGAGGGTGGCCGCTGGTACCTGTTCGGGATCTATTGCCTGATCGCGGCGGCGGCGGTGACCGCCCTGCACCGCGCAGGATATTGAGCCGCTGAAGACGGTGCGCGCGGTTCAGGCAACCGGCGCCGCGTTCGCCTTCACGGCGATGAGCGCGGTCAGCCGCCGCTTACGCAGTTCCGCGCCGATCGCAGGCCCAGCGAGTCCCTGCCGATCCTGCTCCGTAAGCGCTACCGCCGCGGCGGCTGAGAACGCCGCCTTGAGATAGTCAGCCTGCGGGTAGGGCTCGGTCTCCCGCCCGGTGCGGCCACGCGCATCCGCTTCGCACGCCCGCAGTAGTTCCGCGAAGCGTTCCGGCCGGCGAAATGCGTCGCTGGCCTCGAACAGCTTGAGCACCGTCTCGGGCTTCAACTCGCCCGCGCGGTGCACCAGCGTGTGCTGCCGCGCCGTGAGAACGGCGAGTTCGCGGTACGCGCTGGGGACCTTGAGCCGATCGCACAAGGCATCGATCAGCGGCACACCGGCATCTTCGTGACCGTGGTGACTCGGCCAGCGCTCGCGCGGCGTCAGTGCCTTGCCGAGGTCATGAACCACGGCCGCGAAGCGCACGGGACCTGCGGCGCCGCTGTCCGCCGCATAGCGCAGCGCCAGCATCGCATGCAGGCCGGTGTCGATCTCCGGGTGCCAGCGCGGCGGCTGCGGCACCCCGAAGAGCGCGTCGATCTCGGGAAAAATAACCGCGAGCGCGCCGCAGGCACGCAGCGTTTCGAAGAACACCTCGGGACGCGTCTCGCCGAGCGCGCGCTCGGTCTCTGTCCATACGCGCTCGGCAACCAGCGCCTGGACTTCCCCCGAAGCCACCATGCTTTGCATGAGCGCGAGGGTCTGCGGGGCGATGTTAAATCCCAGCTGCGCATAGCGCGCCGCGAAGCGCGCCACGCGCAGGATGCGCACCGGGTCTTCGATGAAACTCCCTGACACGTGGCGCAGCACGCGCGCGCCCAGATCTGCCTCCCCGCCGTAAGGATCGATGAGCTCGCCGTTCGCGCCCTCGGCCATCGCGTTGATGGTCAGATCGCGGCGCCGCAGATCCTCCTCCAGCGTGACAGCGGGTGAGAAGAGTGTCGTGAAGCCGCGGTAGCCGGGGGCCACCTTGCGCTCCAGTCGTGCGAGCGCGTATTCCTCGCGCGTCTGCGGATGCAGGAATACGGGGAACTCACGCCCCACGGGCAGGTAGCCGTCCCGTACCAGTTCCTCCGGCGTCGCACCGACAACCACCCAGTCGCGCTCGCTCACCGCACGTCCGAGGAGGCGGTCCCGAACCGCGCCGCCAACCAAGTAGACTCGCATGATGCGCATGGTAACCGAGACTTGGCGCGTGTTGCTGTACGCCGGCTGCGTGTTGTTGTCGGGCTGTGGCACCACTTATCTGCTGCAGGCCGGCAACGGCCAGTTGCAGGTGCTGCGCGCGCGCGTGCCCATCGACACCCTCATCGCCGACCCCCGCACCGCCGCGCCGCTGCGGGCGCGCCTCACCGAGGTGCGCGCGGCGCGTGCCTTCGCCGCCGCGCAGCTGCAGCTGCCGGACAACAGCAGTTACACGACCTACGCCGACATCGGCCGGCCGTACGTGGTGTGGAACGTGGTCGCGACGCCCGAGTTCTCGGTCAATCCCCGGGTGTGGTGTTTCCCGGTCGCCGGTTGCGTCGCTTACCGCGGCTACTTCAAAGAGCGGCGCGCGCGTGAGTTCGCGGCCGGCCTCGCGGTGCGCGGCTTCGATGTGGTGGTCGATGGCGTGCCCGCCTACTCGACCCTCGGCAAGTTCTCCGACCCGGTGCTGTCTTCCATGCTGCGCTACGACGACGACGAACTCGCCGCCACCATCTTTCACGAACTCGCGCACCAGCTGCTGTACGTGCGCAACGACTCCGAATTCAACGAGGCGTTCGCCACCACGGTGGAAGACGTGGGACTGCAGCGCTGGCTTGCGTACCAGGGCGAACCCGGCCGCATCCGCCAGTTCCGCGAGCGCCGCGCGCAGGGGCGCGAGTTCCTTGACCTGCTGGCCGCTACCCGCGCGCAGCTCGCACGGCTGTATGCCACGGGCGCGCCGCGCGATGAGCTGCGCGCCGGCAAGGTGCGCATCCTCGCCGCGCTGAGCGGCGATATCCGCGCGCTCGAGAAACGCCGGGGAGTGCATTACCCGCTGTACGACCAATGGATCGCCGCCGGACTCAACAATGCACGCCTCGCTTCGGTGGCGACCTACTTCGATTGCGTGCCGGGCTTCGAGCGGCTGCTGGCGGAAAACGACAACGACCTGCCGCGCTTCTACGCCGCCGTGCGCGTCCTCGCGCGCGAGCCGCGCGCGTTGCGGCATGCGCGGCTGTGCGGGCTGCAGGGGACCGGTGGCTAGTGTAAAGGGCTGTTGCGGATCGCCGCTGGCGCGAACGCGGCGTTGTCGGCAGCATCCGCGATCACCGCGGTCACATGCAGCGGCTTGGCGTCGCGCACCAGACCGACTTCGAGCTTGTCGCCGACCCGCAGCAGGCCGATGGTGTTGCGCAGCTCGCTGTTGGATTTAACCGTCTGGCCATTCACCGTAGTGATGACATCGCCGGCGCGGATGCCCGCATGGTCGGCGGCCGAACCCTCGATAACCTGTGAGACCAGCGCCCCGGCCACATTGCTCAAACCCAGCGAGTGCGCGATGTCCGCCGTGACGGTGTACATGCTTACGCCAAGCTCACCGCGCTTCACCGTGCCATAGCGCAGCAACTGCTGCATGACGCTGCGCGCCATGTTCACCGGGATGGCGAAACCGATTCCCATGTTGCCGCCGGTGCGCGAGAGGATGGCCGTGTTGATCCCGATCAGCTCGCCGCGCAGGTTCACGAGTGCCCCGCCGGAGTTGCCGGGATTGATCGAGGCGTCGGTCTGGATGAAGTCCTCGTAGCCATCGGGGGTGATTCCCGAGCGCGACAGGCCGCTGATAATCCCTGAGGTCACCGTGTGCTGCAGCTCGAAGGGGTTGCCGATTGCCACCACGAAATCGCCGACTTCGGATTTTGCGGAATCACCCAGGACGATCTGCGCCAGGCCGTCGGCCGGCACTTTCAGGACCGCCACGTCCGAGGGCGCGTCGCTGCCGACGACCGTGGCCTTGAGGTCGCGCCCATCCTGCAGCGTCACCGTGATCTCGCTCGCGTTTTCCACCACGTGCGCGTTGGTGACGATGTAGCCCTTGCGGGCATCGAATATGACGCCGGAGCCGGCGCTCTGAAACGGCCGCTCGTGAGCCGGGGAGTTGGGAGGCAGGTTAAGGAAGTGCCGGAAGAACGGATCATCGAGCAGCGGGTTCTGCGAGCCGCTCTCACGCACGGTGCCGCGCGTGGCGATGTTGACCACCGCCGGGGAGACCTTCCTGATCATGGGCGCGAGCGTGGGAAGCGGCGTATCTCCCACGGCCGGGGGTATACCGGCGAGGGACGCTGCTGCCGCCAGCCCCGCAATCAGGCAGAAGGCGGAAATTCGCACTCTCATGGCCTGATGAATTCTAGCCTCACGGACAGCTCAGCGGGCCGCCGCCACAGGAAAAGCAGACGCACTGCACAGACACACCGGCGGCCTTAAGGAACGCACCGCCGGGGTGTCCGGGGTCAATGGAGACTTCAGGCAGCCTGGACGTTAATGCGTCGCGGCTGCTCCTGGGGGCGCTTCGGAATGCTCAGCTCAAGCACGCCGTTGACGTGAGTGGCCTTGATGGCCTCCGCGTCCGCGCTCTCGGGGAGCGTGAAGCGGCGCAGGAACGTACCGGTGGCGCGCTCAACACGCTCGTAGCCGTCCACGGCCGCTTTCTTCTCCACGCGGCGCTCGCCGCGAACCGTCAGCACGCCCTTGTCGGCGGTGATTTCGATGTCCTTGGGCTCAACGCCCGGCACATCGGCCACCACCACGAAGCGCTCGGCTTCCTCGCGGATGTCGACGTGCGGAATCCAGCTGACACTGGCGGTAGCGGCGCCGTCAGCCAGGCCCTGGGTCTCGCCGAGCGTGCGATCGAGCTGCCGCTGCAAGCGGCCCACGAACGCCCACGGCTCATAACGAACGATGGTCATAGTGATCTCCTGTTGGAAAGGCAACTGAAAACGTAAGCGCAGACACTGCGCGTCCTGCACACGATGTGCGGTTTGCAGGTGGCGGTTTCAAGGGCGCGGTGCGGGCAGCGCCGGCGAGCGCAACCGCCCGCAACGCCGCGTGGTCAAAAAGTAGCCAGGGGTGGAATTCGGACCCGCCAGGGTCGCGGCAACCGGGGTCTTGGCAATGCCTGCCTGTGGGCAGCTTGTGCAAAACCTGTGTCTGGCCTGGGCACAAGATATTGGGGTGCCGGGCCTAAGGTCCGGCGACCGCAGTTTTGTTAAAAAATATCTGTCATCCTGTGGCTACGAACGACGTAATACATTGAAATAAATGATCTAAATCGGCATGAAAAAACGCATTATGGAATCTTGACGCACCCTGAGGTCGTCATTAGGCTCTCGACCCCGACACACAAGATCTTGTGTTCGCGCAAGGCGATCAGGGTCACGCGGTCGGGGGGAGGTTGCAGGGGCCTGACTGTTCTGACAGGCAGCAGGTTACCGGTAGGGCTCGCGGCTCACTTGAGATCGTGTCGCGCACCGCCGGTATTCCCTTCATCCGATGAGAAAAGGCGTCAAGAACGTGGAGCGCCGCGGATTTCATGAACACCGTCGTCAAGATTGAACCCAAAGATATTGATGCGATTCCCTTCCAGGAAGCGTCGCTCGACATCTGGGATAAGAAGTATCGCCTGACCGCCAAGGACGGCACGCCCATCGACAAGTCGATGGACGAGACCTATCAGCGCGTGGCGCGCGCGCTCGCCGATGTTGAGCGAGCCGAGGCGCGCGAGCACTGGTACGAGCGATTCCTGTGGGCGTTGCGCCGTGGCGCGATTCCCGCCGGCCGCGTCACCTCCAACGCCGGCGCGCTGCAGCACAAGCCCGCCACCTCGACCATCAACTGCACGGTCTCGGGCACGATCCGCGATTCGATGGACGACATCCTGAGGAAGGTCCACGAGGCGGGACTGACGCTCAAGGCGGGCTCAGGTATCGGCTATGAATTTTCGACGCTGCGCCCGCGTGGCGCCTACGTGTCGGGCGCGGGCGCCTACACCTCTGGCCCCCTGTCCTTCATGGATATCTTCGACAAGATGTGTTTCACCGTCTCCTCCGCCGGCGGCCGCCGCGGTGCGCAGATGGGCACGTTCGACATCGGGCATCCGGACGTCATGGAGTTCATCCGCGCCAAGCGCGAGAACGGGCGCCTGCGGCAGTTCAACCTGTCGCTGCTGATCACCGATGAGTTCATGCAGGCGGTCCGCGAGGATAGTGAGTGGAAGCTCGCCTTCCCACTGGCGCAAAGAGAATACGAGGCGGATAAGCCCGATCTCACCGACGTGACGAAGTTCCTGTGGCGCGAGTGGTCGGTGCACGAGGGCTACGTCGTGAACGACGAAGGTCTGGTCGCCTGCAAGATCTACAAGACCCTGCCGGCGCGACGCATGTGGGACGTGATCATGTCGTCCACCTACGATTTCGCCGAGCCGGGCTTCATTCTCATCGACCGCGTTAATGAGATGAACAACAACTGGTGGTGCGAAAATATCCGTGCCACTAATCCCTGCGGCGAACAGGCGCTTCCGCCCTACGGTTCGTGCCTGTTAGGTTCGGTGAATCTCACGCGTTTCGTTAAGCACCCGTTCGGCGATTTCGCGGAATTCGACTGGCACGAGTATCGCGAGGTCGTGAAGGTGTTCACGCGCATGCTCGACAACGTTGTCGAGATCAACGGGTTGCCGCTTGAACAGCAGCGTGGGGAGATCCTGCGCAAGCGCCGTCACGGCATGGGCTTCCTGGGGCTCGGCAGCACCATGACGCTGCTGAAGATGAAATACGGTTCGCCCGAGGCGGTGCAGTTCACCGAGGACGCGACGCGCGAGATGGCGGTGGCGGGCTGGGAAGCGGCGCTCGAGCTGGCGCGCGAGAAGGGTCCCGCGCCGATCATGAACGAGGAGTTCACGGTCACTAAGGAAATGCTGCGTAAGCGCCCCGAGATGGTGAAGGACGGCTGGAAGCCCGGCTCGAAGATCGCAGGGCGTCTCCTGCATGCGAAGTACAGCCGCTACATGCAGCGCATCGCGCAGGTTGCTCCGCAGCTGGTGCATGAGCTGGCCGAAACCGGTGCGCGCTTCACGCACCATACCTCGATCGCGCCTACGGGGACGATTTCGCTGTCACTTGCTAACAATGCTTCGAATGGAATCGAACCTTCATTTGCGCACCACTACTTCAGAAACGTGATCCGGGTGGGCAAGAAGTCCAAGGAAAAGATCGACGTTTATTCCTTCGAGTTGCTGGCGTACCGCGAACTCGTCAACCCGAATGCCACACCTGGAGGCACGAACGATGCGGAAAGATTGCCGGACTACTTCATCGCTTCGGACGCCGTCGCTCCCAAGGAGCATGTTGAGGTGCAGGCTGCGTCCCAGAAGTGGGTCGATTCATCGATTTCTAAGACGGCGAACGTGCCTACGGATTTCCCCTACGCGAAATTCAAAGACATCTATCTGTATGCACACGAGCAGGGTCTGAAGGGCTGCACGACGTTCCGCTTCAACCCCGAAGTGTTCCAGGGCGTGCTGGTAAAAGAGCAGGACCTGAAGAACACCCTCTACAAATTCACGCTCGAGGACGGCACGGTAGTAGAGGCGCGCGGTGATGAAGAAATCGAGTACGACGGCGAGCTGCACACCACAGCGAATCTTTACGACAGCCTAAAGGAAGGGTACTTCGGTAAGTACTGAAGTTGCGTATGGCTCAGGATCTTGAACAAATTGCAGTGGCTCGCCGCAACGCGCACCACGTGTGGCCGTTCCAACGCTTTCCAGACTGGAAGTACGAGGTATGGAATCTATTGACACTGTGCAAGCGTTGCCATGATGCGTTCCACAACGCAGCGGGCGGTTACGTGCGCATAGCCATCGGACCCTTCTTTGCGAATACGAACTAAGCTGGCAGTCGGCACTCCTTCAGGACTCACTATGACCATCAAGATCGATCGAAAAATCGTCAAGTACGCGGTACAGAAGCCCGAGGACAAGGCTGACACCAAGCCGCTCGACAAGGCGGCGCAGGCGCGGCTGCCCGCGCAGGTGGCCGATGAGTTCGTGCGCGACAAGAACGGCCACACCGCCAAAGTCATCCGCATGCACGAGAAGCTCGAGCGTCCGGAAATGCTCATTGGCTCGACCTACAAGATCAAGACCCCGATCTCCGATCACGCGATGTACGTAACCATCAACGACATTATGCTGAACGAGGGCACCGAGTACGAGCAGCGCCGGCCATTCGAGATCTTCATCAATTCCAAGAACCTCGATCACTTCCAGTGGATCGTGGCGCTCACGCGCATCATCTCGGCGGTGTTCAGAAAGGGCGGCGACGTCACCTTCCTGGTGGACGAGCTGAAGGCGGTGTTCGATCCGCGCGGTGGCTATTGGCAGCCAGGCGGCAAGTTCATGCCCTCGATCATCGCCGAGCTCGGCCACGTGATCGAGAAGCACCTGCAGACCATCGGGCTCATCCGTAAAACGCAGCTGGACGTGCACCAGCAGAAGCTCGTCGACGAGAAGCGCGCGGAGTTCGAGGCGCGCGCCAAGCAGGCCGACGCCTTTGCCAAGTCGCATTTCCCGGAAGGCGCACAGCTGTGCAGCCGCTGCAGCACCGCCGCCGTGGTGATGATGGACGGCTGCATGACGTGCCTGAATTGTGGCGATTCCAAGTGCGGGTGAGTTTGTAGTTTTCCGACGATCAACGCGAACTGACAGATCGATCCGGATTCAGGAGGCAGCCTTTGGCTGCCTCCTTTTTTCCCCGCGGCGCGCGACGAACCGCTGCGAATCCGCTGCCAAAAAAAACCCCGCCGGAGGG
>PLEC01000021.1 GCA_003136935.1 Gammaproteobacteria bacterium
TTGATGCAGGTGTTCTGGTTCGAACGCGTGTACTTGGTGAGGTTGTAGATGTCCACGCCGGGCTCGCCGGCGAGGGTTTCATCGTCATTCACGCGCACCACGATGCGCGACGCGTCGACCGAGTCGACCGAGCCGCCGCGCTTGGCGATCACGACAACGCCCGAATCGATCGCCACCGGGCGCTCCATGCCCGTGCCCACCAGCGGGGTCTCCGAGCGTAGCGTCGGCACTGCCTGGCGCTGCATGTTCGAGCCCATGAGGGCGCGGTTAGCATCGTCGTGCTCGAGGAACGGGATGAGGGAGGCGGCCACCGACACGATCTGCTTCGGCGAGACGTCCATGTAGTTGATACGCTCGCGCGGCATGAGCGTGAACTCGTTCTGGAAGCGGCAGGACACGAGCTCATCGGTGAGTTCGCCCTTTGATCCCAGCACCGCATTCGCCTGCGCGATCGCGAACTCGCCTTCCTCGATCGCCGACAGGTAATCGATGCGATCGGTCACGCGGCCGTTTTCCACGCGCCGGTACGGCGTCTCGAGGAAGCCGTAGTTGTTGGTGCGCGCGTACACGGACAGCGAGTTGATGAGGCCGATATTCGGACCTTCCGGGGTCTCGATCGGGCAGACGCGGCCATAGTGGGTCGGGTGCACGTCGCGCACCTCGAAACCAGCGCGCTCGCGCGTCAGGCCGCCCGGGCCCAGTGCCGAAACGCGGCGCTTGTGGGTCACTTCCGACAGCGGGTTGTTCTGGTCCATGAACTGCGACAGCTGCGAGGAGCCGAAGAACTCCTTGACCGCGGCCGCCACCGGTTTGGCGTTGATCATCTCCTGCGGCATCAAGGGCTCGGTCTCGGCAATGGTCAGGCGCTCCTTGACGGCGCGCTCGACACGCACCAGACCTACGCGAAAGGCGTTCTCCGCCATCTCACCGACCGATCTGACGCGGCGGTTCCCCAGGTGATCGATATCGTCCACCTGGCCGTTGCCGTTACGGATGTCGATCAGCACCTTCAGCACGTCGATGATGTCGGACATATCGCCGTACTGCGCAACCAGGCGCTTGGAGAGCTCGTCGGTGCGGGTGCTGGCGTACTTCTGGTCGTAAAGAATACCGGGACCGAGGATCTCCTTGCGTCCCACGCGGCGGTTGAACTTCATGCGGCCGACGGCCGAGAGGTCGTAGCGCTCGGGATTGAAGAACAGGTTGCCGAACAGGTTCTCGGCGGCGTCCTTGGTGGGCGGCTCACCGGGACGCATCATGCGGTAGATCTCCACCAGCGCCTCCAGGCGCGTCTTGGTGGGATCGATCCGCAGCGTGTCGGAAATATAGGCGCCGCGGTCAAGATCGTTGACGTACAGCGTGTTGACCTGGGTGATACCGGTTTCGATCAGCTTCTCGACGGAAGCCGCGGTCAGCACCTCGTTGGCCTTGGCGAGGATCTCGCCGGTGTCGGTGTTGACCACGTCGTGGGCCAGCACCTTGCCGTAAACGTACTCGCGCGGCACGCGCAGGCGCGTGACCTTGGCGTCTTCGAGCTGGCGCACGTGACGCGCCGTGATGCGGCGGCCTTCTTCGACGATCACCTGATCGCCGATGCGGATCTCGAAGGTTGCGGTCTCGCCGCGCAGGCGCTGCGGCACGAGCTGCAGGGCCACTTCATCGGCGCTGACGAAGAATGTGTTGGTCTCGAAGAACGTCGCCAGCACCTCCGCCTCGGTCATGCCGAGCGCGCGCAGGATGATGGTGACCGGGAGCTTGCGCCGGCGGTCGATGCGTGCGAACACGCAGTCCTTGGGGTCGAACTCGAAGTCCAGCCACGAGCCGCGGTAAGGAATGATGCGTGCCGAGAACAGCAGCTTCCCGGAGGAATGCGTCTTGCCGCGGTCGTGATCGAAGAACACGCCCGGTGAGCGGTGCAGCTGCGACACGATGACGCGCTCGGTGCCGTTGATGACGAAGGTGCCGTTGTCGGTCATGAGCGGCAGCTCGCCCAGGTACACCTCCTGCTCGCGCACATCCTTGACCGGCTTCTTGGCGCCCGGGGCTTCCTTGTCGAGGACAATCAGCCGCACCTTGACGCGCAAGGGGGCGGCGTAGGTGAGGCCGCGTAGCTGGCATTCCTTGACATCGAACACCGGCTCGCCGAGCCGGTAGCTCACGTACTCGAGAGACGCGTTGCCGCTGTAACTGGAAATCGGGAACACGCTCTTGAACGCGGCGTGCAGTCCGATGCGCTCGCGCGTCTCTTCAGGCTTGTCGACCTGCAGGAACTTGCGATACGAATCGAGCTGAATGGCCAGCAGGTAAGGCGTGTCGAGAATGCTCGCCTGCTTGCCGAAATTCTTGCGGATGCGCTTTTTCTCGGTGAAGGAATAGGCCATCGAGTGGTCACCTCAGGTTCGACCCCGCCTCAGGCGGGCGGGATCAGCAAAAAAATCACGCGCGTCATCAAATCAGTCGCAAAACACGCCTTCTCCGCCCGGGGCACGCCGCCGAAGCGGCGCGCCGGAGGGAGAGGGCAGCGGCGCAGGAGGTCCTACTTGACCTCCACCTTCGCGCCGGCGTCCTCGAGCTTCTTCTTCATGGTCTCAGAGTCGCCCTTGGAAACGGCTTCCTTGACCATCGAGGGTGCGCCCTCGACGAGGTCCTTCGCTTCCTTGAGTCCGAGACCCGTGAGTTCGCGGATCACCTTGATCACCGTTACCTTCTTGTCCGCCGGGTACTCCTTGAGAGTGACGGTGAATTCCGTCTGCTCTTCAGCGGGAGCGGCGGCGGCGGCGCCGGCGGCAGCGCCAGCAGCCATCGCCACCGGGGCGGCGGCGGTGACGCCGAACTTCTTCTCCATGTCGGAGATCAGCTCGACGACTTGCATCAGAGTCATCTTGGAAATTGCATCGAGGATTTCGTCTTTGTTGACAGCCATTTGAGTCTCCAAAAAATAACTTAAGACAGTTAAGCAGCCGCGGCCTGTTTCTGATCGCGTACGGCGGCAACAGTGCGTGCGAGTTTCGCCGGCGGCTCGGCGAGCGTGCGGACGAACTTCTGGATCGGCGCCTTGAGCACACCGAGCAGCATCGACAACGCCTGCTCGCGAGTCGGCAGACTCGCCACTTTCTCGAGCTCCGCGCCGGGTAAGACCAGCCCACCCAGAGACACGAGTGTCGCCACGAGCTTCTCGTTCGCCTTGGCGAAGTCCTTCACCACGCGCGCCGCCGCGCCCGGATCGTCCTTCGAGAAAGCGAGTACCAGAGGTCCTTTGAGCTTCGGTCCCACTGATTCGAACGACGTGCCGGCGAGCGCCTTGCGGGCCAGCGTGTTCTTCACAACACGCACGTACACGCCCTGCTTTCTCGCCTTGGCACGCAGCTCGGTCATCTGTCCGACCGAAAGCCCGCGGTACTCGGCGGCCACGACCGAGTGGGCTTTCGCCGCAACCTCGGCCACTTCCGCTACCAGTGCCTTCTTGTCTTCGAGTTTGAGTGCCATTCATCTCTCCTCTCGCTGCGAAGATCACCCATGAAGCGTGCGTCCGTACGCGCGCTTCCCCTCTTCGACGGTGACCTCCACGCCTCGAGGAGTTCCTCGATGCGAAAAGCGGTTCACCATCTGCGCAGGCGGTCCATTAAGAGGGCCGGATTTGTGGCCTTGCGGCCGTCACCCTTCCCTCGCCTGCGGTCTTCGACGATGGCCAGGGTCAAAGCACCCCGGCCCGCATCAAACCTTGCCATGCGCTTACGCGCAGGGTTCAACAGGGTCTGCGCCAAGGCGCAGACCCTGTTCATTTAACTCAGAGTCGCCTGATCGACCATCACGCCCGGCCCCATGGTCGAGGACAGCGTGACGCGCTTCAAATACACACCCTTCGAAGTGGCGGGTTTCGCCTTTTGCAGATCCGCGATCAGCGCGTGGAGGTTTTCCTTCAGCGCGTTCACTTCGAAATTCGCCTTGCCGATCGTGCAATGCACGATGCCGGCCTTATCGACCCGGTAGGTGACCTGGCCGGACTTGGCATTTTTTACCGCGGTCGCGACATCCGGCGTCACCGTGCCAACCTTGGGGTTCGGCATGAGACCGCGGGGACCTAAGATCTGGCCCAGCTGGCCCACAACGCGCATGGCATCGGGGCTCGCGATCACGCGGTCGAAGTTGATCTCGCCCGCTTTCACCTGGGCGGCGAGATCCTCGAGTCCGACGATGTCGGCGCCCGCGGCCTTGGCCAGCTCCAGGTTCTTGCCGGAGGTGAACACCGCCACGCGCACGGTCTTGCCGGTGCCGTGCGGCATCACGGTCGAGCCGCGCACCTGCTGGTCGGACTTGCTGGCGTCGATCCCCAGGTTCACGGAGGCATCCACGGCTTCCGCGAACTTGGCGGTCGCGAATTCCTTCACCAGCTTCAGGGCTTCCTCAACCGGGTACTGCTTGCCTGGGGTGATCTTGTCTTTCCAGGCCTTGATTCGCTTAGGTATCGCCATGATCAGACTCCTTCCACGTCGACGCCCATGCTGCGCGCGCTGCCCGCAATGGTGCGGACCGCGGCGTCCAGATCGGCGGCGGTGAGGTCGGGCTGCTTCATCCTGGCGATCTCCTCCAGCTGTTTGCGGGAGATCTTGCCCACCTTGGCGGTATTGGGGGTGCCACTGCCTTTTTCAATCCCGATCGCCTTGCGGATCAGCACCGCNNTTGCAGAACTCCATGATGTTCACGCCCTGCTGACCCAGCGCCGGCCCGATCGGCGGCGAGGGGTTGGCAGCGCCTGCAGGCACCTGCAGCTTGATGTAGCCCGATACTTTCTTAGCCATCGATACCTCTCCTTAAGGTTCCAGCGCCTTCGCGGCTCCCTTAATAATCTGGCCGAAATCGCCCTGGCGATTTCGGCAGACATCACTTCGCGGTCCGCCGGCAAAAAGCGTGGTTTTTGCCGGCTGGGCTGCGCTGCAATTCAGTCAGGCCTTTTCGACCTGCGAGAAATCCAGCTCCACGGGCGTCGAGCGCCCGAGGATCTGCACCGCCACCTGCAGGCGGTTCTTTTCGTAGTTGACGCTCTCGACCACGCCGTTGAAATCATTGAACGGTCCGTCGACAACCCGCACCACTTCGCCCGGCTCAAACAGCACCTTCGGCCGCGGCTTGTCCACGCCCTCTTCGACCCGCCGCAGGATCTGGTTGGCTTCCTTGTCGGTGATCGCCGCCGGCTTCTCGGACGTGCCGCCGATAAAGCCGAGCACCTTGGGCACATCGCGCACCAGGTGCCAGGTTTCCTCGTCCATTTCCATCTGCACCAGCACGTAGCCGGGGTAGAACTTGCGCTCGCTCTTGCGCTTCTGGCCGTCGCGCATTTCGACCACCTCTTCGGTCGGCACGAGGATCTCGCCGAAGCGCGTCTCGAGCCCGGCGCGGGCGATGCGCTCCTTGAGGGATTGCGCCACGCGGTGCTCAAAGTTGGAGTAGGCGTGCACCACGTACCATCTCAACGCCACGTTCAACCCCCCTGCCCCGTGATTGCGCGGGTGGCCCAGGCGAGCACGAAATCCAGCAGCCAGAAAAACAGTCCCGCCACGACGACAAACACGAACACCACCAGCGTCGTCATGCCGGTTTCCTGCCTGTTGGGCCACACGACTTTGCGCAGCTCGACGCGCGCCAGTTCCACGAACTGCTTGAACTGCGTGCCGT
Source organism: Gammaproteobacteria bacterium (assembly GCA_003136935.1). Taxonomy (GTDB): domain Bacteria; phylum Pseudomonadota; class Gammaproteobacteria; order Steroidobacterales; family Steroidobacteraceae; genus 13-2-20CM-66-19. The sequence goes on from PLEC01000021.1 coordinate 5,674, forward strand.
ACCACGAGAACCACACCACCAGTGCCGCAAGCGCGAGGCTCACGACCACGGCGAGCCAGCGCAGCCAGCTCGACTCGTTGGGCAGCAGGTAGTAAGCGGCCACGCCTGCGATCACGATCAGGATCGCGGCGACGAACTTTGCCTGGTCCGCGGTGCCCGCGTCCTGAACTTTGATTACGTCTGTCATATCAACCGATGGCAGGCCAGGAGGGAATCGAACCCCCAACCTGCGGTTTTGGAGACCGCCGCTCTGCCAATTGAGCTACTGGCCTACGTTCATTGGCTGAAATTGCCTGTGGCAATTTCAGCGGAATCACCTCATCACTCTGCATCTGCGGCGGGCGAAAGACGCGGCTTTCGCCTGCTGGGCAGCCCTTGAGGGTTACTGTGAAGCACCCTCCTACTTCAGGATCTTCGTTACGAC
>PLEC01000034.1 GCA_003136935.1 Gammaproteobacteria bacterium
TCCTGCCCCGGGGTGCTCGAGAGCACCATGAACACGACCCATTTCAGATGCTCGGTGTCGGGCGCGCCCGGCAGGGCCAGGGCGCGTTCGATCACCATCTCACGCTGCTGCGCCGTGAGCACGCCCTGGCGTTCCAGCGACAACAGGTAGCCGCGGCAGTCGGTCGACAGGCGCGCCAGCTCGCTGTCCGCAAACACCCGCACCGCGGGCGTGCCGGCGGCCGGCAGCAGCGGCGCGCGCTCGTGCCCGAAGGCGAGATCCGTCAGCCAGTCGAGCGCATGCTCCACGTGGACGCGCGCAAAACCCGCGCGGCGCAGGTCGCGCGCCAGGTGTTCGCGTCCGGGTACATCCGCCGTCTCGACGAGCATGTAGCGGTCGAACACGTAGATGAGAATGTCGAGAACGCTGCCAGTAGTCATCGGAAGATCTATGGTACGCGGCCGAAGCGGCCGCCCGGGAGAGGCGCCACACGGCCCTGGAGTTCCAGGATCAGCAGCATCGAGGCCACCGATCCGCTCGGCAGCCGCGTGCGTGTGACGAGCGCATCCATGGTCGCCGGTTCAAAACCGAGCGCATCTAACAGCATTTCATACTCCTTGTCCAATTCGGGGGCGGCAGCGGGCGCGCCCTGCGTGCGCGAAACAGCCTCTTGCGGCACGGGAATTTGCAGCTCCGAGAGCACGTCGGCCGCCTCATCCACCAGCCGTGCACCCTGCCTGATGAGTTGGTGGCAGCCGCGCGACAGTGGGCTGTGGATCGAGCCGGGGATCGCAAACACCTCGCGTCCGGATTCCCCCGCCAGGCGCGCNNCCGTGCTCGCTGATGCGCCGCGCGAGCGTGGCGTTCTCGGGAGGATAAATGCGGTCGAGGCCGGTGCCGAGTACCGCCACCGTCAGTCCGCCGCCGTGCAATGCCCCTTCGTGACTCGCGGCATCGATCCCTAAGGCGAGACCGCTGGTTACGGTGAGCCCGGCGCGGGCGAACCAGGCGGCAAATTCGCGCGCGGTGGCGCGTCCGGCGGGGGTGGGGCTGCGTGAGCCGACCATGGCGAGCTGCGGCGAGGACAGCGCCGCGACGGATCCCAGCACGTAAAGCGCCCCCGGTGCACCCACGGTCTGCGCGAGCAGTGCCGGGTAGACCGGGTCGGTGCTGAGGAGAATCTGCGCGCCGCTCAAGCCTAGCCAGTCAAGATCCGCCGCCAGTGCGTCCGCATCGGGCGCGCGCAGGAAATCGCGCGCCGCCGCGGGCAACTCAACCTGGGCGAGTGTCGCGCGCGTCGCCGTGCGTTCCAGCTCGCCGTCCGCGGCGCGCAGCAGCGCCTGCACCTGCTCGCCGGTGAGCCCCGGGGCCCGGGCCAGCAGCGCTCGCGCGGTGAGTGCATCCATGGGGCGAGCATAATGGAAGCGACCCCGCGGCCGCGGCCCACAAAAGGCACGCAAGCGCTTACGCGCCGCGGCGCCTCCCGGCACCGCCGCAGCCGGCCAAAGTCACGCCTTTGGCCGGCGGAAACGAAGCTGATGTCCGCGAAAATCGCTTCCTGCGATTTTCGCCAATGGACTAGGGGTTGTGTACCACGTCGCCGGTGTGGATGGCATCCGAGGCGCCAACGATCAGCGCGTAGCTGACCCGGTCGAACACCTTGAATACGAGCGCGGTTCCGGCGCGCTCATCGGGCAATCGCACGGTGGGCGCGAACGAGGTGCCCACCCCATTGGTGGAGTCGCCGATGTTCTTGCCGCCGCGATACCGATCGATGGTCGTGTCGCCGGCCGAATCCACCGCCAGTACCGTGCCCGCTTCCAGTCCGTGACGCGCGCCGCGGTTGATGGCGACGACGTTGTACTGACCGGCGAGGTCGGTGCCGCCGACGACCGCGAGAATGCGGCCGTGCACATCCCCGGCGGGTGCCTTGAGCATGAAGTTCGCCGGTCCCTGGTCACTGGGGGTCAGGAGCCGGTCGCCCTGCAGCGTCTCGCGGGCCGGATCGATCAGCAGCGCCTTGGCGGGATTGCCGGGCCGCTGCACGAGCGCCGTGGCCGTGTAGATCCCGATATAGCCGAGGACCTTGCCGTCATCCGGATCACGCAGCTCATCGCTCACGTGCATGACGTTGAAACGGGCGTTCTCATCGGCCGTGAGGTTGCGTACGTAGACTTCGTTGCCGGAGCCTGCGATCTGGTGCATGTCGCGGAAGGCGAGCACGTAAGGCGCGTGACGGATCTCGTCCGCGGTGAGCAGCGTCGGCCGCGACAGGAACGCGGCAATCGCGGCGTAGGGGATGGTCGGAATGGCGCTGTCGAGCGCGGAGCTTCGCAGGCGCGGATCCAGGCGCACGGCGCCGGCCTGCTCGAGGCGTACCTGGGCGCGGCCATCGGCGCCGTAGGCGAGCGCGAGGGTGTCGCCGGGATAAATAAGGTGCGGATTCGGCACCTGCGGATTGATGATCCACACTTCCGGCCACAGCCACGGATCTCTCAGGAACATCGACGCGATGCCCCACAGCGTATCGCCGCGCTTGACGGTGTAGTGTTTCGGGGCCGTGGGATTGACCACCGCACCGGCATCGGAACTGGCCGCCGGGGCCTGGGTGCCGGAGGCGGTGATGGCGGCTTCAGTCGCCGTCATATCCGGGGCGGGAGCGGCCGTCGCGGCCGCGCTCACGGGCGCGGGAGCCGCGGTGGACTCACCGGTGCCGCGCGTGTGCGAACAGCCGGAAACCGCGACCGCCAGGATCGCCAGGGCTGCGACGGCGCGCGCCCCAAGTAACTGATTTGAGACCATCTCCACTCCTCAGCGGACCACACAACCCGCGCACGAAATTCTAATTGTTATACTGGCATGCCGCCGCTGCCCGTACGAATTAATGTCAAGTTTGTGCGCTGGATCACGGCCGGCGGCGCCCCCATATCAGGCTTAGACCATGGCCCTACGAACCATCCTGGAATTCCCCGATCCGCGCCTGCGTACGCGGGCGCAGCCCGTGACGCGCTTCGACGCGGCTCTGGGGACACTCATCGACGACCTGCTCGAGACCATGTACGCCGCTCCCGGCATCGGGCTGGCGGCCACGCAGGTGGACGTACACCAGCGGGTCATCGTCATCGACGTTTCCAAGGAACACAACGAGCCGCTGACCCTCATCAATCCGGTGATCCTCGCGCGCGAAGGGGAGGCCAGCACCGAGGAGGGCTGCCTGTCGGTCCCCGGGATTTTCGACGATGTGAAGCGCGCGACGAAGGTGCGCGTGCGCTCGCATGATCGTAAGGGCAGGGAGCATGAGGGCGAGTACCAGGACGTTCTCGCGGTGTGTATCCAGCACGAGATGGATCACCTGGAAGGCAAGCTGTTCGTAGACTACCTGTCGGACCTGAAGCGCGAGCGCATTCGCAAGAAGCTCGAGAAGGAGCGTCGCGAGCGCGGGTCGCGGCCCGCGGCGAACGCCACCGGCGCGCGTCGCGCGTATTAGGTCGTAGTTTGCGCATCGCCTTTGCCGGCACGCCGGAATTCGCGCTGCCTGCTTTCGCGGCGCTCACCACTCATCACCAGGTGGTCGGGGTCCTCACGCAACCGGACCGGCCGCAAGGCCGCGGCCGCAAACTCACCGATGGTCCGGTAAAAGCCGCGGCGCTTGCGGCACACCTGCCGCTCGCGCAACCGCAGTCGCTTAAGGGTGAAGCGGGGCGCGCACCGCTCGCCGCCTGGAATCCGGACGTGCTGGTGGTGGTGGCCTACGGTCTGATTCTCCCGGCCGAAGTCCTGCGCCTGCCGCGGCTGGGTTGCGTCAACATTCACGCCTCCCTCCTGCCCCGCTGGCGCGGGGCGGCCCCCATCCAGCGCGCGATCCTGGCCGGGGACCCCGAGAGCGGCGTGTCCATCATGCAGATGGACTCAGGGCTCGACACCGGACCGGTGCTGCTGCAGCGGCGCTGCGCAATTTCGCGCGATTACACCGGTGGCCGCCTGCACGATGAGCTGTCGGTGCTCGGGGCGACCGCGCTGCTGGCCGCGCTCGACGGGCTTGAGCGCGGTTCACTGACGGGCGTGCCGCAGCCGCAGCAGGGCGCGACCTACGCCGCCAAGATCGATAAGGCGGAAAGCCGCATTGACTGGCGGCGCGATGCGCTCGACATCGAGCGGCAGGTGCGCGCGTTCAACCCCTGGCCGGTGGCCGAGACCACCCTCGAGGGCGAGCAGCTGAGGATTTTCGCAGCTCGCGCAGAATCTTCGTCGTTCGAGACGCTAAATACACCGAAAAGTTTCGATCCTGGATCGATCATCTCCGTTCAAGACGATTATATGCGGGTCGCCTGCGGCACGGGCACGCTCGCCGTCACCCAGGTGCAGCGACCGGGGCGACGGCCGATGCCGGTGCCGGATTTTTCGCACAGCCTGACCCTCATCGGTCGGCGCCTTGGGTAGATCGCCATGGGCCCCGGGCGCACCGGCGCTCGCCGGTGCCGCGCAGGCACTCGACGCCGTGATCTCAGACGGTCGCTCGGCCGACGCCGTCCTGGGTGCGTACGAGGCGTCTGCGGATCGGGCCGCGGTGCGGGCCATTACGCTGGGCACGATCCGCTGGTACCTGCGTCTGGCCCCGGCGGTCGAACCCCTGCTCACGAAACCTTCGGCCGTGTCCGCACCCGTGCGGGCGCTGCTCATCGTCGCCGCTCACCAGATCGAGTATTCCCGCAATGCGCCCGAGGTGACCGTGGACGCCGCGGTCGATGCGGCGCGGATTCTCAAGTCCGAGCGTGCCACCGGCTTCGTGAATGCCGTGCTGCGACGCTTCCTGCGCGAGCGCGCGCAGCTGTTCGCGCGGATCGATCAGGGAGAGCCCGCCCGCACCGCGCACCCGCAATGGCTGATCGGGAAACTGCGGGCGGCGTGGCCGCACGAATGCGCGGCGATGCTCGCGGCGAACAATGTCCACCCACCCATGACCCTACGGCTCAACCTCTCCAGCGCATCCGCGCAAAGCTACGTCGCCCAGCTGTCTCAAGCTGGTATTGAATCATCAGTAGTACAGTGGATCGATTCAGCGATTATTTTGAATCAGCCGGTGTCCGTATCGGCGCTTCCGGGGTTCGCGGAAGGTTGGGTGTCCGTGCAGGATGCCGGCGCCCAGCTGGCCCCGCGGCTGCTGGATATGCGGGCGGGAATGCGGGTGCTGGACGCCTGTGCCGCCCCCGGTGGCAAGACCGGGCACCTGCTTGAGCGCGCGCCTGCCGGCGTCACGGTCATGGCGGCAGACATCGATGCCGAGCGCGTCGCCCGGATTGACGAGAACCTGAAACGCTTAGGAAGGACGGCGACACTCGTCGTTGCCGATGTGCGCGAGCTTGGAGGTTTCTGGGACGGGCGTCCGTTTGATCGCATCCTGGTGGATGCCCCCTGTTCCTCCACCGGGGTCATCCGCCGGCACCCCGACATCAAGCTGCTGCGCCGGCCCTCCGATATCGCCCAGTTCGCCACCGCGCAGCTCGCGATCCTTAAGGCCGCGGCCAGCATGCTCGCCCCCGGCGGGCGGCTGATCTATTGCACCTGCTCGGTGCTGCCCGAAGAGAATGAGGTCGTCGTGGAGCGGCTGCTCAGGGACCTCCCCGCACTGCACGTCGGCCCGATGCCGCCCGCCCGGGCCCTCGCGCCCGGCGCGAGTGACCGGCCGTTGGGCGTGCAGCTCCTGCCGGGGGCAGACGCGGGGACCGATGGCTTCTATTATGCTTGTCTCGAAAACACAACGACCGGAACTTAAGGTGCAGGCCACCGGTCGCAGATCCCCCTAAGGTCTGTTGTTGCATCCATGCTACGGCGTCCACCGATTCTCCTGATCCTCAGCCTGGCGCTGGCCGCCTGGGGCCTCGCGCTTGGAGACGCGCTCGACGGCGTGCTCGAAGTGCGCGCCGCGTACGTGAACATCGACAAGGGGGTGTTCCTGCTGCACGCGCGCGTTGAGTACCCGGACAATCCGGCCATCCGCGATGCGCTGCGCGACGGCATCACGCTCACCTTCGATCTGGATGCGCGCGTGGATCGTGAGCGCCACCTCTGGTTCAACGCCAACGTTGTCGATCTGACGCTGCGCCGCGAGCTGACCTATCACGCGGTGAGTGAGCGTTACGTGGTGCGCGACACCCGCAGCGGCGACCAGGAGACCTTTCCAACACTGGAGGAGGCGCTCGACTACCTGGGTAAGGTCGACGCCTGGCCGATACTCGTTGAGCCGCAGCTCGATGGCGGCAGCTACACCATCAATGTGCGCGCCGGCGTGCGCCGTGGCCACCTGCCGGCATCGCTGCGCGCCATCCTTTTCTGGACCGATGACTGGGCCCGCGTGAGTGAGTGGTACACATGGTCGCTCCCCGTATAAGCCCACGTCCGCCACGCGGCATGCGCTGGGTCGCCGTCGGGCAGGCTGTGCTGTGGAGCGCCATCGGGCTCGGCGCCTTCGGCCTGCTCGCCAAGAGCGTGCAGAACTCCGCCGAGTTCGGCCGCCTGCAGCTGTGGATCCTGGGGGTCGATGTCTGCGGGGTGCTCGCGCTGAGCGTGCTGCTGGCGCGCAAGATCTGGCGCCTGGTGCGCGACTATCGTGCGCACGTGCCCGGCTCGCGTCTCACCGCCCGCACCGTCGGCATCTTCGGCGCGCTGGTGATCGCGCCGCTTCTGATCGTGTACCTGTCCTCGCTCGAGTTCATCAACCAGGGCATCGACAGCTGGTTCAAGGTGGAGGTGAAGCAGGGCTTGAGCGACGCGCTGGGTCTGTCGCGCGCGGCGCTCGACCTGCGCATGCGCGAGTACTCGCACCGCACCGTGGCGCTGGCGGCAGCGCTCGCCTCCGGCACCCCCGGTGAGGTGCAGGCAAAACTCAATGCGGAGCGGCGCGCGAGTGAGGCGCTGGAAATTGCGCTCTTTGGCGCGCACGAACGCATCCTCGCGGCGAGCATGGAAAATCCGCTCGACAGCCTGCCGACGCAACCGACCGTCGACCTCGTGCGGCAGGTCGAGCAGCATCTGCCGTACGTGAGCCTCGAGCCGCAGGCCGACGGCCGCTATCTCATCCGCACCGCCGCCGCGCTCGGGGACCCGGGCAGCCGGGAGCCGCGCTTCGTGGTGGCGATCTACCCGGTGCCGGCGCAACTCGCGGCACTCTCAGAAGCGGTCCAGAGTTCCTACAACCAGTACGGGGATCTGGCCGCGATCCGTGAACCGCTGAAGTACAGCTTCCGGCTCACCCTGACGCTGGTGTTGCTGCTGTCGATGCTGGCCGCGATCTACGGCGCGATCTATTCGGCGCAGCGCCTGGTGCGCCCGGTGCAGGATCTTATCGCCGGTACGCGCGCAGTCGGCAAGGGCGATTTCGCTACGCGCCTGCCGCTGCCGTCGCGCGACGAAATGGGTTTTCTCGTGCACTCCTTCAACGACATGACCAAGCGGCTGCGGCGCGCGCGCGCGGAAGCCACTCACAGTCAGCAGGCGGTGGAGCGCGAGCGCGAGCGCCTCGCCATCATCCTCGCGCGCCTGTCCACCGGGGTGCTGGCCATCGACCACAATATGACGGTGCGCATGGCGAACGAGGCGGCCGGCGCGATTCTCGGCGGCGATCTGTCGGCGGCGACCGGGCACGCGCTGCCGGAACTGGCCGCCGGCAATGAACGGCTGGGGCAGTTCGTCGCGGCGCTCGCGGTGCGGTTCGCCGGCGGCCGCGAGGAGTGGCGTGAGCAGATTGACCTCGACAGCAGCAGCGGGCGGCGCACGCTCATGTGTGCGTGCACGGCGCTGCCGGGTGAGGATTCCGACATGGGTTTCGTCATCGTGTTCGATGACATCACCGCGCTGCTGCAGGCGCAGCGCGATGCCGCCTGGGGCGAGGTGGCGCGACGCCTGGCGCACGAAATCAAAAATCCCCTCACGCCCATCCAGCTGTCCGCGGAGCGCATGCGTCGGCGGCTGCTCGCTGGCATGAACGAGGGGGACGCGGAGATCCTTGAGCGCGGCACGCGCACCATCGTGCAGCAGGTGCAGACCATGCTGCAGATGGTGAACGCGTTCAGCGAGTACGCGCGGGCCCCGGAAATGCAGATCACCCGCTTCAGCCTGAACCAGCTGGTCACCGAGGTCGCGGACCTGTATCGCTCGCAGGATCCCCGCGCCCGCATCCGGCTGGATCTGGATACCGCCATTGAAGGCATCGAGGCGGATCGCGGCCGCGTGCGGCAGATTTTCAACAACCTGCTGACCAATGCCCTGGAAGCGCTCGAGAGCGTCACCGAGCCGCTGGTCGAGATCGCGACCCACTTTGAAGTCACGCCCGAGGCCGCGTATGCGGAGGTCACCGTGTGTGACAATGGACCGGGCTTCCAGCGCGAGCTTCTCGGCCGGGTGTTTGACCCGTACGTGACCAGTAAGCCCAAGGGCACGGGCCTCGGGCTCGCGATCGTCAAAAAGATCGTTGAGGAGCACGGCGGCCGAATCGACGCCGACAATCGCCCGCAGGGTGGCGCGCGCGTGCGTGTCGTGTTACCGGTGAAAGACAGCACCCGCTCCGCCGCCGGCGGCGCACGTGAGCGGCGGGATCAATTGCGGAGGGAAAGAGCATGAGCAGCCCACATATTCTCGTGGTCGATGACGAGGCGGACATCCGCGGCCTGTTGAAGGAAATCCTCTCCGAGGAAGGCTACGAGGTGGACGTCGCCGCCAACGCCGCGCAGGCGCGTGCCTCGCGTGCCCGCCAGATCCCGGACCTCGTGCTGCTCGACATCTGGATGCCGGATGTCGATGGCATCACGCTGTTGCGCGAGTGGTCGGTCGGCGCGACCGACGGCTGCCCGGTGGTGATGATGTCCGGCCACAGCACGGTGGAGACGGCGGTGGAAGCCACGCGCCTCGGCGCCTTCGACTTCGTTGAAAAGCCGCTGTCACTCGCCAAGCTGCTGCGCACCGTGGAGCGTGCGCTTGATGCCGGCCGGCGCCATCGCCAGGCGGGTAAGCTCCTGGGATCGCCGCTCGCCGTGCCGGTCGGCAAGAGCCGCCTCATGCAGCAGTTGCGCGCGGATCTGCAGCAGATTGCGGCCAATCCTTCCCCGGTGCTGCTCGTCGGTGAACCCGGCTCCGGCCGCGAGGCCTTCGCACGCTATCTGCACGAACATGGGCCGCGCGCCAGCGCACCGTTTGTAGCGCTCATCGCCAGCACCCTGCGCGAGTCGGACGCGGAAGCGCGGCTGTTCGGGCGCGAGGAGCCGGGCGCCGTGAAGGTCGCGGGGCTTCTCGAGGAGGCGGGCAACGGCTCGCTCTTCATCCAGGAGCTCGAGGATCTGCCGCCGGGCGTACAGCGCCTGCTCGCGGGCGTGTTCGAGTCAGGACAGTTCACGCGTATGGGCGGCAGCGAAACGCTCAGCTTCCGCGCGCGCCTGCTGGCGGCAGGCCAGCCGGGCATCGAGCAGCGTGCCGGCGGGGAGACGCTGCGCCGCGATCTGCTCGCGCACCTGAACGTGCTGATCATGCGGGTGCCGCCGCTGCGCGAATATGCAGAGGACGTGCCGGACCTGCTGCGCCATCACGTCGATCGCCTGGTCGATTCCGACGGAATGACATTCCGGCGCTTCAGCGTCGCGGCGCAGAACCGGCTGCGCAACTACCCTTGGCCCGACAACGTGCGCGAGCTGCGTCACCTGGTGCATCGGATGCTGATCCACGGCGGCACCGAGGAGATTCGTCTCGAAGAAATCGAACGCGAACTCGCGGTGCAGACCCCGCCGAATGAGCCGCTGGTGAAGCAGGACCTCCTGGCCCTGCCGCTGCGCGAGGCGCGTGAGCAGTTCGAGCGTGCCTACCTGCAGCAGCAGCTGCTGTTGTGCAACGGCAAGGTCGGGCAGCTCGCCAAGCGCGTNNCTGTACCGCAAGCTGCGCTCGCTCGGTGTGGACTTCCGGAATATCAGCGAGGACTAAAGCGTTATTGCGGCCGTGGCGGCGGCGCGCCCGCATCCGCTGCATCCTGCGCGGCTTGCAGCTGCGCGGCGCCGTCTTTCTGGATCTGCTGCAGCTTCTCGATCATCGGCGGCAGCATGCTCTGGACGGCTTGGCCCGCCTGCTGCATCGCCAGCGGCAATTTATCGACCACGGAGTGGCCGGTCGGCGAGCGGTAGAATTTCAGCATGTCGTCCACTTCGCGCTGCGTGAAGTCCTTACGATAGATGTCGGTCATCATGGGCTCGATCTTTTCCCAGCTGAACGATTCCTTGAAGACGCCGATCATCCTGGCGCGCATGTCATCCATGATCTGCTGCTGCTTCACATTCGCGGTCTTGCCCTTGAGTGCCGCGCGCATGCCGGCCTGCATGCCGGAATCAAGCTGTGTCATGTAAGAATCCATGAGCTTGTTCGCATGGATGGCAGCAAAGAGCTGCCGCAAAGACTCCGCCGACGGCGGTGTCTGCTGCGCCAGAGAGGGTGTCGCCACCAAAGCCAACAAGACAATCAGCGCCTTTTTCATGCGAGCGGCTCCCAAGCTGTTGTAATCAGTCTCCCACACGGATCACCAGCGCATCCACCTCGGCCGCCTGCAGTTGCTTGCGGACCTTGTTGAGCTGCTCGAGGTTGTTGATCGGGCCGATGCGCACGCGGTGCCAGACATCCGCGTCCACGGCAACGCGCTGTACCTTGGCCTGCACGCCCTGCAGCGCGAGCTGCTTCTGCACCCGGTCGGCGTCCGCCTGGTTGCGGTACGAGCCGGCCTGCAGCACGTAGACCCCGGGGCGCTCGATTTTGGCAGCGGCGGGCAGGTCGCGCTTCACTTCCTTGTCCTTTTCCGGCACGACGACTTCGAAGTTCGGCAGCATCTCGTAGAAGTCGTACTTCTCCGCGGGTCTGGCGGTGGCGGCGCTCGGGTCCGGCTGCGCGGGCGCCGTGCGCTGCGGTTCGGGGCGCGGGGCGTCCGCGGCTTCCGCGCTGCGGTGCGCGCGACCGCCGATGTAGACAAACGCCATGCTCGCCACGACGACGCCGGCGAGTGCGCCGTAACCAAACTCACGCCACTTGCTCACATCGAGCGAGCGGCGCGGTGCTGATTTGTAATCGCGTGCGCTGAGCCTGGCCATGTTGCCTACATGCTCTCGGGTGCGGACACGCCGAGGAGCGTAAGGCCGTTGCGCAGCACCTGCTGCACACCGAGTACCAGGGCGAGGCGCGCGTTGCGCAGCGGCGCGTCATCAACGATGAAGCTCGCCGCGTTGTAGTAGCTGTGGAATGCGTTGGCGAGATCGCGCAGGTAATGCACCAGTGTGTGCGGCGCGCGGTTCACCGCCGACTGCTCCACCACTTCGGGGTGACGGGTGAGCGTGCGCAGCACCGCCTGCTCGGGCTCGCTCGTGAGCAGCCCGGCGCCAGCAAGCCCCTGGGCGAGATCGAAGGCGAGGCCGCGGGCGGCGAGTTGCTTCATGACGCTCGCCACGCGCGCGTGCGCGTACTGGATGTAGTAGACCGGGTTGTCGTTGCTGCGCGCCTTGGCGAGCTGCAGATCAAAGTCGAGCGGCTGGTCGTGACTGCGTATGAGGTAGAAGAACCGGCAGGCATCATTGCCGACTTCCGTGCGCAGCTGCCGCAGTGTCACGAACTGCGCCTCGCGCTTACCCATTGGAATCTTTTCCGTACCGCGGAACAGGCTGACGAACTGGATCAGCGTCGCCTCCAGGCAATCACCCGGCTGGCCCATGGCGATGAGCCCGGCGCGCACGCGCGCGACGTAGCCGTGGTGATCGGCGCCGAGCACGTCGATGAGGCGCGCGAAGCCGCGCTCGCGNNAACCAGGTCGCGCCGTCCTTCATGACCAGCCGTCCCTGCTCGCGAAGCACCGCGAGCGCGTGATCGATGGCGCCGCTGTGCGCAAGGGCCGCTTCCGAGCACCAGTTATCAAACACCACGCCGAACTCGCTCAGGTCGTTACGGATGTCGGCGAGCATTTCGGTAAGTGAAAGCTTGAGCACTTCGCCGAAGCCGTCGGCACCGATGAGCTCGCGCGCGCGGGCGATGAGCGCATCGATGTAGGCTTCCTTGTCGCCGGCAGGCGCATCCGCCGGCAGGTTCGCGAGCAGCGTCGATGCCGGGTGGCGCAGCCTGCCGCCCACCGCGCGGTGCAGCTGCGCGGCCAGCGGGCGCACGTAGTCGCCGCGGTAGCCGTTCTCCGGAAACGGCAGCGCCTCGCCACACAGTTCCAGGTAGCGCACCCAAGTGCTGACGGCGAGGATGTCCATCTGCCGCCCGGCGTCGTTGACGTAGTACTCACGTGCGACGCTGTAGCCCACCGCGCTGAGAATGTTGGCGAGCGTCGCGCCGTAGGCGGCCTGACGTCCGTGCCCGACGTGCAGCGGTCCGGTTGGATTTGCGGATACGAATTCCACCAGCACCCGCTCACCGCCACCCAGCTGGCTCTCACCATAGGCCGCGCCCTGCTCATGGATGCTCGCGAGCTCGCGCGCGTAAGCAGCCGCGGCGAGGTGGAAATTGATGAAACCGGCGCCGGCGACTTCGGCACGCGCCACCAGGGGATTCGGCGGCAGCGCCGCCACGATGGCGGCCGCCAGCTCGCGGGGGTTTTTCCGCGCCGGCTTCGCCAGGCGCAGCGCCACGTTGGTGGCGAAGTCGCCGTGCTGCGCATCACGCGAGCGCTCCACCACCACCACCGACGCCGCGGGCATTTCGGGCAGGACACCGCCGCTGAGCCGGGNNGCGGCGTGAGTTTACCCGAATCAAAACAGCTCGAGCGGATCCACATCCAGCGACCAGCGCACCGCGCGCGCGCTCCTGAGGCCTTCAACTTCCGGGAGCCACGCATCAAGGAAGCCATGCAGGCGCGCGCGCTGCGTGCTCTCGATGAGCAGTTGCGCGTGGTAGCGCCCGGCGCGCTTCGCCATCGCTGCCGGCACCGGACCCAACAGACGCACGCCGCGGGGCGGGCGCGGGACCAGTCCGCGCGCCTCGCTGAGGAAGGCGAGCGCCGCTTCGCGGGTTTTGGCGGAGTCGCGCAGCGCCGCCAGGCGACTGAACGGCGGCCAGCTGGCAAGCGAGCGCTCCTCGAGCGCCACGTGTGCGAAGCCGTCGTAGCCCGCCGCCAGCAGGTTCTGCAGCAGCGGGTGATCCGGAAATTCCGTCTGGATCAGTACCTCGCCGGCCCTGCTGCCGCGCCCCGCGCGCCCGGCCACCTGCACAATGGTCTGCGCCAGGCGCTCGGGTGCGCGGAAGTCGGTGCTGAAAAGACCCTGATCGGCGTTCAACACCACGACCAGGGTCATGTTCGGAAAATCGTGTCCCTTGGTCACCATCTGCGTGCCGACGAGAATGCGTGCCTCGCCGGAGGCCATGCGCCGCACCACCGCCTCCATGTCGCCGCGCTTGCGCACCACGTCGCGGTCGAGGCGCGCGATCGCCACGCCGGCAAATCGCTCGCCCAGGATCTCCTCCACGCGTTCCGTGCCCTGGCCGACGGCCTTGACCGCGAAGCCGCACACCGGGCAGCGCGGCGGCAGCGGCGCATCCGCGCCACAGTGATGACAGCGCAACCGTCCGGCGCCGAGGTGCACGGTCAGCCGCGCGTCGCACTCGCTGCACGGCGCGATCCAGCCGCACGCGGTGCACAGGAGCGTGGGCGCGTAACCGCGGCGATTCAGAAACACCAGCACCTGGCCGTCTTGCGCCAGGTGCCGCTCGATGGCCAGCATGGCCTGCATCGAGATGCCGGCCTGCATCGCGCTCTTGCGCAGGTCGAGGAGGATCAGCCGCGGCGGTTGCGCATGGGCTGCGCGGCGCTGCAGGCGCAGGTGCGTGTAGCGGCCGGCGTCGACGTTGTGCAGGGTCTCAAGTGAGGGCGTCGCCGAGCCGAGTATCACCGGGACTCCTGTCTGCTGTGCGCGCACCACCGCCAGGTCGCGCGCCGAGTAGCGAAACCCGCCCTCGTGCTGTTTGAACGATGAATCGTGTTCTTCGTCAACGACGATGAGCCCAAGATCCGGCACCGGTGCGAATACCGCCGAGCGGGTGCCGAGCACGATGCGCGCGTGGCCACTGAAGGCCTCGCGCCACGCGCCGAGTCGCTCACTGTCGGTCAGCGCCGAGTGCAGCACGGCCATGGGCACGCCGAAGCGCTCGCGAAAGCGCCCCACCAGCTGCGGCGTAAGTCCGATCTCAGGCACCAGCACCAGGGCTCTGTGCCCTGCATCCACAACCCGTTCGACCAAGCGCAGGTACACCTCGGTCTTGCCGCTGCCGGTGATTCCGTGCAGTACGAAGGCGCGGAAGCCACCCAGGCTTTCGCCGATCGCCTCGACTGCCGTGTGTTGCTCGGCGAAAAGCTCCGGTCCCGTGGCACGCGCGGCGTGCGGTTCCGCAGAGCGTTCGATAGCGACCGCGGCACTGGCAATCCAGCCGCGCGCCGTCAGGGCACGGGCGGCCTCGCGCCACGATCCGTGGTGCTCATCGAGCGTTGCCGCCGTGGCGGCGGTTCCGGCCGAGAGAAACTCGAGCAAGGCGCGCTGCCTGGGGGCACGGCGCGGCTCACCGTGCGCGCGGGCCGCAACTCCCGCGGCGGTTGCAAACCAGCGCTCCTCACTCGCCGCGGCGCTGGCTCCCATGCGCAGTGCCTTGGGGAGTGCGCTCGAGAGCACCTCGCCGATGGGGTGGTGGTAGTACTGGGCCGCCCAGCCGAGCAACGCGAGCGCGCCGGCGTCGACTACGGGAGTGCCGTCCAGAACCTCGAGGATGGGCTTAAGCCGCCCGGCAGGCACCTCGGAAGAATCGGCCGCTTCGAGGATCAGGCCGATGAGCCGCTGACGGCCAAATGGCACCCGCACCCGGGCCCCCACGACAGGGGGAAATGTCGTTTGGTCCGGCGCCGGGGGCAGGTAATCGAACAGCCGGCGCAGCGGGGTGTCGAGCGCCACCCGGAAGACTTTGGGCACCGGTCCTACACCTAAATTAAATCAGTGACTTGCGGCGCATTGGGGGCGTCAACCAGGTCCCGTACGCGCGCGTTATACAGGGCATGTCCGAGTTTGCTACGCTCGCGTCGCCTTATAACATGCCGGCCGCATTACACGGCGACTTGGACCTGACGGATTCCTCTCAGCAGACCCGCTCCCGTGCGCTGAACCAGTTCCTGGCCGGCGTCGAACTCAAGGCATTCAAGATCGCCCAGGCCGGGTTGCGGCACGAGGACGACGCGCACGATGCCGTGCAGGACGCGATGCTGCAGCTGGCGCGGGCCTACGCCGACCGCCCGGCCGAGGAGTGGAAACCGCTCTTCTACCGCATACTCGAAAATCGCATCCGCGACATGCAACGGCGGCGCACCGTGCGCGGCCGCGTCATCGCCTGGTTGCCGTTTCGCGGCGACGAGGACGAGGATGAGCCGGACCCGATTGCCCAGGCCCGGAGCCCGGACCCCGGGCCCACGCAGCGGCTCGAACTGGATCAGGCAATGGGTATTCTGGAAAAGGCCGTAGGCGAGCTGCCGCGGCGGCAGCAGCAGGCGTTTCTCCTGCGCGCCCTCGAGGGAATGGATGTCGCCGAAACTGCGACCGCCATGGGTTGCTCCCAGGGCAGCGTCAAGACACATTATTTCCGCGCCGTGCAGGCACTGCGCGTGCAACTTGGGGATCTGTACGTATGAGACCGCTGGATGAACCACTGACGCAATTCGAACGCAACGCGCGCACGGTGCTTGAGGAGAGCGTGCGGCGCATCGATGGCCGTACCCGTTCGCGCCTGAACCAGGCGCGCCAGGCTGCCGTGGCGGCGGCCGCCGCAAAGCGCACACCGTGGTGGCGTGGCTTCACACTGATGCCGGCGGCGGGGGCCGCCGCAGCCGCGGTGCTGGTGATGGTGGTGATGTGGCAGCGCCACCCAGCCGGGGAGCTGCCGTTACTGGAGGCGTCGCATGTAACCGCGGAGCATCCGGCAGTGGAGGACATTGATCTGCTGGCGGACGGCGAAGCGATGGACATGATGGAGGGAT
Organism: Gammaproteobacteria bacterium; assembly: GCA_003136935.1. Lineage (GTDB taxonomy): Bacteria > Pseudomonadota > Gammaproteobacteria > Steroidobacterales > Steroidobacteraceae > 13-2-20CM-66-19. The sequence continues at coordinate 15,998 of PLEC01000034.1, forward strand.
GGGACGGCTCGTTTTACGAATGGGCGGCTGCGCAGAACGATGCGAGTGGCGAGAGCAACGGCTAATGCGGAAACGGCGGGCGGGCTCGGTGGTGCTCACCATGTTGGCGCTCATCAACGCCGTGGCATGGAGCGACGATCACAAGAGCGTGCCTCCCGATCCGAGTTTTCTGGAGTTCCTGGGCAGCGTGGACCGCATGGCAGAGGTGAATCCGGACTATCTCGCACAGGCGGGGCGCCCCAACGCCGCGACACCGCCCGCGAAGGGCGTGGTTACGTCCCCGCCGCCCTCACCACCGCCATCGGCTGCCGCACCCGGAGTAAAGAATAATGACTAATAAGCTCTATGCGCTGCTGGCCGCGCTGCTGCTGACTGCGGTAGTGCCGGCGTTTTCCCAGGAGACGCCGGCGCCGCCGTCGAGTCCTCCGGCGCCCGTGGCATGGGCGAGTCTGGCGCCGCAGCAGCAGCAGGTGCTGTCGAACTTTGGCGGCCAGTGGGCGAGCCTGCCGCCGGCGCGGCAGCAGGCACTTGCGCACGGCAGCGAGCGCTGGCTGGCAATGTCCGCCGCTGAGCGCGACCAGGCGCAGGAGCGCTTCTCACGATGGAACTCGCTGCCGCCCGAGCAGCGCCGCGCACTGCGCAGCCGCTGGCAGCGCTTCCAGGCTCTGCCGCCGGAGCAACAGGCGCAGGTGCGCCAGAACTTTCACCGCTTTCAGCAACTGCCCGCCGAGCGGCGCCAGATGCTGCGTGAGCAATGGAACAGGGCCACGCCCGCCGAACGCAAGGAGATGGGGCAGCGCACGCGTGAAAAGCGCGAGAAGAGAAATGCGGGAGTGCGGCGGATGAATCCTCCGCAGTACACTCGCCCGCACTAATCCATTGGCGAAAATCGCAGGAAGCGATTTTCGCGGACATCAGCTTCGTTTCCGCCGGCAAAAGGCGTGGCTTTTGCCGGCTGCGGCGATGCTACTTCGCCGGGGGTGATCGGGAAGGGATAGCGAGGTTACAGACGTCGATGTGCCCGGCGGGTACCTTGAACCATTCTTCGCGGCGGTTGCGTCGCGCCTCCAGGTAGGCTGCGAACGTCGGCGTGTCGGTGCGCAGCACCTCCAGCTGCGTGCGCTCGCTCTCCGGAACATCCGCAGCCACGCGCACGGACTTGATCACGGTGCGCTCCGCAGGGTGCTCGTAAAAACCCATGGCACCGCTGCCGCGCGGCATCACCGCCAGGAGATCCATGCCCTGCACGACGCGCCCGAGGAGCGTGATGTTACGGTCCAGATGTCGCGGCGCCTGGCCGATGACGACATACAGTTCCGTGCCGCCGCCGCTGTCGACGTCGTTGTCGCGTCCCGCGCCGACCATGCCGTAGCAGTGCGTCAGCCACGCGCGCCCGATCGCAGGATCCGCGGCCGCCGGGAAATCCTCCACGAAGCCGGTTTGCGGCGCGTAGCTGTCGGGGTCCGGAAGCCTGGTCAGCGTGAGATCCCGCAGTGGCCGCTCGAACTCCGCGGGCAGGGTGCGCTTCGCGTTGTGGATCGCCTTCTTTGCGTCCGGATCTCCCCACTGCACGACGTAGTTATCCTGCGCGCGCATGATCCACAGGCCGTCGAAATAACCCTCACGCGCCAACGCTTCGACGTTAGCGGCGTGATGCGGTGCGAACTGCGGCGCGAGCTCGATGATCACGCGACCCGCCGGCAGCTCCATGTAGAGCGTGTTGTGCAGATCGAGTAACCGCCAGTCCGAGGGCGAGGAGGCGGCGAGAATCTGCGCAGACGTCAGCGCGGCGCCGGGTGCCCCAGCAGCATGCAGCTGCGCTGCCGCCGCAAGGATCGCGGCTGCGGTCAGCTTCGCAAGGGTGGGGCTGGCAGGTCGTGTTTGCTGGCTCATTTGTCTTTCCACTATGCGATGCGGGTGAAACCGTCGGCGCTCCAGTCCTCGCTCCCCACGCCGTGGTGCACGCAGAACAAGCCGTGCGGATCGTACTTCGACTTTACGGCGCGCAGACGCGGATAGTGCGAACCCCAGAAGGCATCCTGCCAGCTGGCGTTGAAGTAGTTGCTCTCCGAAACATAGGAGCCCGCGCCGGGGGCGACCTGGCGCAGCTCCGCGGTGGCCTGGTCGATCGCCTGCGCATCCGCGTGCGCCGCAGCCAGATCCATTGCCGGGCGCGCCATCCCCGGATAAGCGGCGCCTTCTCCGTCGGCGATGATGGCGAGCGCGAAGGCCCCGATCACGCCCGGATTAGTGGCCGTGTCCACCGCCGCGGCGATCGCCGCATCGGGTGCGCCCGCGAGCCCCTTGTTGAAGTGCAGGCCGACTTCCTTGTGGCGGCTCGCGGCGAACAGCGCGTTGACGAGCCGCTGCTGGTGCTCCTGGAGGAGCGAGGCGGGAAGCCATACCGAATCATATGCGTGCAGGAACATGCCCACTTGTCCCTGGTCGCCGTCCCACCAGGCGTGATGCGCGGGCGCGCCGGCGCGCGTGTCGCGGATCATGCGATGCGTGCCTTCGGTTTCCCACCAGTGGCGTGCGCCGATCGCGGCGGTCCCGAGCGCCTCTTTCACCGTGAAGTCCTGCGGCGCCGCGGTAACCCATGAAAAGAACGGTTGCCACAGTGCCGCGATCTCTTGCTTGTTGAGCCCCTGGCACACCAGCTTCAGTTCCAGCGTGTTGCCGGTGCCGATCGCGACCTGCTCGCCCCAGTGCGGGTTGAAGAGATTCCCGGTGTAGAACTCGACGAAGCGCGCGATGAGCCTCTTGAACGCGGCGTCGGATTGCGCCTTGATAGTCCCCCACGCGGCGCCGAAAAACTCCGGCAGCTCGTGCGTGCGCAGGGTGAGGCGTGTGATGACACCGAAGCTGCCGCCGCCACCGCCCTTCAACGCCCAGAACAGGTCGGGATTGCTGCAGGCGTTCGCAATGCGCACCTGGCCGTCGGCCGTTACCACTTCGGCTTCGAGCAACCCGGAAGCGGCCGTGCCGAATTCTTTGGAAAAACTGCCGAAGCCACCGCTTTGTACGAGTCCGGCGACTCCCACGGTGGTGCAGCCGCCGCCCTGCACGTAGCGACCCGCCGTGGACGTCACGGCGTCGTAGAGATCGATCCACACGCTGCCGCCCCCGGTGGTTACGGCCGGCACCGCTTGCACCTTGCCCTCGCAGCCGCGCGGGACGAACGCATCCTGCAACGCGACATCGTTCATCGCCCGCGTCCAGATCAGCAGCGAGTCCGCGGCGTTGGAGGTCCCCTGGTAGCTGTGCCCGGTGCCCTTCACGACCAGGCGCAGGTTATGGTCGCGCGCGAAGTTGACGCTTGCTACGACCTCGGCCGTGTTGCGCGCCTTCACTGCATAGGCGCTCGGCGCCGGTGTCCAGGCGTCCAGCCAGCCCGACACTTCGGTCCCCGCCGGCTGATCGCCTATGTAAAAAGGGTTCCTGATGTTGGCGATAACGTCCTTGCATGCCGCACCACCTGGCTCGCTCTCGCAGGTGCTGAAAAGCGCCTGCACCTTGATGAGATTGCCGCCGACCGCGTCGTTGAGTTTTTGCCATTGCGCGGCCGTGGGCCACGCGGGATCGGTCGGGCGCAGGCGGCGCAGCGTCGAGCGCGTGAAGCGGCTCGCAGCCGACAGCAGCGAAGCGGGAATCGCGAGCAGCGGCAGTGCAGTGAGTCCCTTGAGGAGACTTCGGCGATACATGCGGACTTACCTTTTGCGGCGCTGAGCGCCGCGCGTTTCGACAAGGCGCATATCCGATGCCGGCTCGACGAGCGAAAAAAATCTTGAGGGCCGCAGGGGGCTGTGGCCCAGCCAGTGGTTGAACACCGTAACCCCGCTCGCTCCCGGGGACAGATACTCCGCCAGGGCCAGCAAGCCGCGCCGATCGCTATTACGCCCGCTTGCGAGCATGACAGCGAGGCCGGCCATGAAAAAGGACGGACCCATGGCCGCCCACTGTCCGGGATCCAGGTCACCGGATACGGCCAGCTGAACTAGCCGCTCCTCGTACTCCCGATCGATGCTTACGGGGAAATAGCCGTCCGACGTCAAACCGGGCGACTGCACTTCACACCGCCTTGATCGCCTGGATCAACTCCGCGCCGGCCTTCTGCGCATCGCCATACAACATGCGGGTGTTGTCGAGATAGAAGAGCGCGTTCTCGATTCCGGAGAAGCCCGCGCCTTTGCCGCGCTTGATGACGATGACGTTCTTGGCCTTGTCGGCGTTGAGGATCGGCATGCCGTAGATGGGGCTCGACTTGTCGGTGCGTGCGACCGGATTCACGACGTCGTTGGCGCCGATGATGAGGGCCACGTCCGCGGTTTCAAACTCGGCGTTGATCTCATCGAGATCTGAAATGAGATCGTAGGGCACGCCGGCCTCGGCGAGCAGCACGTTCATGTGACCGGGCATGCGACCGGCGACCGGATGGATCGCGAAGCGCACGTTCACGCCGCGATCGATGAGCAGTTGGGCCAACTCCCAGATCTTGTGCTGCGCCTGCGCCACGGCCATGCCGTAACCGGGGACGATGATCACTTTCTGCGCGAACGCCATCATCACGCCCACGTCGGCGGCTTCGATGGGCTTGAGACTGCCGGTGACTTCACCGGTCGCCGCGGCTCCCGTGTCGCCAAAGCCCGAGAACAGCACGTTGCCGAGCGAGCGGTTCATGGCCTTCGCCATCAGCTGCGTGAGCAGGGTACCGGCCGAGCCCACCACCGTGCCGGCGATGATCATGGCGGCGTTGTTGAGCACGAAGCCTTCGAAGGCGACCGCGAGTCCGGTGAGCGCGTTGTAGAGCGAGATCACCACCGGCATATCGGCGCCGCCGATGGGCAGCGTCATGGTGAGTCCGAGCAGGAGCGCCAGCACGAAAAATCCCGTGACCACGGCGGGCGAGGCGTTGGCATGGGAGGCGACCAGGCCGCCGAGCACCAAGGCGGCGGCGAGCACCAGCAGGTTCAGGATCTGCTGGCCACTGAAGCGGATGCTGCGGGTGATGAGTCCCTGGAGCTTGCCGAAGGCGATGGCGCTGCCGCTGAAGGACACCGCGCCAATGATCCCGCCCGCCACCGCCAGCGTGCTGGTCGTGTAGCCCTGCGTCCCGCCGCGATACAACTCCACCGCGGCAATCGCCGCCGCCGCGCCGCCGCCCATGCCGTTGTAAAGCGCGATCATCTGCGGCATGTTGGTCACGGCGACGCGCTTGCCACTCCACCAGGCAAGTCCCCCGCCGACGAACATCGCCGGCAGCATGAGGCCGTAGTTGGACATCCCGGGATAGAGGAAGGTAACCAGCGTCGCGACCGCCATGCCGGCGCCCGCCCACAGGATGCCGCTGCGCGCGCTCACCGGGGAACTCATGCGCTTCAGCCCGATGATGAAGAGCGCGGCGGTGACGAAGTAGCTCGCCTGGATCGCCAGATCCGCCGACAGCCATGCGGGCATCAGTGCGTCCTCTTGGCCGCAGCGGCGCGCGCGCCGCTCGACTTGAACATCTCGAGCATGCGCTCGGTGACGACGTAACCGCCGACGGCATTGCCGGCGGCCAGCAGCACCCCGATGCAGCCGATGGTCTTCTCCAGCGGGGTATGCGCACCGCCGAGTGCCACCATGGCGCCCACCAGCACAATGCCGTGCACGAAATTCGAACCCGACATGAGCGGCGTGTGCAGGATCACCGGCACGCGCGCGATGACCTCGTAGCCGGTGAAGGCCGCGAGCATGAAAATGTAAAGCGCCACGATCCCGGTCATGTCTTACCCTCCAGCGCCTTGGCCGTCGGTTGGTGTTTGATCTCGCCGCCCGTGGTCAGGCACGCCTGCGCAAATACCTCGTCGCTCCAGTCGATCTTGAGTTCGCCGTTGTGCAGCGCGGGCTTGAGGAAGTTCAGGAGATTGCGCGAATACATCTCGCTGGCGTTGTAGGCGAGCGCGGCGGGCAGGTTCACCGCCCCCACGATGCTCACCCCCTGGTGCTCGATGACCTCACCGGCGCGCGTCAGCTCGCAGTTGCCGCCCTGCTCGGCGGCGACGTCGACCACCACCGAGCCCGCACGCATGCGCTCGACCGCGGCGCGCGAGATGATCTTGGGAGCCGGGCGCCCCGGCACGGACGCGGTCGTGATCACGGCGTCCGCTGCGGCGATGCGCGAGTCGAGCACCTCCTGCTGCGCGGCTTTCTCCTCCGCGGTGAGCTCGCGGGCGTAACCGCCGGCACCCTCGGCGCTCACCCCGGTGTCGACGAACTTGGCACCGAGGGATTTGACCTGCTCGCGGGTGGCACTGCGCACGTCGTAGGCTTCGACCACCGCACCCAAGCGCCGCGCGGTGGCGATCGCCTGCAGCCCGGCGACGCCGGCGCCGATGACCAGCACCTGCGCCGGGCGGATCGTGCCGGCGGCGGTGGTCAGCATGGGCAGGAACTTCTGCAGCTGGTTGGCCGCGATGAGCACCGCCTTGTAGCCGGCGATCGAGGCCTGCGATGACAAGGCATCCATGGACTGGGCGCGCGAAATGCGTGGCACCAGCTCCATGGCGAAGCTCGTGATGCCACGCTCCTTCAAGGCCCGCACTTCGGCGGCGCGCGCGTGCGGCTGCATGTAGCCCACCACCACCGCGCCAGGCTTCAGCTGCTGGATCTGCCCGACGCTTAAGGGCTGCACGGTGAGCACGACATCGGAGCCTGCGAGCACCGCGCCCGGGGAGTCCGCCCAGTCGACACTCTTATATAGAGCGTCGGGGAAGCGGGCGCGCTCGCCGGCACCGTGCTCGATGAGGATGCGGGCGCCCGCCGCGGCGAATTTGCCGGCCACCTCGGGAACCAGACTGACGCGCGTTTCCTGGGGCGTGCTTTCGCGCAGCGCGCCAATCGTTACGGGCATTCAAAACCTCGCGAGAAGTGTGACGCAGGCGGCCAAGGACCGGAAATTTTCGTGTTGAATTAGGATCTTGCGCGGTTGAATTCTTGCACAAAACTGCCGTATCTTACAGCGGTCATGCTGGGCATAGATCTCGAGCGAGCTGATCACGGTCTTCTGGACGACCTGCGCATCGTCGCAAGTCCCGCGGCCCGCGGCTTGTCGCAGCTCGTGCTGCGTACGGACATCTCCGGCATGCCGCTCGAATGGATCGACTACAAGGAAGCTGCGCGACTGTACCACCAGGAACAGGTGGCCTACACCTGCGGTTCCGCCTTATATGAGCTATACGGCGGCACTAATGCGCGCAGCGGCCGGCGCACGGTGCTGGAGGTCAACTCCATCGTCGCGACCGTCGGCCACACCGGCAATCCCGGCAACACCCGCCACGATTACGTTCCGCCCCTGAACAACCAGACGCTGTTCCGGCGCGATGCGTTCCTGTGCATGTATTGCGGCGAGCGCTTCGCATCGCGCGAACTGTCGCGCGACCACATCCGCCCCTTCAGCCAGGGCGGCACCGACGTGTGGATGAATGTCGTCACGGCCTGCCGCCGCTGCAACAACCACAAGGCCTCGCGCACCCCCGAACAGGCGAAGATGCAGCTCATCGCCGTGCCCTTCACGCCGACCTACGCGGAATACATTTTCCTCAAAGGTCGCCGCGTGCTTGCCGACCAGATGGAGTACCTCGTGGCGCACTTCCCGCGCTCGAGCCCGCTGCACGCCCGCATCCAGCACTGGCTGGCCTGAAGGTGGCGTTGGATCTGAGCTGCGGGTCGGCGCCTTGATCTTCCTCGTCGACGCCTCGGTCTACGTATTTCGTGCTTACCACTCGATGCTCCCGGAAATGCGGGATCGGGACGGTAATCCCGTGCACGCCGTCTTCGGCTTCGCGCGCTTCCTCGGGGATCTCATCGAGCGCGTGCGTCCGACCTACATTGCGGTGGCCTTCGACCAGCGGCGCGCGAACTCCTACCGCAACCGCATTTACCCCGCTTACAAGGCCAACCGCGAACGTGCGCCCGCGGACCTGGTGCAGCAGTTCGGGCGCTGCCGCGAACTGTGCCGGCACCTGGGGATCTCGATGTTCGTGGATCCTGAGTACGAGGCCGATGACATCATCGGCACGCTGGCGACACTGATGCGCGAGCAAGGCGTGCGCTCGGCGTACATCACGCGCGACAAGGACCTCGCGCAACTGATGCGCGATGGGGATCTGTTCTGGGACTTCGGTGCGCGCGAGCAATTCGGCTATCACGACATCGAACGACACTTCGGCGTGCGGCCCGAGCGCTTCGCGGATTATCTGGCGCTCACGGGGGATGAGGTGGACAACATCCCGGGCGTCCCGGGTGTCGGACACCGCACCGCAGCCTCGCTCATGAAAGCCTTCGGTTCGCTGGATGAGATCTACGGGGATCTTGCGAGTGTCGCGCGGCTGAAGCTGCGCGGCGCCGGCACCCTCGGGGCGCGCCTGAGCGAGCACCGCGAGTCGGCGTATCTCGCGCGCCGCCTGACGCGTATCAGTTGCGACCTGTCCCTCGGAGTTGCGCCCCTGGGACTCAAGCGCCGGCGGCCCGACATGCCGGCCCTGACCGACTTTTACGATGAGCTGAATTTTGGTCCCTTCCTGCGCCGCCAGGGCGAGCGTCTCGCGCAGCTGCCCGCGGCCTGAAATGGCCACTAAGGACGAGATAGCGCAGTTCCTGGCGTCGGCTTTTCCGCAGCGGGGGTTCGTTGTCGAGGCAGTCGGCAACGCTTCTGCGACGCTCAGTTATCCCGTGGGCGTTGATGATTTGCGGCCTGGCGGGACCGTGTCAGGTCCGGTGCTCATGGGGGTCGCCGATGTCGCGCTCTACGTGGCCATTCTCGGGGAAATCGGCATCGTTCCCCTGGCGGTAACCACCAGCCTCACCATCAATTTTCTAAGCAAGCCCTCGCCCGACAGGCGCGTCGTCGGCGTCTGCAAGCTGCTGAAGGTCGGCAAGGCGCTGGCGGTGGGCGAAGTGGCTCTGTACTCGGAAGGAAGTGACGTGCCGGTGGCGCATGCCGTCGGCACGTACTCCATTCCACCCAAAGCTACCTGAACCTGGCAGGGCTGAAACCTACCCGCGCTGCTCCTGCGCAGGCCGTTCGCCCTCGGGGCGCGGTTCGCCCTTCTTCGGAGTCGCCTTCGCTGCAGGCTTTGGCTTGACCTGCTGCTGGCGATTGCCCGGCGCAGCGGCGTGCTGCACGGGGTGCGCGGGGTTGGTGGCGGCAAGCGCAGGAGCATGCGTCGGGTAGCTCCCACCGTGTGTCGGGTTAGTCGCGGCAGCGTGCGCGCCCGCATTTACCGCGGCGGGTGGCGTAGCCGGATGCCAGGCAGCGCCCACGGGCTTAGCCGCGGTCACGCCCGGTCCCGTGAAGGCCCCGGGGTGGGTCGTCGCGGCAATCGGCGGATGTCCCTGATTGCGTGCGGCGGACAACTGCGGGTTGGCGCGCGCCGCGCTCTCGTGCTGGCTCTGCATCACCGTCGGCTGCACGTGCGGTTCATTCACGGCCGCCGCCTCCTGCGCGGTGGGCTGCGTGCGCGTGCCCGGGGCGCCGGCGTAGCTGGCCCGCGTAATGTTGGTGTTGTTAATGGTGGTGTTGTTCACAACGGTGACGTTGTTGACCACCGTCTGGTTGTAGGTGTTGTGAATGTTGATCACGTTCACATTGGTGACCGCGGTGTTGTACTGGAAGTTGTTATTCACCCAGCGGCCACCGGCGTAGCCGTTGCCGACGTAGCCGCCGCCATAGTTGATGCCGCCGTAAAAGCCGATGTGCGGGCCCCAGTAGCCGGCGTGGAATACGAACACGGCGCCGGCCATGCCCCAGTAGCCAGGCGTCCACAACAGGCCCGCCTGCGGTGGCGCGACCCACGTGCCTGGCACCCAGAAGTAACCCTGCGGACCCCAGCGCCACAGGCCCGGAGTCCACATGTAGCCCGCCACCGGGCAGGGCGGTTGCTCGTACACCGGCAGCGGCGGTGGCGGCTCGGACACCTGTGCAGCGGCCTCATAGTCCACTACCGGCGCGGGCTGTGCCGCGGGTTCATAGACATACGCAGGCGGTGCGGGAGGCGGGGGCGCGGGGCGATACGCGACCGGCTGTACGATGCAACCCGCAAGCGCGCTCGTCATGACGACCGCAGCCAACCCTAGTTTCTTAGCCATAACACGTTCCTCTGTAACCGCAACACAAGCCCACGCTTTCCGGGCGGCGATTGTCCCTGCAATCGACTCAATCCCGGCGAGACACCCGTCACAACCAGCGTAAGCCCCGGCGACTGAACGGCCTCTGTGCGAGCCGGAGCCGCATGAGCGTCGCTTCGTCGCGACGGCGCCTTGCGACTGGCTCGCCGGCGCGCGCACAGTTGAGATGCCGGGTAACGGAGCGGGCAGCATGTCGAGCACCAGCGATAAGGAAGTCGTCTTCGCGGCCATCGCTCACGAAATCAGCACGCTCAGCGGGGCGCGCTGCGGGCCGCGCCCGCTCAGCCGCGTGCCCGGTGGCAGTATCAACGAGTGTTACCAGTGGCCCTGCGCCGGCGGCGTGCTGTTCGTCAAGGTTGCCGCGCGCGCCACGCTCCCCGACTTCGAGGCCGAGGCGGCCGGACTTGCCGAGCTGGCCGCGGCGCATGCGCTGCGCGTGCCACGGGTGCTGGCCGTCGGGCATACCGACGATGCCGCGTTCCTGACGCTCGAATGGATCACGCCTGGCGCGCGCACCCCGGACTGTGAACGCCGCCTGGGGGAGGGCCTTGCCGCCCTGCACGCGGTGACCGCGCCGCGCTTTGGGTGGAAGCGCGACAACAGCGTTGGACGCACGCCGCAGCTGAACAACTGGGCGGACGACTGGACCGAGTTCTTCCGCGAGCGGCGCCTGCGACCGCAGCTGACACGCGCGGTGGCCGGCGGCTACCGCGACCTTCTGGAGGCCCCCGGCCAGCGCCTGCTCGAATCCGTGCACCTGTTGCTGGCCGATCACCAGCCCGCGCCATCGCTGCTGCACGGCGACTTGTGGGGTGGCAACTGGCTCGCGAGCGCGGACATCGAGCCGGTGGTTTTCGACGTCGCCGTCTACTACGGCGATCGCGAGGCAGATCTGGCGATGACCAGGTTGTTCGGTGGTTTTGGGGACTGCTTCTATGAGGGCTACGAGGCTGTGACGCCGGCCGCCGCCGGGGAACCTAAGCGCCGGGATCTCTACAACCTCTATCACGTGCTTAACCACGCGAATCTTTTCGGCGCCGGCTATGCGCGCCAGGCGCGGGAAAGTATCGATCGGCTGTTGTCGCAGGTGCGCGGCTAGGGACCTCCGAGCCTGAAGCTTTTTCCGCTATGCTGCGAGTTCGCAGCAGGAGAGAGCCATGGCGGACAACAACATCAAATCCGTTCTGCTGGAGGAGCGCAGCTTTCCCCCGCCGCCCGCGTTCGCGGCGCGGGCGCGCATAAAACCAGCGGACCTCGAAAACCTGCACCGGCGCGCGCGTGAGGATCATGTCGGGTTCTGGGCCGGGCTTGCCGCCCAGGAACTCACCTGGCACACGCCCTTCACGGTGGCGCTCGATGGCGCGCAGGCTCCCAATTATCGCTGGTTCACCGACGGGCGCCTGAACGCCTCGGTCAACTGCCTCGACCGGCACCTCGGTGAGCGCGGCCATAAGACTGCGGTGATTTTCGAAGGCGAACCGGGGGATGTGCGCCGCCTGAGCTACCGCGAGCTGCACGCGGAAGTGTGCCGCTTCGCCAATGCACTGAAGGCGCAGGGCGTGGGTTCGGGTGATCGCGTCATCATCTACATGCCGCTGGTGCCGGAGATCCTGGTCGCGATGCACGCCTGCAATCGCATCGGGGCGATTCATTCGGTGGTGTTCGGCGGTTTTTCCGCACCGGCGCTCAAGGATCGCATCGAGGACACCGAGGCGAAGCTGGTGATCACCGCCGACGGCGGCTGGCGCGGCGGGCAGGCCGTCGAGCTCAAGGCGGCCACCGATAAGGCGCTCAGTTCCGGGTGCCGAAGCGTAAAAAAAGTCATCGTGTTGCGCCGCACCGGCAAGAGGATTGCTATGCATCCGCAGCGGGATGTCTGGTGGCACGACGTAGTCGAGGGCCAGCCGGCTGCCTGCGAGCCGGAGTGGGTGGAGGCGGAGCATCCGCTGTTTCTCCTGTACACGTCCGGTTCCACCGGCAAGCCAAAGGGCATTCAGCATGCAACCGGCGGGTACCTCCTGGGCGCGAAGCTCACCACCCAGTGGGTATTTGATCTGCGCGATGACGACGTGTTCTGGTGCACGGCGGATGTCGGCTGGGTGACCGGACACAGTTACGTTGCCTATGGACCGCTCGCCGCAGGGGCGACCATCGTGCTGTACGAAGGCGCGCCCAACGTCCCGGATGGCGGACGCTTCTGGAAGAACTGTCAGGCGCACGGTGTCACGGTGTTCTACACCGCGCCCACCGCAATCCGCGCGCTCATGAGACTCGGCGACGAGCTGCCGAAAAAATACGATCTGTCGCGGCTGCGACTGCTCGGCACTGTCGGCGAGCCGATCAACCCGGAAGCCTGGATGTGGTATCACCGCGTCATCGGCGCGGGTCGCTGCCCCATCGTCGACACCTGGTGGCAGACCGAGACCGGCGCGATCCTCATCTCCCCGATCCCGGGCGTGACCGCAACCAAGCCCGGCTCGTGCACCCGGCCGCTGCCGGGAATCGACGCGGACATCGTGGATGATCACGGCGATACGGTGAAGGGCGCAGAGGCCGGTGGTTATCTGGTACTGAGAAAACCCTGGCCGGCGATGCTGCGCACCATCTGGCGTGACAACGAGCGCTACCTCAGCGCCTATTGGGAGAAGTTCAACAACCGTTGCTACGTCGCCGGTGACAGTGCTCACCGCGACAAGGACGGCTACTTCTGGATCATGGGACGCATGGACGACGTGCTGAAGGTTGCAGGCCACCGGCTCGGAACCATGGAAATCGAATCGGCGCTGGTCGCGCATCCGCGTGTGGCGGAAGCCGCCGTGGTGGGTAAACCGCATGACATAAAGGGCGAATCCGTATTCGCCTACGTGGTGCTTCGTGGCGCGCGTCCGACCGGCGATACGAGTGCGCTCGTGAAGGAGCTGCGCAACTGGGTCGGCGAGCAGTTAGGCCCGATTGCCAAGCCCGACGACATCCGCTTCGCCGACAACCTGCCCAAGACACGCTCGGGCAAGATCATGCGGCGGTTGCTGAAGACAATTGCGCGCGGAGAAGAAATCACCCAGGACATCTCCACACTTGAGAATCCTGGGATCCTGGATCAATTGCGCGGCACCGACTCTGCACCGAAGGCGACGCCTGTGAAGCCAGCCGCGAAGGCGGCGGCGAAGCCAGCTCCGGCAAAGCCTGCGCCGGTCGCGGCTGTCAGGAAGCCAGCGCCCAAGCGCGCCAAGGCGCGTTCTGCCGCCAGGCCTCACAAGGCCGCGCGCAAGAAGCCGAAAAAGACTCCGAAGAAGAAAGTGACGCCAGCGCGTAAGCCCAGGATACCGCGCGCCCGGACGCGACGGGCCGTGCGCAAGTCAGCAATGCGCCGCGGAGGTCGCAGGCGCTAGCGGTGCGTGGGGGCCGGTGCGCCCGTCGAGAGTTCCTGCGTCAGACTCGCCATGAGATCTGCCGTGGGGAGCTCTCTGGCGAGCGGCGCACCCTGGCCAGCCCAGTGCGCGCCGTATCCCCACGCACCTGCGGCTTTCGCCGCGGCGTTGAGCGCTTTTGCCGCGTCATACGCGATCGGGTAGGAGGGAATCCGCGTCGCTGCGATGCCGGCGCCGAGCGTCGTGAACCGGTTAGTGAGGCAACGCGCCGGACGCCCCGAAATGGCCCGGGTCATCACGGTGTGATGAGCTGCGTCACTTTTAAGTGCCGCCCGGTAGCCTGCATCGGCCTGCGATTCATCACAGGCAATAAACGCAGTTCCAAGGAGCGCCGCGCTTGCGCCCAGACTCAGTGCCGCCGCGATTCCCGCGCCGTCCATGATGCCGCCGGCAGCGATCACCGGAATCCTCAGTTGGCGAACCAGCAGTCGGGTGAGGGCCATGGTCCCGAGGCGATCATCCAGGCCGTCCGGATCGAAGCTACCGCGATGGCCGCCGGCCTCGTAGCCCTGGGCAACGACGGCGTCCACGCCGGCGTTCTCGGCGATGCAGGCATCGCGAATGTTTGTGGCCGAGGCAAAGAGTGCTATTCCAGCAGCACGCAACAGGCTGATGGTCTGCGGCGAGGGCAGCCCGAAATGGAAGCTCACTACCCTGGGCTTCTCTGCGAGCAGCATGTTACGCACGTCCGTGCCGTCGATAAAGCTGCGGTAGATTTCCCGCAACGCAACGGGCGGCGCCGCCCCAAAGCGGGCGAATTCCGGGCGCAGGTGCTCTGTCCACGCCGCCTCGACAGCGCTATCCGACCGCGCCGGCACGTGGCAGAACACATTTACATTGAGCGGGCCGCCGGATCGCGCACGCACGGCGTCGATCATCGCGCGCGCACCCGCCGCGTCGGTGGCGCCAATGCCGATTGAACCGAGACCGCCGCTGTTAGAGACCGCGGCGGCCATCGGTGGCGAGGAGACGCCGGCCATTGGGGCCTGGATGATAGGCAACTCAATGTTCAGCAGATCAGTCAAGGCATTGCGAAATGCGGGACGACTCATTGTGGCTACCGCGATGGCTGCGGGGAAGCGGACGCTCGGATTGTAGCTTCGAGCGCGTATGCCACCAGGCGCCGCTCAAGCCACTCAGTAACCGTTCGCGGGTGATCGAGGCCCATGCGCTGCAGGGCCGCGGCATGGGTTTGCGGGCGTGGGCCGCTCATGAGTGCCGCCGCCACGGTGCGCAGGCGGCCGACGAGGCTGCCGGTGCGCGCATCCAGAAACTTCAGCGCCTGCGCCAGTT
>PLEC01000090.1 GCA_003136935.1 Gammaproteobacteria bacterium
AGGAGATCATCGCGCGACAACGGAAACAGACGCCCCTTGGGCGTACCGCTGAGGGAGTGGCCGGAGCGCCCCACGCGCTGCAGCAAGGCGGCGATGGAGCGTGGCGAGGCGATCTGGCATACCAGATCGACTTCGCCGATGTCGATGCCGAGCTCGAGCGATGCGGTGGCGACCAGCGCGCGCAGCTCACCACGCTTGAGGCGCGCCTCCGCGTTCAGACGCGACTCCTTCGCCATGCTGCCGTGGTGCGCGGTGACCTGTTCTTCGCCGAGGCGTTCGGCAAGATGACGGGCAATGCGCTCGGCCTGACGCCGGGTGTTGACGAACACCAGCGTCGTGCGGTGCTCGCTCACGAGCTGGGCCAGGCGGTCGTACAGCTGCGTCCAGACTTCCCCTGACATCACTGCTTCCAGCGGCGCGGCGGGGATCTCGAGCTGCAGGTCGCGTTCGCGCACGTGGCCTGCGTCGATGACGGTGCAATCGGCCGTACCGTCGGGATTGAGATTGCGCGTGCCGACGAGGAAGCGCGCGACGTCTTCGATGGGTCTCTGGGTAGCCGAGAGACCGACGCGCGTGAGCTTCCTGCCGGCGAGTGACTCAAGCCGTTCGAGGGTCACCGCGAGATGCGCGCCGCGCTTGGTTCCGGCAATGGCATGGATCTCATCCAGGATCACCGTGCGGGTCGTGGCCAGCATCTGCCGGCCGGACTCGGAGCCCATAAGGATGTACAGGGACTCTGGCGTCGTCACCACGATGTGCGGCGGCCGCTTCACGCTTTGCCGGCGCTCGTGCTGCGGCGTGTCACCGGTGCGCACGAAGGTGCGGATGCCCGGCTCAGGCAATCCCAGCTCACGCAGTTCGGTGCCGATGCCGGCCAGCGGCGCCTCCAGATTGCGGTTGATGTCGTTGGAGAGCGCTTTGAGCGGCGACACGTAGACCACGCGTGTTTCATCGGCGAGGGGGCCCGTGGCGATGCTCTCGCGCACCAGCTCATCGATCACCGCGAGAAATGCCGCGAGGGTCTTGCCTGAGCCGGTGGGGGCGGCGATCAGCACATGGCGCTGCGCTGCGATGGCCGGCCACGCCTCGCGCTGCACATCGGTCGGACCTGCGAAGGTGCACTGGAACCAGCGCTCGACGGCCGGGTGGAAGGAGGCGGGCATGGGTTAGGTATTGAAGCACAACCAGCCGCGCACGTGGAGCCGGGGCGTGCGAATTCACTCAACGTACAGTGCACGACGCGACCGCCGCCTGTATGGCGGCGAGAGCTCAGGCGCCGGCGACGCGCGCCTCAATGCAATTCGGTTGGACGTGCGTCGCGCTGTTGCAGGATGCTCAGGATCCGGCCGAAACCGTGCTGACGGGCGGTCGTTTCAATTTCAAGCCGCAGCGCGTTCGCGGCCGCACTGTCCGCGCCTCGTGCGTGCAGCAGTTCCCAGGCGGCGAGCTTTGCCTCCAGCGACCATCCTAACCAGTGACGCTGTTCGGCATCGGCCGCGAGGGCCAGCAGCTTCTCCACCGCAGCGCCGTCCTTGCGCGTCTCGCCCGCGAGCCGCGCGAGCGCGATGTCGACTCCGAACACCTCCTGCTTCGAGGTGATGGCCCGTCGGAGCTTGCGGGCACGATCAGCCGTCTGCTCGCGCTCAGCGTTGTCCCCGAGAGCCTGCGCACACAGGGCAAGCATCGCCTGCGCATCCGCCTCGCCAGTCTGCTCCTCGGCGGCGGCGAAGCCGCGGGCGGCTGCCCGCAACCGCTCGCGCGCCGCGCTCCAGCGGGCGTCATCCATATCCAGCTGCGCGAGCGTCAGCAGCGAGTTGTCCCTCTGTGTCGTGTCTCCCCCGCTGGCTACCCGGTGTAGCACCTCTGCAAACGCCGCGCGCGCTGCGTCGTCCCTGCCCCGGTCCAAATCGACCAGCGCACAGGTAAAGCCACTGAACAACGCAAACTGCGGATCGCTCAAGGTCGCGGCCTCGGTGTTGGCCCGCGCGCAATAGGCGCTCGCCTCATCGAGATTGCCGCGCATTCTCTCGACGTCCGCGTAGCTGGCGAGTGACCAGACGTGTCCACCGCGATCCCCGCTGCGCTCGTTCAGCGCGATGACCTCGCGGTATTCGCTCAGGACTTCGTCGCTGGCGGCATCATCGGAGGCGATGGTCGCGAGCGCACGCAGCGTCCACGTCTGCAGGTGCAGGTCACCGGTCTCGCGGGCGAGTTGAAGCGAGTGCCGCGCCGCGGCCTGTGCCCCATCCCGGTCGCCAGCTATCCACAGCATGTTGCACAGATCCCGGTAGACGCTCGCAATACCACCGACGTCACCAATGCTCTGGTACAGCGCCAGGGCGCGCTGATATTCCTCGCGTGCGTCCTGGCCCTGTTTCAGGTTGCTCAGCACCAGGGCGAGAAGACGGCGCGCGTTCGCCTCGCCGCGTGGATTGCGGATCGCGCGATAGCCAGTGATTGCCAGCGTCACACTCGTACGGGCGTCCGCGCTTTGACCCAGATAGTTGCGCGCGCTCGCAAGCTGGAGCTGCGCATCCGAGACCAGGCCCGGTGTGTCACGCTGCTGCGCCTGGCGAAGCGCGTTTGCCGCGTGTTCGGCATTCCCCTTCGCATCATCCAGGGAGCCTGCGATGCGGGCCGCGGCGAGTTCTACCCGCGGATCGCCCGCAGCGTTCGGCAGGCGCCGCAGGTCACGCAGCGTGCCCTGTGCCTGGGCTGCCGTGCCCGCGGCGATCTGCGCGTCGATCCACTGCAGGCGATATTCGAGGTTCGCCGGTTTCAGTTTCGCGAGCGCCTGCCAGGCTGAAGCGGCTTGGCTCCACTCGGAGCGTGCGGACTCGACCATGGCCTCAGCCTGCAGGCGCTGCTCGGCCGGCAGACTCGCTGCGTTGCGGGCCGCCTGCTCGGCCGCCGCCAGGGCCTTGTCGCGATAGCCGAGCGCCGACCACGCCTGGGCCAGATACGTGTAGGCGGGGGCGTAGCCGGGAGCCTCGGCGACCGCTTCCAGAAGTTCATCGCGTGCCCGTGCAGCGTCGTAGTTGCGCAGGGCATCAAGTGCAAAGCCCATGCGGCGGGCGACATCGGCACTGGGCGGTTGTTCGTTGGCGACGAGGCTGAGTGTCTCGGCGCTCGGTGAGCTGGCCCCGAGCTTGCCGCGCAGCGTCGCGCCCGTCTGGGTCACAAGCGCAATCAGGCCGGAGACGCCTGACTGGTTCGAGACCGAAGCGAGCAGGGAGCCGCTGCGCGCGTCCTGTAGCGCGATGTCGACCCGCAACGGCGCGTTGTCGGCAGCGCCCGTGATCAGGTAGCTGCCGCTGATTACGTAGTCGGCATCCAGTCGCTCGCGCAAGCTCGCCAATGTCTGCGGCGAGTACCCTCCCGCCGCCGGCGGTGTGAGGTCTCTGCTGGCATCGCGCACCAGTTCGTCCGGCACGACCTGCAGGTTGTCAGTCACGTTGAGCTCCGCGCCGAGCATTTCAGTCAGTGCCGGTGCCAGCCATGCGTCCTTGGCGTTGCGCGACAGGTTGGTGAATCCGACGAACGCGACGGTGCGGCCGTGACGGCTCGCAAGCGGCGACGCGGCATGCCGGCTGGCCAGTCGCCACCCGAGCGCGCTCATGAACAGCACTGTCACCAGTGCCGTTGCCACCAGCAATGCGCGGCGGGGGAGGCTACCGGGTGCTGGCGTCAGTGCTGGTGAGGCGCCCGCTGCATCCGGGCCGCCGGCAGGAACGGGCGCGACGGTCGTCTGACTTGCGTCGCTGCCGGACGTCCGCGGCGCGCCCGCGGCGCCGGTCGTCACCTGCGCAATGAAGCGATAGCCGAGCTTGGGCACGGTTTCGATGAATCGCGGCTCCTGCTCGCCATCGCCCAGGGCGCGGCGGATGACCCAGATGTGCTTGGTCAGGTTTGACTCATCGACGTAGCCGCGCGGCCACAGGACCTTCATCAGCTCGTCCTTGCTGACTAGGTGGCCGGCGCGTTCCACCAGCAACACCAGGGTGTCGAACACCTTGGGCGTCAGGGCAACGGGTTTTCCGGCCTCCGACAACCGGCGTTCGGCGGGTTCGAGCTCGAAGTCGCTGAATCGATAGACGGGCTTTTCCAATGTCGACATGGACTTATCTGAGTTCTTCGAGCGGCAACAAGTTTGCCAGAAAAATGCCAGCGAAACGGCAAGGACGGCCGCCGCGTGGCGGGCCAACGTGCCAGCCCGGTGAGCGGCACGCACCAGGCGGCGCCGCAATGCAGGTGGCTAAGGAGCGTTGGGAATGGTTGGGTCACAGCGGAGTTGGGTCAGGCGTCCGGGGCGGCTATGCGCGCTGCTCGTCGCGATGCTGCCCTACCTGCCCGTGATGGCGGCCACCGTGGCCCCGGCCCCCGTGGTGCACGAGATCGACTGGCGTACCAGCCCGCTCGATCTGAATCTGCGCGGTCTGAACGGGGAGCGCTTTCGCTTCCGGTGTCCGGCGGGGAAGCCCGGACCGGGCCAGGTCATCGGCAGCGGCCCGTACACCGACGGCTCCTCGATCTGCGCCGCAGCCGTGCACGCTGGCGCCATCCGCGCCGCCGCCGGGGGCCTGGTGACCATCGAGGTGCGCCCGGGCGACATGCACTACGCCGCGTCGTCGAGCCATTACGTTCAGAGCGAGAGTTATGACGCGCTCTGGGGAGGCAGCTTCGTGGTGGTGTCGCCCGAGCCTGCCGATTCTGTCGCCCTGTTCCCAACCGAACCGTTTCCAACATCAATGGGAGTTACATCATGAAAGCGACTTTGCTCCTTTGTTCACTGCTTGCCTTGCCGGCCGCCACGGTCTTCGCCGCCGACAGCCCCTGGACCGGCACCTGGAAACTCGATGAGGCGAAGAGCCACTTCACCGGGCAGACGTTCACGTATTCGAAAGGCCCGGGCGGGCTCTTGCACTACGAGGACGGCAGCACGGCGAGCTTCGACTTTGGGCTCGATGGCAAGGAGTACAAGACCTGGGCCAATCGCACGAGGAGCTATACCGCGACCGGCAAGAGTGCCTGGGATACCGTGGACAAGGCCGACGGCAAAGTGCTCTCAAAAGGGCATTTCGAGCTGTCCGCCGACGGCAAGACGCTCAACATGGTCTTCACAGGCACGAAACCCGACGGCAGCGCATTCCATGAGGAGGATGCCTTCACGCGCGTGGTCGGGACGGATGGATTGATCGGGACTTGGAGGACCATCCGAGTCGTCGGACCGACCGGACCTTTGTCGTTCGTGATGTCCTATCCGGCTCCGGGCGTGCTGCACGTCGACGTTCCTGACATGAAGGCGAGTTCCGAGGGCCGCATGGATGGCAGCGACAATCCGCTCACGGGACCGACCGTGCCGCCGGGTTCGACCATTTCCTTCAAGGCGCTCTCACCAACCAGCTATCGATATGTCATGAAGATCAACGACAAGACCGACAACATAGGCGAGCAAACCATCGCCGCAGATGGCCGCTCATTCACGGATATGAATTGGGTTCCGGGCCGTGAGAACGAGAAGACCACGGCTGTCTACGTGAAACAGTAGCTCGTTGTTCGCCGGCCGGGTCGGAGTCGGCCCGGCCGGTGATGACGCTACCTGACTTAGGAGAAGGGTGATGAAAACTCGTATCGCACTCGTAGCCCTCGTGATGCTCGTTGTTGCCGCGGCATGCAAGACCACCCCGGCCCCGGATCCGGCCCGCGATGAAGCAGCCATTCGCGCGGCGGATGCGCGCTGGCTCGCGGCGGCGCAGGCGCACGACCTGGAAGGGAGTCTTTCATACTGGTCGGACGACGCCATCCTCTTGGTCTCGGGCAGTCCCGCAATGGCGGGCAAGGAGGCGATCCGGCGTTACGTCGCCGGGGCATTCGCCATCCCGGATTTTTCGATCAGGTGGGCCACGGATCGTGTGTGGGTAGCGAAGGCGGGCGACATCGCGTACGCGACCGGTACCACGCGCATCAGCATGACACTGCCCAACGGCACGCCGCTGGCGGAGCACGACAATGCGGTGACAGTCTGGAGAAAGGAACCGGACGGCTCCTGGCAATGTGTCGTCGACATTGCGAATTCCTCCGGAGCGCACCCATGAAGCCGCGTATGCCGTGGCTTGGACTGGTACTCGCGCTCGCGAGTCTGTCGGTGAGCAGCCGACCCGGTGCTCCGGACCTCATTCTGGTCAACGGCAGGATCTTCACCAGTAACACCACCCATCCGTACATTCAGGCACTCGCCATCCGCGGTGAACGCATCGTCGCGGTGCGGGACTCGGCCACCGTCGGCGCGCTCGCGGGACCGCAGAGCCGGAAGTAACCGAGTTAACCGAGCTCGTTGGCTAGGCGTGAATACCAAGCACTTCTCGAGCTTGCCGGCGCGAGTCATTGGACGTTGGGCTCTGACGGGCTTGATGATCAACAGCATCATTGCCAGCGGCATATTCGG
Source organism: Gammaproteobacteria bacterium (assembly GCA_003136935.1). Taxonomy (GTDB): domain Bacteria; phylum Pseudomonadota; class Gammaproteobacteria; order Steroidobacterales; family Steroidobacteraceae; genus 13-2-20CM-66-19. Next base: position 6,446 of record PLEC01000090.1, read on the forward strand.
GGTTCCCGGAGAGTTACTGAAGCTGCTCGGCCGCGCGAGTCCGTGGGCGTCTGTCCTTGGCGCTGTTGCATCTGCTTTTATCGTGACCTGTTACGTGGAAGTGGCGTCGCAGTTCTCCGCAAGTGGGGGCCCGTGGAATAGCGATGACAATTTCAAGACTCAACTTCTATGTCGCGTTCGCGGCAATCGCATGCGCACTTTCTGCTTGCGCTACTACAGGTGCTCAGGACGCTGCGCAAGGGCAGGTCGAGGCCGCCTTGGCGGGCATGGGCGCGGCGGCCAATGCTCATGACGTTGATCGGCACGTGGGTTTTTATGCCCACGATGCCTCAACGGTCCTGATCTTTGATGGCGAGGCCATCATCGGCTGGGATGCTATTCGCTCGAAGCAGCGTGACTGGTGGGCTGACGGCAAGACTGACGTGATTTACACCCTGCAAGGAAGGCCGGAGGTTCGTGTGTTTGAACCCGACCTGGCCTTGACGACTATGTTCATGAAATCCCGGCGCACGACGCAAAGTGGCGCCGTCAAAGAAGGCAGGTTTGCCGTGTCAGCCGTTTGGAGGAAACGCCCCGAAGGCTGGAAAGTGATCTGTTCCCACGAATCCTCCACACACTGACCTGCCCCGCAGCGGGTTACCAACGCCGAAGGCTGTGGTTCCTGGCTTTGCTGCGGCGGACCCTGTCGGTCGTCCAGCCTGGCGCCGCGCTCATACCAGGTCGATGCGCGCCGTTTAGCGGCAGATGTTGCGCCGAGCGCCGGCAGCACATTGCTGCGGGCTCAAAGGGGAGTAAAGTCGCGCTTTCTTTTTGCGCGCACGGCGAGGTGCCCGGCATGTGGGAAGACGATCTGGAAAAAGCAGCCCGTAGCAAGGTGGTGTGGATCGCCGCGGCGGTGACTGCCGTGGTGGTGGCATTTTGCGGTTGGCAGTGGTACGCGGCGCGGCAGCGCGCGGCCGCGCCCGCTGCGCTGGCGTCGGCTCCCGCCCCCGCGCCGGTAAGCGCCGCTCCCGCGATTTCGCATCCGATGCCCAGCGACGCGACGGGGACTGCGGCGCTGCCCGCCCTCGCCGATAGCGACCAGCTCGTACAGGATTCGCTCGCCGGGGTACTGGGACGCAGTCCGGTCGGGCAGTTTCTCGTGCCGCAGAACATCGTGCGGCACATCGTGGTTACGGTCGACAACCTGCCGCGCAAGAAAGTCGCCGTGGGGCTGCGCCCCGTGCGGCCAACCGCGGGGCAGACCGTAACCGCGACCCAGGGCGACATCGTGACGCTCGGCGAGGCGAACTTTGCGCGTTACACGCCGCTGGTGCGTATCGCGCAGTCCGCGGACGTGAAGGCACTCGCGGTCGTGTACCAGCGGTTGTATCCCTTGTTCCAGCAGGCTTACGAGGATCTGGGCTATCCCGACAAGTACTTCAACGACCGGCTGGTGGAAGTCATCGATCAGCTGCTGGAGGCACCGGAAGTGCCCGCACCGATACCACTGGTGCAGCCCAAGGTGTTTTACGAATACGCCGATGCGGGCCTCGAGGCCCGTTCGGCGGGACAGAAGCTGCTGATCCGCATGGGACCTGCGAACGCGCGCGTCGTCAAGGCGAAACTGAAAGAGTTCCGTGCGGAAATCATCGACAGGAAGTAAGCCCCGCGCGGGCGCATCGTGAGCGATCCCATGGGCGCGGACGAGCCGGATGTCAGCGGGCCGCTGGCGCAACTGCGTGGGGTTCTGATCGCCGGCGAGACGCTGGAGGCCTGGGTTATCCAGCGGCGCATATATGCGTTGCAGCATCGCCGGGTTCTCATCGCCGCCACCAGCGGCCGGCTCATCGTGCTGACACGCCGGCTGCTGGGGGGTTTCGATGTCACCTCCATCCGCTGGCAGGACCTCGAGGAGGTCACGCTGCGCGTCGGCATGATTGCGGCGGAGCTGGCGGTGCGCGCCGGTAAGGCAACCGATCTTGCCTCCCTCGGCGCGGCAGGTGCGCAGCGCGTGGAGTTCCAGGGCCTGCGCAAGGAGCAGGCACAGGCGGTCTACCGCATCTGTCAGGGGCAGGACCAGGCGTGGCGCGAGAAGCGCCGCGTGCGTGAGCTGGAGGAACTGCGCGCCCGCTCGGGCGGGATCCAGGTGACCTCCATACCGGGCGCAGGCAGCCCCGGCACCGAGGGCGACGCGGTGCGCCGCCTCCAGGAAGCCAAGCAGCTCCTGGATGCCAGGCTCATCACCGACGCGGAGTACGAAACCATCAAGGCGAAAATTGTCTCGTCCTGACGATTGCCGTTATGCACAAGTAATCCACAGGCCATCCACATGGCAAGTGCGTTAGGCTTAACCCATGGCTATCCGTATGGCAATGCGTCTGCGCCGCCGCAGGCCCGTAGAAAACGAAGTGCTCGGGACTTACAGCTTCCCAAGCCGCACCGTGAAGGTGCTCAAGACCGCCGACGACCGGATCCTGTGGACCTGTGACTGCGACAAGTTCCGCCGCCAGGAAGGCCAGCGAGAACCGTTGTGGTGCAAGCACATCGCCAAGGCGGCAGCCCGGCGTGCGCTGGAACGGCTCACGCGCCGCGTGGCCATCGGCCGCGCGGAGGAATGAGCGCTTCGCGCTCGTGTTCATGCCGGCGCACGACATAACGCGCATGCGGGCTTTGCCTCACCGGGCGAGATCCGCTATCTTCGATCGGGTAATACAGGAGTAACGCCATGCGCTGGGAAACACCTCAGGCGACTGATTTCCGCTACGGAATGGAAATCACGCTCTACATCGCGCGCCGCTGAGCGCCCCGCGCGGCGCCTTGCCCGGGCTGTCGAAGCAACCCGTGAGCACTGATGCGCCGTGAAAATCCGCGTCCTGGGGTCAGCTGCCGGCGGCGGCTTTCCACAGTGGAACTGTAACTGCCGTAACTGCTCGGGATGGCGCAGCGGGACATTGCGTGCGCGCGCCCGCACCCAATCCTCAATCGCCGTCAGCGGCCGCGATGCCGTGAACTGGGCGCTGGTCAACGCCTCGCCCGACATCCTGGCGCAACTCAAGGCGAATCCCGTGCTGCAGCCGGGGCGCGCACCGCGCGATACCGCCATCGCCGCCGTGGTGCTGGTGGATGCGCAGATTGATCACAGCACCGGCCTTTTCATGCTGCGCGAATCCACCCGGCCGCTCCAGGTCTGGTGCACCGACGGCGCACATGCGGATCTTACCGGTGGCAACCCGATCTTCCGGGTGCTGTCCCACTACTGCGGAGTCGAGCGCCACGAGCTGAAGCCCGACGGCAGCGAGTTCGCGCTCGACGGGATCGAGGGCGTGCGCTGGCGCGCACTCGCCGTGGCGAGCAAGCCCGCTCCATACTCCCCGCATCGCGAGGCGCCCGTGCCCGGGGACAACGTGGCGCTGGTGATCGGCGCGGGCGACAGCGGCGGCGCTGCGGTGTACGCGCCGGGACTGGGCGCAATGGAGGCCCCTGTGTGGCGCGCCATGCAGGCGGCCGCCTGCGTGCTCGTCGACGGCACGTTCTGGAGCGATGATGAGATGATCGCGATGGGACTCTCCAGCAAGCCCGGCCGCGAGATCGGCCATCTGCCACAAAGCGGTCGCGGCGGTATGCTCGAGTGGCTGGATAAGCTGCCCGCCGCCACTCGCAGGATTCTCATCCACGTGAACAATACCAATCCGATTCTCGACGAGGACTCCGCCGAACGCGCGCAACTCACCAGTCGCGGCATCGAGGTGGCCTGGGACGGCATGGAGATCGAGCTGTGACGGGGACGCCGTGGACGCGGGTTGAGTTCGAACAGCAGCTGCGTGAGCGCGGCCGTGCCTACCACATTCATCACCCCTTCAACGTCATGCTCAATTCCGGCAAGGCGACGCGCGAGCAGATTCGCGGCTGGGTGGCGAACCGCTTCTACTACCAGATCAACATCCCGGTGAAGGACGCGGCCATTCTCGCCAACTGCGAGGAGCGCGCCGTGCGCCGCGCCTGGGTGCAGCGCATCCTCGACCACGACGGTTATGGGGATGATCCGGGCGGCATTGAGGCGTGGCTGCGGCTTGCCGCCGCGGTGGGCCTGGAGCGTGGCGAGGTGGAGAGCCTGGCGCAGGTGCTCCCGGGCGTGCGTTTCGCGGTGGACGCCTACGTGAATTTCGCACGCCGTGCGCCATGGCCGGAAGCGGTGTGCGCCTCGCTCACGGAACTGTTCGCACCGCAGATCCACAAGCAGCGCCTCGCCGGCTGGCCCGAGCACTACCCGTGGATCGATCACGGGGGCCTGAGCTACTTCCAGAGCCGTATGACCCTCGCGCGCCGCGACGTCGAATTCGGACTCGCCACGACACTCGAGCGATTCACCACGCGCGCCGCGCAGGAGCGCGCGCTGCAAGTCCTGCAGTTCAAGCTTGATATCCTGTGGGCTATGAATGACGCGCTGGCCAGCGCTTACGGAGTGACCCCAGGTGAGTGACGCCCTGAATGACATCCCGCTCACCGCCAGGCCCGCCATCGCACGCGGCATGCGTCTGCAGTGGGAGCCGGCGCAGGAGGCGCACGTACTGCTGTATCCGGAAGGGATGGTGAAGCTCAACGGCAGCGCCGGGCAGATCATGAGCCGCTGTGACGGCGTACGCACCATCACCGACATCGTCGCGGACCTGGAGCGCACCTACAACCAGAGCGGGCTTACCGCGGATGTAGTCGCGTTCGTCGCGCTCGCGGTGCAGCGGCACTGGCTGGAAGCGCGCCCGTGACTGCCTCCGCCCCTGTCGGGAATGCACTGGACGCGCCGGGTGCCTTGGTCGGCGGCGCGCAAACGGCGCACGTAGTCGGGCCTCCGCTCTGGCTGCTGCTGGAACTCACCTACCGCTGTCCGCTGCATTGCGTGTTCTGCTACAACCCGACCGATTTCGCCAACACGGGGCCCGAGCTCACGACCGCCGACTGGATCCGGGTGCTGCGCGAGGCCCGCGCGCTCGGCGCGGTGCAGCTGGGGCTCTCGGGCGGGGAGCCGCTGGCGCGCGATGATCTGGAGGAGATCGTCGGCGAGGCGCACCGGCTCGGCTTCTACATCAACCTGATTACCTCAGGGATCGGCATGACCGAGGCACGCATCAAGGCGCTGAAGGCCGCGGGTCTTGACCACATCCAGCTGTCCTTCCAGGACAGCACGCGCGAGATGAATGATTTCCTCAGCAGTACTCGCACCTTCGAGTTGAAGGTGAAGGTGGCGCAGCTCATCCGTGCGCACGATTACCCGATGGTGCTGAACGTGGTGCTGCACCGGCTCAACATCGACCACGTCGAGGAGATCCTCGTCATGGCCGAGCGCATGGGTGCGCAGTACGTCGAACTCGCCAACACTCAATACTACGGCTGGGCGTGGCTGAACCGTGACCAGCTGTTGCCGAGTCGCGCGCAGCTGCAGCGGGCGGAAACCGCCACGCGGCGGTTTCGCGAGCGCGTGGGCGCGGCGATGCAGATCTACTTCGTGGTGCCGGACTACTTCGAGACGCGGCCCAAAGCGTGCATGAGCGGACTCGGTTCGGTGTTTCTCGCCATCGCACCTGACGGCACGGCGCTGCCGTGCCACGCGGCACGGATGCTCCCGGGGCTTGAGTTCCCCAACGTGCGCGCGACGGACATCGGTGCCATCTGGTACGAGTCGCAGGCCTTCAACCGCTTTCGCGGCGACGCGTGGATGAAGGAGCCGTGCCGCAGCTGCCCGGAGAAGGCGAAAGACTTCGGCGGCTGCCGTTGCCAGGCGTACCTGCTCACCGGGGACGCCGACAATGCCGACCCGGTGTGCGATCTGTCACCGCACCACGAACTGGTGACTGCGGCAGTAGCGCGTGCCGAGCGGGTGGCCGGCGCGCGCGAGCAGGTGCTCACATTCCGCGACCACCGCGTATCCATTCCGGTAGTCATCGAGGAGAAACGCACGTGACCTCCAGGCGAACCTTCCTGCAGACAACCGCGGCGATGACAGTCGGTGTAGCCGGCGCATCGCGCGCTTCCGCCGCGACGCACAGCGATGCCATGGCGGGGAAGTACAGTGGCCCCCACGAACTGCCGACCCATGTAACCCTGCTGTGCATGCAGAACACCGACGGCTCCGAAACTCTGGGTGTCAAATTCAGCGACGACGCCGTGCTGGACGTGCGCAAGGCCGGTCAGTTGCTCGGCATCGCAGCCCCGCTGACGCTCGAGGAGTTGCTCAAGGAAGGTAACGCGAGGGGACTCAATAAGCTTATTGCCGCCGCACGGGCCTCTGACAGGGCCGGGGCTGCCACGCTGAAGGAGTCCGCCATCACCTTCGGCAGACTGTTCAGGAACCCGGGCAAGATAGTGTGTATCGGGCTAAACTACCGGGCGCATGTCCAGGAAGCCAACATGAAGCTTCCGAGCGTGCCGATTCTGTTCAACAAGTACAACAACGCGCTGGCGGCGCACAATTGCACCATCAGACTTCCGCCCAGAGACATCGCCTACAAATTCGACTACGAAACGGAGCTCCTGATCGTCATCGGCAAGCAGGCCCGCAACGTGTCTGAAGCCGACGCGCTGAACTATGTGGCAGGGTATTGCACCGCACAGGACTTCTCCGCGCGCGATTTACAGCTGGAAACTCCGAGCACTCAATGGATGATCGGCAAGACCCTGGATAATTTTGGCCCAATAGGGCCTTACTTTGTGTCGGCGGACCTGGTCGGCGATCCCAACAACCTGAAGATTCAGACGCATGTGAATGGTGAGGAGCGCCAATCGTCCAACACCAGTTCGATGATCTTCAACCCGCAAAAACTGCTCGCCTATATCACCCGGATGTGGACCCTCGAGCCCGGTGACATCATCTGGTCAGGGACGCCCGAGGGTGTCATTCTCGGCTATCCCAAAGATAAGCAGGTGTGGCTGAAGGCCGGCGATGAAATCGTGAGCAGCATCGAAAAGCTCGGCTCGCTGAGGTTTAAGTTAGCGTAGCGGCGCGCCCACAGCACGAGAGCTTGCTATCCTTGCAGGCGCATGGCCGTCCGACCGGTATTGAAGATGGGTGAGCCGCTGCTGCGCGCAGTGGCGGCCCCGGTCACGCAGTTTGACGCGCAGCTGCTGGCGCTTGTCGCCGACATGGACGACACCATGCGGGCGTTGAATGGCGCCGGCATTGCCGCGCCGCAGATCGGCGTCAGCGCGCGCGTCGTCATTTTCGAGCTCCAGGACAACCCGCGTTATCCGCATCTCACGCCGGTGCCCTACACGGTGCTGGTGAATCCGGTCCTCACGCTTCTCGGCACCGAGCAGGATGAAGGCTGGGAGGGCTGCCTGTCGGTGCCCGGGATGCGCGGCCTCGTGCCACGCTCGCGGCGCCTGCGTTACCGTGGCTTCGATGCGCACGGCGAGCCGCTCGACCGCACGGTCGAGGGATTTCACGCGCGGGTGGTGCAGCACGAGGTGGATCACCTTGATGGGATACTCTTTCCACAACGCGTGCGTGACCTCGCCAATTTTGGCTTCGAGGAGGCGCTTGCGGGGCAGATGACACTAATGCCGGATTGAACCTATGCGGGGAGACAGCCAATGACTCAGCACGTCACCGGACCCTTCGACGTAAAGATCACTCCGCAGAAGCCGGATACCCAGATCGCGCGCGCCGCCAATCTCGGCCGCCTCACCATCGACAAGCGTTACCACGGGGACCTGGAAGCGATCGCCAAGGGCGAAATGCTCGCGGCGCAGACAGAGGTCAAGGGTTCCGCCGGCTACGTCGCACTGGAGCGGGTTACCGGCAAGCTCAAAGGACGCAGCGGCAGCTTCGTCCTGCAGCACAACGGCACCATGAACCGCGGCGCGGCGGAACTCTCCGTCACGGTGGTACCAGATTCCGGCGCCGGCGAGCTGCGCGGCTTGAGCGGAAAAATGCGCATCGTGATCGCGCCCGATGGCGCGCATTCGTACGAATTCGACTTCAAGCTCGAGCCGGGCACCTGAAGCGCAACCTGGCTGCGAATCAGGAGGCGCTGTGGCGTGTGCCCGGCGCCGCGATGTGCGGCTCGCGAACGTCGCGCTGCATGCGGATCGCGGCTTCGACTCCCTGGTAGTAGCCCGGAATCCGCGCCAGCTCGCGGTAGCCGAGCGCCGCGTAGAAGGCGCGCGCCCCGGGGTTTTCCGCCCGTAATTCCAGTTCGATGACGAAGGTGCCGGCGGTGAGCGCGGTCTCTTCCAGCCATCTGACGAGGCGCTGGCCGACGCCACGACGACGGTGCAGGCGATCGACCGCCAGCAGATTCAGGTGAGCGGTTTCATCGGCGTAGCGCATGATCGCGAAGCCGGCAATCAGGCCGCCGCGGCGCGCGCTCAGCACGATGCTTTCGGGGTGACGCATGTGCGCGCGGATCCGCTCGCATCCCCAGGCGGGACGCAGCCCCGCCTCCACCAGCTCGCGTGACATCGCCGCCAGCGGCGCGGCATCGGCGAGACGGGCGGGTTCGAAGCGGTAGTCGTACACGGCGCGCGTCTCAGGCGAGGGTGTGGAACACCTGCTGCACGTCGTCGTCCTGTTCGAGGCGATCGATCACTGTGAGTACCTCGGTGGCCTGCGCCTCAGGAAGCTGTGTCGGTACGGTGCAGATGTATTCGTGCGTGGCCGACAGCGGCACCAGTCCACGCGCTTCGAGCGCCTCCTGCAACTTGCCGAAGTCAGCGAATGCACAGCGGATCACGAGCTGCGGCTCGCTCTTCTCGCCGGTACTCTCGCCCATTTCCTCCAGGCCGTGATCGATCAGGTACAGCTCCAGCTCATCCTGGTCGAGGCCTTGCGGGTTGAGGCGGAACACGCCCATCTTGTGGAACAGGAAGCTGACACTGCCGTTGGTCGCGAGGTTACCGCCGCCCTTGGTGATGATGTTGCGCACCCCCGCGACCGTGCGCGTTGGGTTGTCGGTCGCGGTTTCCACCAGCAGGGCTACGCCGTGCGGAGCGTAGCCTTCGTAGACAACCTGCTGGTAGTTGGCCGCGTCACGCCCAGCCGCGCGCTTGATGGCCGCCTCAACCTTGTCCTTGGGCATGTTGATGGCGCGCGCGTTCTGGATGGTCCGCCGCAGCGTCGGGTTGGACGCCGGATCTGCACCGCCGGCCTTCACCGCCATGGTGATGTCCTTGGCGACGCGCGCGAACTGCTTCGCCATGCGGTTCCAGCGCGCGAACATCGTGTGTTTGCGGACTTCAAAGATGCGTCCCATGGCGGCATGGTGCACCACGCACGCAGGGCGTGCCAACAGCGAAGGGCCATTTGTGCGCCGGCAAAAGCCGCGCCTTTTGCCGGCGCGTTGCCGCAGAGAAGCGGTGGGCTTGCCGGACGGGCCGCAGGCCCGTTCGGCCAATTCAACGATTACGCGAGTTGCGCCTGCAATACGCGCATGCGCCGCACCTGCAGACTCAGGCGCCGTTCGATTTCCCGGAACTTGCTTTGCAGGTCCACGTGCTGCCACTGCTCGAGCACTGCGCGTTTCTTCTCTTCGAGCCACAGATCCTTGACACGGCCCCACTCGGCCAGCGCTGCCAGGAAGCTCTCGTACTCGTGCGTGATGCGCACGCGCAGCGCTTCGAGCTGCACGTGGCCGCCAGCGGGGATCGCAGCAAGCCGCGCCTGCGCACGGTTGAACTGCATACTAAGGAGTGCGCGCTGGATGTGGATCACGGGTGTGCGCTTGAGCCGTCGGGTGAGCCCTGTGTACTCAAGTCCGCCGATCAGCCATTTGCTCGGGTCCCACTGCCACCAGCGCACACCGTTGCGGTAGTCGTGCGTGAAAATGTGGTGGAAGTTGTGGTAACCCTCGCCGTAGGTGAGGACCGCGAGCACCGGGTTGTCGCGCGCGGAGTTTTCCTCGGTGTACGGCCGGCTGCCCCACATGTGGGCGAGCGAGTTGATGAAGAAGGTAACGTGATGGCTCCACACGAGGCGCAGCACGCCGGCGAGGATCAGCATGCCCCATACATCGTGGAACAGTAAGCCCGCGGCAAGTGGCAGGCCGAAGTTGGTGGCCAGCGCGAGCGGCACGTAGTAGCGATGCTGGAAGGCCAGCATCGGGTCCTTCTTTAGGTCCGGGATGTTGGTGAAATCGGGCCTGCCGCTCGGGTACTCGCGCAGCATCCAGCCGATGTGCGAGAACCAGAATCCGCGGCGCGCCGAGTAGGGGTCCTTGTCCTCATCGTCCACGTGCAGATGATGCGTGCGGTGGCCGCTGCACCAGGCGAAGGCGCTGTTCTGCAGCGACATGGTGCCGAAGATCAGGAAAAACACCCGCAGGCTCCAGTGCGCCTCGTAGGTGCGGTGCGCCCACAGCCGGTGATAGCCGGTGGTGATGGCCATGCCGTTGGCAATCAGGAAAAAGAGGAAAACGCCGACGTCCGCGCCCGTGAACCCGTGCGTGAGTCCATACCAGGGCACCAGCACCGCTGCCGCCAGCGCCGTCAGAACGAACATCAGGGTGGTCGTCCAGTTCAGTGGGGGTTTGGGCTCGTTTCGGGTCGCTGCGGACATGCGCTTTTTACTGCTCAGGTGACAAAACCGCCATAACTTATCACGCCGGGGCGCCCACTGTGGGACTTGCGTCCGATACCGATTATCCGTGTGGCCAGGAGCACCCGGGGTGAGGGTTTACCCTCCATAAGGCTATGATTCTCAAAGCATGAGCTACATCTGCGCCGCAGTTCTCCTGGCTGCCGCCGGGCTCAGCCCCGGTAATGTGGCGGAGGCGGCCCGCGCGTACGTTTCCAACGAGGATGACGGCACCGTCACGGTGCTTGATGTCGGGCGCCTTGAAGCCGTCGCGACCATCGAGGTCGGCAAGCGACCCCGCGGCCTGGTGCTCAGCCGCGACGGTACGCGTCTGTACATCGCGGTTAGCGGCATGCCGAAGTGCCCACCGCCGATCTCCGACGAGGAGTGCGCCGGGCTGCCGCGCGACCGGCAGGCGGACGGGGTCACCGTGGTGGATACCGTGGCACTCAAAGTGCTGCGGCGCATCGGCGGCGCCACTGATCCGGAACGGGTTGAATTGAGTCGCGATGACCGCCACTTGTTCGTGACCGACGAGGACGACGCGCGGCTCACCGTTCTTGACGTCGCGCGCGGCGCGGTGCTCGCGCGGGTTCAGGTGGGGCGCGAGCCCGAAGGCGTGCGCGCATCGCCCGACGGTCGCTGGGTGCTGGTGACCAGTGAAGGCGATAACTCCGTGAGCATCGTCGATACGCGTACCTACGCGGTAAAGCACCCAGTGTCCGTGGGCGCTCGCCCGCGGGATCTCGCGTTCGCAGCAGACGGCCGCAGTGCTTTCGTGCCCGGCGAGGCGGACGCGTCGCTGTACCGCATCGCGCTGCCCGCGGGCTCCCCGGCGACGCGGGTGGTGCAATTGCGCAAGGAAGCGCGCCCCATGGGCGTCGTGCTCGACGCCGCGCACGGCAGGCTTTATGTGAGCACCGGCCACGGCGGGAGCGTTGCGGTGATTGCGCTGCGAGACGACACGCTCGAGCGTGAAATCCCGGTCGGCGGACGGCCGTGGGGAATCGCTCTCAGCCCCGACGGTCAGCGGCTGTGCACGGCAAACGGACCGGCCGGCGATGTGGCGATCATCGATACCAACACCCTCACCGTGCTCGGCAAGGTCAGGGCGGGTCACGGCCCGTGGGGAGTGGTTGTCGGGCCATAGCCTAGGCTTCCTCAGAACTTCACCAGCACACCGGCGCCCCACATCACCTCGCGGGTGCGCAGGTCCGGGTACCAGATGCCGCCCTCAGCAGCACAGTTATCGGCGCTGATGGTGCTGCTGTTGTTGCACAGGAAGCTCGCCGGCGAGCCGTTGTTGCCGGCAGGCGGCGTCACGCCACCCGGCCCGCTGAAGTAAGGCACGTCCGAGTGGCGGAAGGTCGCTTCCGTCCACCAGGTGATCCAGTCCTTGGGCATGTACTGGAAGTTCAGCTGCAGGTCCCACTGGTAGAGCTTCTGCCCCGGGTTCTCGGTGAAGTAGGGAGTACCGGTCGCGGCGGTGGCGCCATTGACCGGCGGGATCGGTGCCAGGTAGCGACCGGGGTTATTCATGAAACCGCCGCCGAAGGTCACCGCGTACAGATCGTGATCGAACCAAGTGCGGTCATAGCCCATCATGCCGAAGACATTCGCCTTGTTCGGCCCGTGCGCGCACTCGACGCCGCCGCCGTACTCGCAGCCCAGATCCGCGGTCAGGGAGAACGCCATCTTCGATACCGCAAATCCGCCTGCGCCATGGTTGTCGTAGTACTTCACCACCACGCTGTCGTCCTCGTGCACGCGCTGCACCCTGGCGTAGTTCACGTACGGTGCGTGCGGGTTCGGCAGCCCGATCGCGGCGTTCGGATTGCCGCCGTTGTTGGGCACGCCGCTGAAACTCGCCAGGTTGTCCTCGCCGATCGCATAGGTGTTGAATACCAGCTTGAACGAGTCGTTCGGAATCCACAGGATCTGGCCGCCGAAGCCCGGATGACTGTTGAACTTGGCGTACGCCTCCCAGCCGTTGATGAGCCACGGCTCGATCTTCAGTGTCTGGGTCGGAAACCACTGCACGCGCACACCATTGAAGTACCAGGGTGTTGCGGCCGAGAGGAACGACGGCTGATAGGTCCAGTTGTCGAAGTTGTAGTAGCTGTAGAGGCCGATGTACGAGACGAACAGGCCGGCGTCAACGTTCAGCCCGTGGTTCACATCCCAGTGATAGCCGGCGTTGGCCTCCGACATGTACTTGTATGCACCCGACAGGTCCCACTGACCGACCGCGGTGCTGGCATCGTTGCGCTGAGTGGAGCTGGCATACAGCCCGAACATCGACAGGAACCGCGCCTGCACGCCCTGCCAGTGGAAGTTGCCGCCGAGCCCGACCTGATCAATCTGGAACTCACCGGAGCGCAGTTCCTCGGTGGAGCCGGTGATGGTGTGGTCCACCGGGTGGTTGAAGTCCTGGAGGTAGCTCGCATCGAAGCGCACTTCGGGTGTGAAGAACTTAGTGTCGAACACCGGACCTGCGCCTCGCGTCGTACCGTTCATCCATCCCAGATCGCCCACCGCAAACGGGGTCTGCGTGTCGACCGCAGGGCCAGGCTCCGGAGCCTGCAGCGCTTCGGGCACCGCGCCGGCCGCCGCGGCTGCCGCCAGCTGCGCGGTGCCCGGTATCACGACGTCGCGACGGGTCGCCTTGCGTGCGTTCACCTCGAGCGGCGGCAGCGCGACGTCCGGGTAACCGGGCACCGCGAACGTCAGGGACCAGCTGCCCGCGGGCAGGTCGGCAAATGCGTACAAGCCGGCGCTGTTGGTCACCGTCGCCCGGATTTCGCGGCCGTCGGCGGTGACGGCCGTTACCGTGGCGGAGGCGAGCGGCACGTGAGCCGCGTCGGTGATGACACCGGTGATTGCGCCCAGTGCTACCGGCGGGGCGTCCGCGGCGCACACATGGCCGCAGGCGGCAGCCGCGATGAGCAGCAGGGCGCCCGGCCGGAACGCGGCGAACACGGGGTTGGCCATTTCGGTTGCGATCTGTCGGGTGTTGCCGCCGTGGAGCATAGCGCGCGCACGGCCCGGCAGCCGAGTCCGACAGATCACTTTTGCTCAGACGCATGCTACCGTTGCGCTCCCCTTAAGCGCGCGAGGAGAGTCAGCGCATGTTTGAGCGGCTCGAACCCATCGCGGTCGACACGATTCTTGGGCTCATGGCGGCGTATCGCGCCGACCCGGATCCGCGCAAGGTGGATCTGGGCGTTGGCGTTTATCGCAACGATCGTGGTGAGACCCCGGTGCTGAGCGCCGTGCAGCGCGCGGAAAGCGCGCTGCTGACGAGCCAGACCACCAAGGCCTACGTTGGGGCGACCGGTAACCCCGGCTTCAATCAGGCTATGGAGCGGTTGGTTTTTGGCGCGGACCATGCGGCACTGAGCGCGGGCCGCGTACGCACCGTGCAGGCTCCCGGGGGCTGCGGCGCGCTGCGTCTCGGCGCGGAGATCATCCGTACCGCGTCCCCCGGATCGGTGGTCCATGTCCCAACGCCGACCTGGTCCAATCACCCCCCGCTTCTGTGCGGGGCGGGACTGAAGCTTGAAAGCTATCCGTATTTCGATGCCGCGACCGGGGGCGTGCAGTTCAACGCCATGATCGCAGTGCTCGAGCGGCTGCCTGCGGGTGCGGTCGTGCTGCTGCACGCCTCCTGCCATAACCCCACGGGTGCGGATCTGTCCGAGGAACAGTGGCGCGAGATCCTCGCTCTCGTGAAGCGCCGGCATCTCTTGCCCTTCATCGATATGGCGTACCAGGGGTTTGGCGACGGGCTCGATGCGGACGCGTTCGCGATTCGCCTGTTTTCATCCGAGCTGCCCGAGGTGGTGTGCGCGGTGTCGTGCTCCAAGAACTTCGGCCTGTATCGCGAGCGCACCGGGGCGCTGCATGTGATTACAGAAACGCCGGCTGGCGCGGAAGCGACGCTCAGCAACCTGGTGCGGATCGCGCGTGGCATCTGGTCCATGCCGCCGGATCACGGCGCGGCGGTTGTCTACGGCATTCTCAACGACGCGACGCTGTGCGCCGGCTGGATGGAGGAGGTAGACGCGATGCGCAGCCGCATCGGCGGACTACGCGGTGCGGTAGTGCAGCAACTGCAGCAGCATTGCCCACAGCGTGACTTCAGCTTCATTGCCAGACAGCGCGGCATGTTTTCCTATTTCGGCATGAGCACCGCACAGGTGCGCGAGCTGCGTTCCCGCCACCACATTTATATGACTGACGACAGCCGCATGAACGTCGCCGGGCTGCGGCAGGAGAACCTGGAGTATTTCGCGCGCTCGGTGGCCGAGGTTCTGGGGCGCTGAGGGCTGCCAGGCACGTGGAGGATCAACAGGAGACGCGGGGGCTCGGGGAGCTGCGCGCACGGCTGTCCGCGGCCACGTTGCGGCCCGAAGCTGAGGCTATCGCCGGGATGCTCGCGGCGCTCAAGCCCGCGCGTGCGGTGCTCGCGGCCGGGCAGGTGCGCGCCAGGCGCTGGGTGCGGGTGGCGCGTGCCGATAAGGGTTCGCGTCCGCTCGTCGACACCATGCTCGAGCAGTTCCCGCTCGACAGCGCGCAGGGCAAGGCGCTCATGAGCCTCGCCGAGGCACTGCTGCGCACGCCGGATCCGAAGCGCGCCGATCAGCTGATTGCCGAGCGGCTGGCGACCGTGCGTTCCGCGGGCGTGCCGGGCAACACCGATTTCCTGCTGCGTACGGGGTTTGCGCTCCTGGGCGTGGCCGGCCGCATGCTGCCGGATGTGTCGCGGGAACTGTCCGGAGAGTTCTCCGCTGCGAGTATTACCAAGCCGCTGATCGCGCCCATGGTGCGCGCGGCGTTGCGCCAGTCGATGCACCTGCTGGGGGACGCGTTCATCGTTGGCGAGACCATCAATTCGGCTTTGGCGCGCGGCAAGACCGACCCGGCGCTCGCGTTGTGCTCGTTCGACGTGCTGGGTGAGGGTGCGCGCACCGCAGCCGACGCGCAGCGCTACCTGGACGCCTACGCGCACGCCATAGAAGCCCTCGGCGCACAGCCGGCCGGCACGACACACGCGCGCTCCGGAATCTCGGTGAAGCTCTCGGCGCTCGAGCCGCGTTACACCCTGCTGCAGCACGCGCGCGTCATGGAGAAGCTCGCTCCGCGCATGCTGGAACTCGCGCGCGGCGCGGCCCGCGCTGGGATCGGTTTCACCATCGATGCCGAGGAGGCTGACCGGCTCGAGCTGTCGCTGGACGTCGTGGAGTTGCTGGCGCGCGATGCCGGCACGCGTGCCTGGGACGGGCTCGGGCTTGCCGTGCAGGCCTACGGCCGCCGCGCGCCCCTGGTCCTTGAGTGGGTAGCGCAGCTCGCCCGCGATACGGGCCGGCGCATGTCGGTGCGGCTGGTGAAGGGCGCCTACTGGGACAGCGAGATCAAGCGCGCGCAGGAGCGCGGCTTAGCAAGCTTCCCCGTGTACACCACCAAGGCGGCCACCGACGTAAGTTATCTGCAGTGCGTGCAGTTGTTATTCGCCGCGCGCGAGGTGATTTATCCGCAGTTCGCGACGCACAATGCCTACAGCGTCGCGGCCGTGCTGGGACTTGCGCCGCCTGACGCTGCTTACGAATTCCAACGCCTGCACGGCATGGGCGATGCGCTCTACGAGGCGGCAAGTGCGGAAATCCCTGCGTTCCCGCCAATCCGTGCCTACGCGCCGGTGGGCACGCACGAGGATCTGCTGCCGTATCTGGTGCGGCGACTGCTTGAAAACGGCGCTAACAGCTCCTTCGTCCACCAGTTTCTCAACCCGCAAATTCCAGTGGAGCAGGTCGTGCGCGATCCCATTACTGCCGTGAGCGCAGAACAGAAGGCCCCCGCTGCACGCATCCGCGAACCGGCGGCGCTGTTTGTCCCCGAGCGCAGCAACTCGCAGGGTGAGGACTTCGGTGATCCGGCGGTGCTGGCGGCGCTCGAGGGTGAGCTGCGCTCGCTAGCCACCGTCACTCACGCCGGCGGCCCGATCTTGAGCGGCCGGCTGGCCGCGGATGCGAATGTGCCGGTGAACTCGCCGGCCAACACGCGCGAAGTGGTGGGGCTCACCCGCGATGCGAGCCAGGCTGAGATCCGCGCGGCCATGGAAGCGGCCGCCGCCGCGCAGCCAGAGTGGGATGCGACGCCGGCGGGTGAGCGCGCCGCGTGCCTCGAGCGGGCGGCGGATCTTCTTGAGCAACGGCGCGGACAGTTTCTGAGTCTGCTGGTGCGCGAAGCGGGCAAGACGCTGCCGGACGCGGTGGCGGAACTGCGCGAAGCGATCGACTTTTGCCGCTACTACGCGGCACATGCGCGGCAGCTGTTCGCCGCTCCGCAGGAAATGCCCGGGCCCACCGGCGAGCGCAACACGCTTTCCATGCACGGACGCGGCGTGTTCGTCTGCATCAGTCCGTGGAATTTTCCGCTGGCTATCTTCAGCGGCCAGATCACGGCGGCCCTGGCGGCTGGTAACGCGGTGGTTGCAAAGCCCGCACCCGCGACGCCGCTCATCGCGCATGCCGTGACACGGGTGCTGCACGAAGCGGGGGTGCCGCCCGCTGTGCTGCAGCTCACCCCGGCCGACGGACCGGCGTTCGGGGATGTGGCGCTCACCCATCCGGCGCTCGCCGGCGTCGCATTCACCGGCTCGACGGCAACCGCGGCCACCATCAATCGCACGCTGGCGAGCCGCGCCGGCGCAATCGTGCCGCTGATCGCGGAAACCGGCGGGGTCAACGCCATGGTCGTGGACGCCACCGCGCTGCCTGAGCAGGTAGTGGATGACGTAATCACCTCGGCATTCACCAGTGCAGGTCAGCGCTGCTCGGCGCTGCGTGTGCTGTATCTGCAGGAGGAGGTCGCCGATCGCGTGATCACCATGCTCATCGGCGCCATGCGCTGTCTGACCATCGGCGCGCCGGGTGACCCGGCCACCGACGTCGGTCCGGTGATCACCGAGGCCGCGCGCGCGCGCCTCGCGCGGCATGCCGAGCGTATGAACCGCGAGGCGAAACTTCTGTATGCCTGCGAGGCGGATCCGAGCCTCACCGCCGCCGGCCACTACTTTCCGCCCCAGCTGTTCGAGCTGCGCAGCCTCGATCAGCTCAAGACCGAGGAGTTCGGACCGATTCTGCACGTGGCGCGCTACGGCAGCGGCGAGCTGCCGCAGGTGCTCGCCGCGATCCGCGACACCGGCTTTGGGCTGACGCTCGGTGTCCACAGCCGTCTGGAGAGCGTGGCCGAGCACGTGTTCCGTTCACTGCCGGCGGGCAACACCTACGTGAACCGCAACATGATTGGCGCGGTCGTGGGGGTGCAGCCTTTCGGTGGCCAGGGCCTGTCGGGCACGGGACCCAAGGCCGGTGGACCGCATTACCTGCCGCGCTTCGCGAATGAGCGCACGCTCACCGTCAACACCGCTGCCATCGGCGGCAATGTGGATCTGCTCTCCTAGCGCTGCCACGCGCGTCAATTGACTTCGCCCGATCGGGCGCCGACCATCGCAGCTGCGGGAGGTGGACCATGGCGCAGTACCAGGCGCGCTGCTTTTGCGGCGCAGTTGAATTCACGGTGACCGGTGAGCCCGCGGCGATGGGTTACTGTCACTGCGAGTCGTGCCGGCACTGGTCGGCTGGACCAGTCAACGCGTTCACCCTGTGGAACCCCAGTGCCGTCAAGGTCACCAAGGGCGCGGACCAGATCAACACCTACAACAAGACGCCTGTCAGTTATCGCAAGGCGTGCAAGCTATGCGGCGGCCACGTGTTCTCCGAGCACCCGCCACTGAAGCTCACGGATGTACCCGCGGCGATGCTGCCACACGCGGCCTTCAAGCCGGCGGTGCACGTGAACTACCAGGAGACCGTGCTGCGCATGCGCGACGGGTTGCCGAAGCTGAAGGACTTTCCGAAGGAAATGGGCGGCTCAGGCGAGTCACTGCCGGAATAGCTCACGCCGTCTTTTCGGCGCGCAGTCCCAGACCGCATTCGTGCGCTTCCCTAACTCAGCTGCCCGAGCAGCGCGTCCAGGGACTCCAGCGGCTGGCTGCACACGCTGCCGCGGCACAGGTAGGCGGCCGTGCCGGCCCGCGGGGCCTTGTCCGCGAGCGCCGGCGGCAGGCCGGTTGCGTCCGCGGGAATGGCCAGTACCAGCCGCCGGGGCGCGAACACCTTCGCCAGCTCGCGGCTCCAGGCTTCGATGTCGTCCGGAGCGCCGCGGATGATCACCACCTCGCCGGGAGACAGGAGCTCCTCGAGTGCGGCCAGCAGGCTCACATGCGCCTGCGGATGCCCGGCCAGCGCGGGCCAGGCCGAGCGCAGCGTCGCCTCCGCCGCCATGAGATAGCGCGGCTCGCCGAGCAGGTGGCCCATGCGCTGCAGCACCAGCGCGGCGACACCGTTGCCCGCCGGCGTCGCGTCGTCGCTGAAGGATTTCGGGCGCTGGATCAGTGTCTCGTGGTCATCGGAGGTGAAATAAAACCCGCCGGCCGCGGCGTCGGGGAAATGCCGCATGACGACTGCCAGCAGCTGCTGCGCGAATGCGAGCTCGTCACTGCGGAAGCGCACCTGCTGCAGTTCGAGCACGGCATCGGCGAGGCACACGTAATCATCCAGGTAAGCGTTGAGGTGCGCGCGCCCGTCCATGCAGGTGGCGAGCAGGCGCCCCTCACGCCACAGCTCGCGGCGGATGAAATCCAGTGCACGCGTTGCGGACGCCGCCATATCGTCACGCCCGAGCGCGCGCGCCGCGATGGCCATGCCGCGGATCATGAACGCATTCCACGATGTCAGGATTTTCTCATCGCGCCCCGGACGCACGCGCCGCGCGCGAATGGTAAGCAGCGTGGCGCTCGCGGACTTCAGCAGGCTGGCAACTTCGTCCGGCCTGCGACCTGCCGCCTTGGCGATGGTCTCCCGCGTGGCGCAGATTCGCAGGTGCCAGTGACCCTCGAAGTTTGCCGGCTGGTCGATACCGTAGTAAGGCGCAAACACCGCGAACTCGTCCGCTGTCAGCGCGCGCTCGATCTCCTCGCGGCTCCAGACATAGAACTTGCCCTCATGCCCTTCGGAGTCGGCATCCAGGCTCGAGTAGTAGCCACCCTGCGGTGACTGCATTTCCCGCAGCGTCCAGGCCGCAGTCGCGATGGCTGTGTCGGCATACAACGCATCGCCGCTCGCGAGTGCCGCCTGCGCATAGGTCGCCAGCAGCGCGCCGTTGTCGTACAGCATCTTTTCGAAGTGCGGAATCATCCAGTACTCGTCCACCGAGTAGCGGCAGAAGCCGCCCCCGAGCTGGTCGTTGATGCCGCCGTCGGCCATGCGGCGCAGCGTGAGGCTCGCCATGTATAGCGCCTGCAGGTCCGGTTCGGCGCTCGCGCTGCTCGCACGCCAGTCGCGCAGCAGGCGCTCGATGGTGAGCGGATGGGGAAATTTCGGTGCGCCGCCGAAACCGCCATTGTGCTTATCGAAGCTGCGGGCAAGCTGCGCGCGGCACGCCTTGAGCGGTGCGTCGGTGAGCTGGGTGTCGGATGCTGCCGGCGGCGGATTAAGCTCTTCGAACGCCGCCATCAGCGCATCGTTCTGCTTGCGAAGATCCGCGGCATGGTCGCGGTAGTACTCGGCGACGCGCAGCAGCACATCCTTGAACGCCGGCAGCCCGTGACGGGCCTCCGGTGGGAAATACGTACCGCCGAAAAACGGCCGCTGGTCGTCATGCGTCAGAAACATGGTGAGCGGCCAGCCCCCGCCGCGCTGGGTGAGCATCTGCTGGGCGATCTGGTAGATGCGATCGATGTCGGGGCGTTCTTCGCGATCAACCTTGATGTTGACGAAGTGCTCGTTGAGGAGACGCGCGGTGGCTTCGTCTTCGAAGCTCTCTTCAGCAAGTACGTGGCACCAGTGGCAGGCGTTATAACCGACGCTTAGGTGAATCGGCTTCTTTTGCTCACGCGCACGCTGGAGCGCTTCTTCACCCCACGGATACCATTCGACGGGATTGTGCGCGTGCTGCCGCAGGTACGGACTCGTCTGCGTCGCGAGATGGTTCGTGTATGTCGGCGTGCCGTCGCTATTGACGTGTCCGGTCTGGGTCATGCGGCGATCGTTCGCGGTCGGAGGTTTCGGGGGCGTGGGTGGCGATTTTCAGTATACTTCCGCCCCCGCGTTTGCAGCGGAATTCAACGTGAACGCCACTGCCCACAACGCCGGCCCTGTCAACGCTGCCACACCCGTGCTGCGCCTGAAGCGTGGCGAGGATCGCCGCCTTGCCAGCGGCCATCTGTGGGTGTTCAGCAACGAGATCGACACTGACGCCACACCGCTCACCGGGTTCGCGCCCGGCGCGATCGCGGAGCTGCGCTCGCACCGCGAGGCGTTTATCGGTTACGTCTGCGTCAACCCGCACGCGCTCATCTGCGCGCGCATCCTCTCGCGCGACGCGGCACAACCGGTGACTGCGGCCCTCATCGAGAAGCGGCTGCGCGCAGCCCTGGCACTGCGCGAGCGACTGGGCACGGCGCCGTATTACCGCTGGGTGTTTGGTGAATCCGATCAGCTGCCCGGACTCGTGCTCGACCGCTATGGTGATGTCATCGTCGGGCAGATCGCGACCGCAGGTATGCAGGCGCTCCAGGCTGAAATTGAGGCCGCTGTGCGCACAGTGATCAATCCGCGGGGCCTGTTCTGGAAGAACGACTCGGGGTCACGCGAGCTTGAGAACCTGCCGCGTGTTGCCGAAGTTGCATTCGGCGAGGTACCGGCGCAGATCGAAGTCAGGGAGGGTCCCCTGTCTTTTGCCGCGCCGCTCGCGCAAGGGCAGAAGACCGGCTGGTTCTACGACCAGAGCGCGAACCGCGCGCGCCTTGGGCGTTATGTCGCACGCGGCGCGCGCGTACTGGATGTCTGCTCCTATGCCGGGGCGTGGGCGATGACGGCACTTCGCCAGGGTGCCGGCAGCGCCCGCTGCGTTGACTCGTCCCAGGCGGCATTGGATTTTGCGCAGGCTAACGCCGCACGCAACGGCGTCACCATCGAGGCGATGCGCGCCGATGCCTTCGATGCGCTCCGGGAGCTCGGCGGCCAGGGCCAGCGCTTCGACGTGGTGGTACTTGATCCGCCGGCGTTCATCAAGCGCCGGAAAGACATCCCGCAAGGCCACGCGGCCTACCGCAAGCTCAACCAGCTCGCCCTGGAACTGCTCGCCGATGAGGGCCTGCTGGTGTCCTGCTCCTGCTCGTACCACCTTGCTGCCGAGGAGCTTGTCAACGCCATCCAGGCCGCTGCGCGCCACAGCGGGCGCTTCGTGCAGATACTGGAGGCGGGCGGGCAGTCGCCCGACCACCCGGTGCATCCGGCCATACCCGAAACACGCTATCTCAAGGCGTTCTTCTGCCGCGTGACGCGCACGGTCGGCTAAACTAGCGCGCCTCATGCTCAAGTATCCCGGCTTCAATCCGATCGCACTCGAGCTCGGCCCGCTGAAGATCCACTGGTACGGCATCATGTACCTGATTGGCTTCGCGGGCGCGTGGTGGCTTGCCCGGCGGCGCGCTGCTGCGCCACGCTCCACCTGGCGCCCCGCCGATGTCGACGATCTCATCTTTTTCGGCATGCTCGGTGTGATTCTCGGCGGTCGCATCGGCTATGTACTCTTCTACGGCCTGAAGTTCTGGGCCATCGATCCGTGGTACCCGCTGAAGATCTGGGAAGGCGGGATGTCCTTCCACGGTGGACTCATCGGTGTTGTCCTGGCGTTTACACTGTTTGCCTTGCGCCGCGGGCGCCATCCCGCCGACGTCTACGATTTCGGCGCGCCGCTGCCAGCCTTTGGTCTGTTCTTCGGCCGCATCGGCAACTTCATCAACGGCGAGCTGTGGGGTAAGGTCACGACCGTGCCGTGGGGCTTCCAGGTGAATGGTCAGGTGCGGCACGCCTCGCAGCTCTACGAGGCGGCCCTCGAAGGTGTGGTGCTGTTCACGGTGCTGTGGTGGTTTACGTCCAAGCCGCGGCCGCGGCTGGCGCCATCGGGACTCTTCGTCCTCATTTACGGCTGCGCGCGGTTCCTGGTCGAGTTCGTTCGGGTCCCGGATGAACACATCGGTTACCTGGCGGGCGGCTGGTTTACGGAGGGGCAGCTGCTGTCGCTCCCCATGATAATCGGCGGCCTGGTGCTGCTTGCCTGGGCGTACCGGGCACGGGTGCCATCAGGCAACTTTCACCAGGCGAGATGAAGCAGTACCTCGATCTCGTGCGGCACATCCGTGGTGCGGGTGTGCGCAAGGACGATCGCACCGGCACCGGGACGTTGTCGGTGTTTGGGCAGCAGATGCGTTTTGATCTGGCCGCCGGATTTCCGCTCGTGACCACCAAGAAGATTCACCTGCCTGCGGTGGTGTACGAGCTCCTGTGGTTCCTGCGTGGCGAGACCAACATCGCCTGGCTGCGCGAGCACGGGGTGCGCATCTGGGACGAGTGGGCGGATGAGCGCGGCGAGCTCGGGCCGGTGTATGGCAAGCAGTGGCGCGCGTGGCTCGCCGCCGACGGTCACACCATTGACCAGATTGCCCAGGCGGTCGCGAGCCTGAGAAGCAACCCCGATTCACGCCGCATTATCGTCAGCGCCTGGAACGTCGGTGAGCTTGCGCAGATGCGCCTGTTGCCGTGCCACGCGTTTTTTCAGTTTTACGTGGCCGCCGGCCGCCTGTCGTGCCAGCTCTACCAGCGCAGCGCCGATGTGTTTCTGGGCGTGCCGTTCAATATTGCAAGCTACGCGCTGCTTACACACCTGTTCGCACAGCAGTGCGATCTGGAACCGGGCGAGCTCATCTGGACCGGCGGTGATTGCCACCTGTACCTGAATCATCTGCAGCAGGCGGATCAGCAGCTCACGCGCGCGCCATTCCCGTTGCCCAGGCTCGTGATTCGTCGCCGCCCGGCGAGCATTTTCGAATACCAGTACGAGGACTTTGAGTTCGTGAATTACCAGCATCACGCGCCCATCAGGGCGGCGGTGGCGGTGTAGCGTGGCTAAGCGCGCCGCCTCACCGCCCCTCATCGAGGTGCGCGATTCACCACTGCACGGCAAGGGTGTGTTCGCCGTGCGGAGCATTCCCAAGGGCACGCGGGTCATCGAATACCTTGGCGAGCGCGTGTCGCACCGCGAGGCGGATCGGCGTTATGACCACAAAGATGCGAACGACAATCACACCCTTCTATTCATCGTCGACTCCCGCACCGTCATCGACGCCGGCGTCGATGGCAATGAAGCCCGCTTCATCAACCACGCCTGCGAGCCGAATTGTGAGTCCGTGATCGCGAACCGCCGCGTGTTCATCGAGGCCCTGAGCACCATCAAGGCAGGTGCGGAACTCACCTACGACTACCAGATCCAGCGTGAAGACGACGACCCGCCGGATCTCGATGAGGTTTTCGCCTGCCGCTGCGGCTTCGGGGGCTGCCGCGGTACCATGCTGTGGTCGCAATCCGCAGCGCCACCAGTGAAGCGGCAGTCGCGAACTCGAAAATAACGTGAACAACGCGCGACGTTTCAGCCTCCCCGCGGTCGTGGGCGCGACCGGCATCGTGTACGGCGACATCGGCACGAGCCCGCTATATGCGCTGGAGCAGTCGCTCGATGCCGCCGGCGGTTTCAGCGACGCGGCGGTGCTGGGGGTGCTGTCGCTGATCTTCTGGAGCCTCGCGATCTCCGTCACGCTCAAGTACGTGATCGTCATCATGCGCGCCGACAACCAGGGCGAGGGCGGGATTCTGGCGCTGTTCGCACTGGCGCAGCGGCGGCTCATACACGGCAGCACCTGGGCTAAGGTCGCCGTGGGCCTGGCGCTCGCCGGAACCGCGACGTTTTTCTGCGATGCCCTGATCACACCGGCGATCTCGGTTCTGAGCGCCGTCGAAGGTCTCGAGGTGCTCAATCCGGGCTTCAAGAGCTACGTCATTCCGTCCACCATTGCCGTCATCACCGTGCTGTTTGCGTACCAGCGTCGCGGCACGGCAAGCGTGGCCAAGCTCTTTGGTCCGATTATGGTCGTGTGGTTCGTGTTGATAGCGGTGCTCGGCGCGATTCCCATCACCCGCCACCCGCAGGTACTGCAGGCACTCAATCCGTACGTGGGCATCAGCCTGCTTTTTCATCGCCCGCCGGTCGCGCTCGCCATCATCGGCGGCGCATTCCTCGCCATCACGGGTGGGGAGGCGCTGTACGCCGACATGGGGCACTTCGGCAAGACGCCGGTGCGCATCGCCTGGTTCGCGCTGGTTGGTCCGGCGCTGGTCATCAACTACTTCGGGCAGGGGGCGTTGCTGTTGGAAATGGGCAAGCCTGCCGCGCACCTGCTGTATCACCTGGTGCCGGCGCCCATGCTGCCGTGGCTGGTGGTGCTTGCCACCATGGCTACCGTCATCGCCTCGCAGGCCACGATCTCGGGCGCTTTCTCGATGGCCCGGCAGGCGGTGCAGCTGGATCTGCTGCCGCGCCTGCGGGTGCTGCAGACCTCAGCCACGGCGCAGGGCCAGATCTACGTCCCGTTCGTCAACTGGGTGGTGTTTCCGGCCGTCATCCTGTTCGTGGTCGGCTTTGGTTCCTCCGACGCACTGGGTGGCGCTTATGGCGCAGCCGTGGTTGGCACCATGGTCGTCACCACGATCCTCGGCGCGTTCGTGGCGGCCACGCAATGGAACTGGCCGAAGTGGCAGGTGGCGGGTCTGTTCGGCCTGCTGCTCATCACCGATCTTGCGTTCGTGGCCGGCAATATGACCAAGGTGCCCGCCGGTGGGTGGATTCCGCTCACGCTTGCCGGCGCCTTGTGTCTGGTCTTCATGACCTGGCGCAGCGGGCGCATGGAGCTGCGCGCGGCGCTTGCCAAGCTCGCCGTGCCGCGCACCGAGCTCACCAAACTCGTCGCCGGTGTGCATCGGGTTCCTGGGACCGGGGTGTTCCTGGCGAGTAACGCCAGCCTGGTGCCCTCGGCGCTGATCCGCAACATCGAGCACAACGGCGTTGTGCACCAGCGCGTGATTATCCTCAACGTCGAGATCGCTGATACGCCGCGGCAGGATCCCGCACGCCGGCTCAAGGTGGAGGAGGCGTCCCCCGGGGTCTATTACATCACTGCACGCTTCGGATTCATGGAGACGCCGGATGTTGCCGAAGCGCTGAAGGCGTGTCGGGCCAAGGGCCTGCGCGTGTTCACCGAGGACAGCTCATTCTTCGTCGGCCGGCATGTGGTGCGTGCGCGTCCGCTGCCGGGCCTGCGCGGGCTGCAACGGCGGCTGTTCGCGCGTATGCAGCAGTACAGCACCCAGGCTGCGGAGTTCTTCCGCATGCCGTTCCGCGACGTCGTAATCCTCAACACCTCGGTGGAGATCTAGAATCAGCGCGCCGCCGATGGTTTCGCTGCTTGTTGCCATGGCTCGCAACGGCGTCATCGGGCGTGGCAACGCCGTGCCATGGCATCTGCCGGCAGACTTAAAGCGCTTCAAAGCGCTCACACTCGGCAAGCCCATCCTCATGGGCCGCAAGACCCACCAATCCATCGGGCGCGCACTCCCGGGGCGTGACAACCTCGTCCTGACGCGCGCGCGTGACTGGCGCGCCGAGGGCGTGACGGTCGTGCACTCGGTGGCGGAGGCGCTGCAGCGGGCAGGCGCGAGTACTGAGCTCGCCGTGATCGGTGGCGCGGAGGTGTATCGGCTGACGCTGCCGCTCGCGACGCGCATTTACCTCACGCAAGTGCTCGCGGACGTGGAGGGCGACACGTTCTTTCCGCCGTTCTCTCCAGAGCAATGGCGCGAGGTCGAACGCGGTGAATACGCTGCGGACGAGCGCCATGCTTACGCCATGCAGTTCCTGACGCTCGAGCGTCGCGGCGTCGCGGGGACATAGGCGCTGCGGAAGATAGGCGCTGACGAGCGCCTGCAGGCTTATCGCGACGACGTGATCGGCTCGAGGAGCTCGCCCACCAGCTTTTCCGCCAACGCCGAATCCGCGGCGGCTGCGGACCCTGCGTCGTCACCGTCTTCCCCAGGGTCGAGTTGCGCGAGAATCTGCGCCTGCACCCCGCCGCGTCGCATTGCTTCCGCGTACGGGATTTCCGGGTGGAACATCACCATGGAGTAGCGCGGAATGAAGCGCGCCGGAAAACGCCGCTCGAGCCCCATTGCAACGGCCTTTCTGCGCAGGTAGCGCGCGTCCAGCACCGTGTCGCGCATCTCGGTGTAGTTCTCCACCGCCATCTGGGCTATCGCGGCTGCGTTCGGACGCCGCAGCTCCTCGAACCGGGCAAATACCGCCTCCCAGCCCACGTCCGCGTCCGGCCCGGGGGCTGCGAGCAGGGCATCGAGCTGCACGCAGTCCTCGAAAGCCGCGTTCATACCCTGGCCGTGAAAGGGCACGATGGCGTGCGCCGCATCGCCGAGGAGCAGCAGCTGGCCTCCGAGGTGCCAGGGCGCGGCGTGCACACTGCCGAGCTGGCCCTGTGGATGATTGGCGAACTCGGCGCGCAGGTCGGGCATGAGTGCGACAGCGTCCGGGAATTCACGCGCAAAGAATTGCGCCGCGGTCTCGGTGGAGGTGAGAGCGGCGAAGCTCGCCGTGCCGCCGCTGCGCGCGAGGAACAAGGTGGCCGTGAAGCTGCCATCGGTGTTGGGAAGGGCGATGAGCATGAAACCCCCGCGCGGCCAGATATGCAGCGCTTCGCGCTGCAGCGCGTGGCTGCCACCGGCGGCGGGAATGGTGAACTCCTTGTAGTCATGGTCCAGCCATTCCTCGCGCACCGTCACGAGCCCACGGGCCGCAAGGCCGGAGCGCACCGCGGAACCCGCCCCGTCGGTGGCGATGGTGGGGGTAAGTGCCACCTCCCGCTCGCTGCCCGTAGGCTGATCACGCAGCCGCAGCACATTTCGCGCGGGATCCGCGCCCAGGCACTGCTGGTTGAACTCCACGGTCACGCCCGCATGACGCACGGCTTCTTCGATCAGTACGCGGTTGAGGTCCGCGCGGCCGACCGAGTAGATCACCTCGTGCTCGCGCTGTCCGTAGGCCTGCAGGGTGACCTTGCCGGACAACTCATGAACCATGCGGCCGCGCATCGGAATGAGCAGCGGCCGGATGCGCTCGAGAACCCCGGCGCGCTCCAGCGCACGCGTACCGCGTGCGGCGAGGGCGAGGTTGATCGAGCGGCCGCGCTCGGGGCTCGACTGGCGCGGGTCGGGTCGCCGCTCGTAGAGCGTAACGGGGTAGCCGCGACGTGCCAGCAGCTGCGCCAGCAGTGCGCCCGCAAGTCCCGCCCCGACGATGTTGACCGGCGTGTGCGACGCGGTCTTCATGCGCTCTGCCCCAGGATCTCGCTCAGGGTCTGCGCGAACTGTGCGACGTCCTCGAAGCGGTTGTACAAGGGTACGGGCGCCACGCGGATGATGTCCGGCGTGCGCCAGTCGCACACCACGCCGCGCGCCAGGAGCGCATCGAACACGGCGCGGCCGCGCTGAGTTCCGCCCGCAATACGGATGGACAGCTGACAGCCGCGTTCGGAGCTGGCGCGCGGCGTGAGGATGTGCACCTGCGGTTCCAGGCGCCGCACCAGGGCATCCATGAAGTCCGTCAGCGCGACCGATTTCGCCCGCAGCCGCGACAGGCCGGCTTCCGCGAAGATCGCGAGTGAGGCGATCAGCGGTGTCGCCGACAGGATCGGGGGGTTACTGATCTGCCACGCGCTGGCGCCGTCGGCGGCACGAAACTGCGGCTCCATGAGGAAGCGGCTCTGCAGCTCGTGGCCCCACCAGCCGGCAAGCCGTGCGCCGGGCACACCACCGCTGTGCTGTGTGCGTGACTGCGCCTGCGCGTGCCGCTCGGGGATGAAACAGCCGCCGATCGCGCCCGGTCCGCCGTTGAGGTACTTGTAGCTGCACCACACGGCGAAATCCGCGCCGCTGTCATGCAATGACAGTGGCGTGTTGCCGATGGAATGCGCGAGATCGAATCCCGAGACGCAGCCCCTGGCGTGCGTGGCGCGCGCAATGCGCGCCAGGTCGAACGACTGGCCGGTGCGAAACTGCACGCCCGGCCACAGCACCAGTGCGATCTGCTCGCCGTGCTCCGCAAGGCATGCCTCGATCGCGCTGTGCGCCACCGTGTCCTCGCCTGCGCGTGGGGCGAGCTCCATGAGGTGGGTCCCGGGATCGAGCCCGTGCCAAGCGATTTGCGAGGCAACCGCGTGCCGATCCGAGGAAAAGGCGCCGCTCTCGATCAGGATCTTCGTACGCTTCCCGGCGGGCCGATAGAAGCTCGCCAGCATCAGGTGCAGGTTGACCGTGAGGGAATTCATGGCGATGACTTCACCGGGACGCGCTCCGGTGAGGGCGGCGAGTCCGGCGGTGAGGTTTTCGTGGTAGGGAACCCAGGGGCGCCGTCCATGTTCGTGGCCCTGCACCGCGAGCCGCGACCACTCGTCCAGTTCCTGCAAGAGCAGTTCCCGTGCCGCCAGCGGCGCAAGCCCCAGCGAATGGCCGCTCAGGTAAACCACTGGCGCGCCGCGCTCATCGCGCGGCAGCGCGAAGCGCGCACGGAACGCATGCAGGGGATCGGCGGCGTCGCGTTCGCGCGCGTCCTGAAGTGTTGCGGCGTAGTTCATGGATTTGCGAGAGGCAGTAATGGGTACAGAAGTGGGCGGCTGGGTACGGCATCGCCCGCCAGCGCGGGCACCTGGATTTCCAGAAGATAGGCGCCGTCGGGGAGTTCGTCCGGGACGAAAGCGAATTCGGTAACGGTGGCATCCCTGCGCGCCGCGGCGCCGAGCTGTGTCGATCCGGCCGGCAACCCGAAAAAAATCCGGTGCGCGGTGAGCCGGCCCTCATCGTGTGTGCGGTCGAGCGAGGGCAGATCGACGATCAGATGCAGGATGGCGCGGCTCACCAACAGCTGCGCCGCCTCGCGTGACAGGTACGGCGGGGCCGCGAGCGCATAGTCGCGTGCGCGTTTGGCGGCGGTGTTGGGGAGCGTGCGGATGACGAGCGCGCGCGCCTCGAACGGCACCAGCGCCGGCCAGGCGGCCGCGAGTGCGCGGGCGCTGACCAGCAGGTCCCCGGCGGCTGGAGCCGGTAGCGTGCTTTCACCACTGACCGCGGGAGCCTCGGGCGTGACGGACAGCAGCAGCGCCGGCACCAGTCCTGTGGGCACGACGCGATACGCATCGAGCTTCTCGCGCGTGAGGTGACCTGCGCATTCGGTATGCGTTCCGTGGCAATGCGGGATCAGCGTGATGACCTCGCAGTTACAGCTCGCGCCGCTCGCGACGGCACCCGAAAACCCGGGTGCCTCGAACGGCCGCGCGCTGGCGCGCGGCGCGCCGAAATGACGCGGTTGCGGCCCGTCGAAGTCCAGAGTGAGTGCGAGGCTCAAGGGACGTGCGAGGTCGACCTTGACGTCGCCGCCGCTGAGCGCAATGCGGGCATTCACACCGAGCGTTCCATCACCGTGCCGCAGTGCCGGCAGGTACGCACCGCGTGGTTCGAGAAGAACCGTTCGAACACCGGCGGAAACTGCTTCTCGATGTCGGTGAGTTCGAAGAACTCCTCGTACAGGCGCTCGCCGCAGCGTTCGCAGTACCACTGGAAGCCGTCGAGCTCTCCCGCACGCCGCGCGCGCTCGACCACGAGCCCGACCGTGTTCGCCGGACGCTGCGGCGAATGCGGCATGTTGGGAGGAATGAGGAGAATCTCGCCAGCGCGGATCGGCACGTCCACCGCCCGGCCCTCCTGCATGGTCTTGAGCACCATGTCGCCCTCGAGCTGATAGAAGAACTCTTGGCCAGGGTCTACGTGGTAGTCCTTGCGGGCGTTCGGGCCGCCCACGACCATGATGATGAAGTCACCGTCGTGAAATACGCGCTTGTTGCCAACCGGGGGCAGCAGCTGCGCCCGGTTGGCGTCGATCCACTGCCGGAAATTGAATGCTTGCAGGGACATGTGTGCTCCTTGCCTTTCGCGTATGTTACGCGTTGCCGCTCGGCTAATGGAGGATGCGATGTACGGCAGGGCCGTGACACACGCGGGCGCTCAGCTGGGACNNCCGCCGCCGCCGCCCGCCGAGGTTCACGAGCTCGATATTTCCGGCGCAGCCCTCACAAACGCGCCGCAATTCTGGAAGCGCAACACGCTGCTGGTGGACCTAAGTGCCGCCAGCGGTTCAGGCAGCGTGGTGCTCAAGCCCGCCGCGGAGCGCGGCTGGCCGGTGCGGGTTGCGCTGCGGATCACGCCGGGCTCCATCGGCTTTCTGCAGGTGGGGGCGGATGAGCTGATAAGCCTGCCCATCACGCCTGGCTCGCCTAAGCCGGTTGACCTGGAACTCGCGCCCGGGGTCTACGGCGCGCACACACCGCAAATCACCGTTTCGTGGGGACCGGCACCGGCGGTGCCGGTGCTGCCCGACGCTAAGCCGCGCCGATGAGCTGGTGAGCGCCGCAGCCGAGTGAGATCGGCGCGCGCTCGCGGTCCAGATCGAAGGCGGTGAGGGCGCCGCCCCACACACAGCCGGTATCCAGTCCCACGACTCCGTGGCGCTGCACGAATCCAAGCGCTGACCAGTGTCCGAAGATGACGCGGGTGTCGCGGCTGTGCCGGGTTTCCAGCTCGAACCACGGGCGCAGCGGCGCAGGTGGCGGCGGCGGCTCGCCCTTCATGGCAAGGTCAACCCGGCCGTCGCTGGTGCACACGCGTAACCGCGTGAGCACGTTGATCACGAACCGCAACCGCTCCGCGCCCTCGAGATCCTCGCTCCAGCGGTCCGGTTCGTCACCGTACATGTGCGCAAAGAGCGCGCGCGGGTCGCGCGCGAGCGCGGTCTCAACTTCGCGCGCCAGGGCCAGCGCTTGGGCGGAGGACCATTGCGGCACAAGCCCGGCGTGCACCATGAGGTCCGGCCCTTCGCCGTGCGCCAGCGCGCGCGTGCTCAGCCATTCGAGCAGTTGCTCGCGGTCCGGTGCGTCGAGCACCGCGTCGAGGGTGTCGGACCTGCGCTTGCGTTGCGCGCCATACGCCACGGCCAGCAGGTGCAGGTCGTGGTTGCCGAGCACCACCACCGCGTTGTCGCCGAGTGCGCGCACCAGGCGCAGTGTCTCGAGCGACCCGGGCCCGCGGTTGACGAGATCGCCCACGAACCACAGGCGGTCCCGATCGGCCGAGAACTTCAGCAGTTTGAGCAGCGCCCGCAGTTCCTGATCACAGCCTTGCAGGTCGCCGATGGCATAGCGGCTCACTGCAGGATGCCCGGCATGGCGAGCCGGAAAGGCTGGATGGGCGCGTCGAAATGCGCGCCATCGTCGGCGAGCATCTGGTAGCTGCCCTGCATGGAGCCGACGGGGGTCTCGATCACCGCGCCGCTGGAGTAACGAAACCCCTGTCCCGGCTGCAGATACGGCTGCTCACCCACGACACCGTCGCCGCGCACCTCCTCGACCTTGCCGTTGGCGTCGGTGATGACCCAGTGTCGCGTCAGCAGGCGCGCGGGGACCTGGCCTTCGTTGCGGATGGTGATGGTGTAGGCAAAGACAAAGCGGTGCTCGCGCGGATCCGATTGCTCATCGAGATAGCTGGTCTCGACCTCGACCCGGATCAGGTGTTCAGCGGGCGCCACGGCTTCAGGCGCGCTCCGGTCGCATCGCCAGCACGTCGCACGGAGCCGCGTGCAGCACGCTGTCCTCGGTGAAATTCAACAGGATCGACAGCCCGTGCCGTTCGCGGCTGCCGAGAATGATCAGGTCTGCCTGACGCTCGCGCGCGACGCGCACGATTTCCGTTTTGACCGCGCCGCTCTCGACATGGCAGGGCGCCCCCTCAAGCCCCAGCGTCGCCGCCAGGGTTGCCAGGCGCTGACGCGCGCGCGCCAGCAGCTCCTCCTCGATCTGCACCGCGGGCATGAGGGTCTCACCCATGGGCTCGACCGGTACGAACTCCACCACGTGCAGCAACTCGACCGCAGCATTGAGTGTCGTGGCGAGCCCCTGCACCCGTCGTCCGATGCTCAGGCTCTCCTCGGTCAGGTCCACGACCAGCAGAATGCGACGGTAGAGCGCGCTCATGACCCCAAGACTAGCCTCACCGGCGCGCGCGGTCGAGGGTCTGCGCCAGGGTGTTGAAGGCTTGCGCGTCCAGGGTCTCCGGCCGCACCCCGGGGTCGATGCCGCAGGCGCTGATTTCTTCGCGGGATAACAGTTGCGCCAGCGCATTGCGCAGGGTCTTGCGGCGGTGTGCGAATGCGGCCGCCACGACCGCGGCGAAATGCGCACTCACGGCGAATAGCGGCTGCGGCCGCATCGTGAGGCGCACCACCGCGGACCACACGCGCGGCGGCGGTTGAAAGGCTCCGGGGCCGACTTCGAACAGCTTGGTCACGGCGAGGTGCGGCGCGAGCATGACCGTGAGACGCCCGTAGTCCGAAGTGCCTGGCTGCGCGGCGAGGCGCGCCACCACCTCCCGCTGCAGCATGACATGCAGGTCGGTGATCGCGGCCGCCTGGCCGAGGAGGCGGAACAGCAGCGGCGTGGAGATGTTGTAGGGCAGGTTGCCGATAACCCGCAGGGGGCCGCCGCGCCTCGCGGCCAGCGACGCGAAATCAAACTCCAGCGCATCCGCCTGGTGCAGCTCACAGCGCGGGACGTCCGTGAACTGCTCGCGCAGGCGCGCCCCGAGATCGCGATCGATTTCGATGGCATCGAAGGTGCAGTCACTGCGGCGCAGCAGCTCGCGTGTAAGGGCACCGCGTCCCGGGCCGATTTCCACCAGGTGCTCGCCGGGACGCACCTCAAGCGCCGCGACGATGCGCGCGATCACGGCCGGATCGTGCAGGAAGTGCTGCCCGAAGCGCTTGCGGGCGTGCTGCATCAGCGCCGGTGCGCGGCGAGCTGGCTCGCGAGCTGCACGGCGGCTGCCAGACTGCCAACGTCCGCCTTGCCGCTGCCGGCAATGTCCAGCGCCGTGCCGTGATCGGGCGAGGTGCGCAGGATGGGCAGCCCGAGCGTGATGTTCACCGCGGTGTTGAACCCGGCGTACTTGACGACCGGCAGTCCCTGGTCGTGATACATGGCGAGCACCGCATCGAAGCCGGCGAGAAATTGCGGGACGAACACGGTGTCCGCTGGCAGCGGACCGCGGGCATCGATGCCGGCGGCGCGCATGCGCGCAATGGCCGGTGCAATCGTCTGCAGTTCCTCATCCCCCAGATAACCGCTCTCACCGGCGTGCGGGTTCAGGCCGCACACCGCGATCCGCGGCGCTGCGATTCCCCACCAGCGTCTGAGGTCGCGTTGCAGGATGGCGGCCGTCTCGCACAGTGAGTCCTGGGTGATGGCCGTACTCACCGCCGTGAGTGGCAGGTGGGTCGTCGCGAGGGCGACGCGCAGCGACCCGCTCGCCAGCAACATCACCGGGCGAGCGGCCTGCGTGCGCTGCGCGAGGTATTCGGTGTGGCCGCTGAATGGCACGCCGGCATCGTTAATCACGCCCTTGTGAACCGGAGCGGTGACGACGGCCGCGAATTCCCCGGTGAGCGCGCCGTCGATCGCCCGATTCAGGAGTGCCAGCACGTAGGGGACATTGGCGGTATCGAGCTTGCCGGCGACGCTGCGCGCGGCGAGCGGATGGTGTTCGACATACAGGCATCCGGGGGAGTGCGGCCGGGCAGCAGCGCCTGCGCCTTCCCAGGGAAGCACCGCCACCGCCCCGCCGCGAGCCCGCTCGCGCTCTTCAAGGAGCCCGCGATCCGCGAGGCATACCAGTTGGCAGGGCAGGACGTGCTCGGCAAGCGCGAGGCACAGTTCCGGGCCGACGCCCGCCGGCTCGCCCGAGGTCAGGGCAATTCGCGGAAGGTTAGGACTTGTACTCGACGTAGGCGTCATCACGCAGGCGGCGCAGCCACAGCTCCGTTTCCTCGTCGGCCTTGCCGGCGCGGATCGCTTCCACCGCCTGACGGCGTTTCATTTCATCGGTGTTGTCGTAGCGACGCCGACCGAGCAGCTGGATGATATGCCAGCCGTACTGCGTATGGACCGGCGGGCTGATTTCGCCGTCCTTGAGCCCCGCGAACGCGGCATCGAACTCCGGCACAAACGCACCGGGACCGGTCCAGCCCAGATCGCCGCCTTCGGCGGCGGAGCCCGGATCCTCGGACGCCGTTTGCGCGAGTCCCGCGAAATCGTCGCCCTTGAGGGCGCGCTCGCGTAGCGCATTCAACTTCAGCTTCACGGTCGCATCATCGGCGAGCTCGTTGGTCTTCATGAGGATGTGCCGCACGTGCACCTGGTCGATGACGGTCTGCTGCGCGCCGCCGCGCTCGTCGTTGAGCCGAATAATGTGGTAGCCGGTGGGGGTACGCAGCGGTTCGCTCACTTCTCCGGGTTTGAGCCTGGCGATGACATCGTTGAGAAAGGTCGGCAGCTCGCTGCCCTTGCGCCAGCCGAGCGCGCCGCCCTCAAGCGCCGTCTGGCTGTTCGAGTAGGCCACCGCCAGCTTGGCAAAATCCTCACCGTTCTTCGCGCGCGTGTACACCTCGGCAGCGCGCTTGGCCGCCTGGTCCAGCGCCTCGGTGCCGGCTTCCTGGGACACCGCTATCAGGATATGCGACACGTTGTATTCGTTGTGCTCGGAAGGGGTCCGCGCCTGCTTCTCCAGATACTGGTCGATCTCGCGCGGCGTGACGGTAATGCGCTGCAGGACGTCGCGCTGACGCAGCAGGGTCAGGGTGATTTCCTTGCGCATCTCGTCGCGGTAGGAGGGGTAGTCGATGCCCTGTGAGGCCAGCGCCTGCGGCAGCTGCGACAGCGTCAGGTTGTTGCGTTTGGCGATGTCCAGCAACGCGGCATTGAGGGTTTCATCCGTTACTTTCACTCCCGCGCGGGTAGCGTGCTGCAGCTGGATCTCCTGCAACACGAGGCGCTCGAGCACCTGCTGGCGCAGGATGTTCTGCGGGGGCAGTTCGAGCTTTTGTGCCCGCAGCCGCTGGCTGACGGTATCGATCTGGACGTCGAGCTCGCTGTTAAGGACGACGCCGTCGTTAACGATCGCCGCGACCCGGTCAAGGAGTTCACCCCGCGTGGCAAGCTCGCGGGTCTGCGCGAACGCGCTGCCCTGCAGGATGAGGCCAGTGGCGGCCAGCACCATGGCGAGCGCGGCCGAAGTCAAAATCCGTCGCATTGTCTTTTCCGATTTCCTGTAGAGGGCACCGGCTAGGGTGCCCGGATTCTTTGGGTATTGGCGTCCGCGGGGGTATAGCCGCGGATCTCCTCGCTCAGTGACGTATCCGACGCGGATCCGACACCGGCGAGGCCGGCGAGTTCCAGCTGCAGCCAGATTCCCGTGTCCTGGCTGCCCGTAAAGGTGCTTACGTAGCGCCGGGCGCCCAGCCGCAGCCGCCAGCAGCACGAACGGTACTCGAAGCCGGCAAACTGCTCCAGTTCTTTGTGATCCCGCACCGAGTACACATCGCGGAAAAACACGTTCCAGTTGCGCTTGATCGGCCAGGCCCCCGAGAGGTCAACCTGGTCGAACCCCTGGCTGTCGCAGATCGGCGGGCCGGTGAGCGGCGGGGACCCGGTGGCTGGCGGTGGCACCGCAGCCGCCGACACACACGGCACCTGCACTCCCTGAATGAACACCGGCTCCTGCACGAAGCGCTCGTAGCGATAGGCGAGGTTGATCACGGCGTCAGGGGCCGGCTTGTATTGCAGGTTTACCTGGGTGCGTTCGCTGCGCTCATTCTGCGGATCCCATTGCACCCCCATGTCCGCGCTCCAGTCCTGAAACGCGGTGAGTGCCAGCTGCGCTACAAAGTCCGAGTGCCGGGCGGTGATCGGAGTCTCCCCCGGCAGGGTCACTCGCGGGACCTCGAAGTAGTACGTCTGTCCCACGGTCGCGGCCAGGAACTGCCGTCCATCCTGGGCATCGAGCAGACGGCTGGTCACCCCGAGACTCATCTGGTTTGCATCGCTCACGCGGTCGGCGCCGACGTAGCGGTTGGTGTTAAAGAGTTCCACCGGAGTCAGGTCCGGAAGCGCCGTGTCGAACACCGGCAGCTGGTCCTGGTTACGGTAGGGCACGTCGAGGTACAGGAGCCGCGGCTCGAGGGTGAGCGTGCGCTGATCGCGGGAGCCAGTCTCACGCTCGAACACGAGCCCGGTATCGAGGCTCGCGATCGGCAGCGTGCGCGAAGGCGAGCTCGCTTCGCCGGGCAGCAGGTCCGAGAGCTCGTACTGCGTCAGCCGCCAGGCGAGTGCCGGACGCATAAAGTAACCGGGCCCCGTGAGATCCAGCGACACCGCCGGCATCAGATCGGCGCGCCAGCCCGTCGGTCCCGTGGGACCGTCCGCCAGCCTGAAGTCGACCAGCTCCGAATCGAAGCCGTAGTGCACGATGTCATCGAAGGTGTACGCGCTGTCGACCGCGAGGCGCGGCGCGCGGGCATACGGGCGGTCGTAGAACGGCAATGTGTCGTCGATGGTCTGGTACTGCTGCGCCTCGCCATCCACGCTCCAGTGCTCATCGCGGTAGGAGAGCGTCGCGCGCTGCTCGAGAAACGCGGTGCTGGTGCCTTCTGGCGTCTGCGAGAAGTCCTGGAAGTAAAGCGGATCGCTGACCCGCTGCGCGTCGATGGTCAGGCGCACATCATCCGGGAGCTCGGCGACCTCGTTCAACTGCAGGCGGCTGCGGCTGCCGCCGAACAGGGTGTCGTCGGGCAGGAAATTCCATTGCAGCTCCCCGTGCTGGCCCTGCGTCAGGAAACGCAGGTCACCGCCGAGGTCGGCACCGCGTTTGCTGTAGATGGTGGGTTCAAAAGTGAAGTCCGCGTTGGGCGCGATGTTCCAGTAGTAGGGATCGCCCAGCTGCAGGCCGCTGCTGGAGGTGTTGCCGATGGTCGGAAAGAGGAAGCCGCTCTTGCGTTCGCTGCCGAGCGGGAACGACAACCACGGCAGATACATCACCGGCACGCCCATGAAGTCGATCTGCGCGTCCTTACCCGTGCCGACCTGCGCGCGCGTGTCGAGCACGATTTCGCCGGCCTTGATCTGCCAGGCATTGTCATTGATGGGACAGGTGGTGAACGTGACGCCCTTGAGGTGCACCAGGCCCTGCGGCGTCACCGACATGTCCGCCGCCGAACCGCGCGCGGCACGCTGGTGCAGTTCGAAGTGCGCGGACTTGAAGTTGGCGCCGGCCGCCGAGGAGTAGCTGCCGCCGCCTTCGCCGGTGACATGCAGCAGCGGATCGTTGTAGTCGATGTGGCCGTCGGTCTTCACCGAGTCGCCCTGCGGGTTGTATTGCACCTCGTTAGCGCGAATCTCGCGCTCGCCCTGATGCATCTGCACGTTGCCGCTCAGCGTCGCCGTGCCGTCAACGCCGAGCGTTGCGGCGTCGCTGGTGACGTCGATCGCGCCGCCCGCGACCGGCAGGTGCGGCGGGCGCTTTTGCGGGGTGCCCGCCGCGGTGCGCGGGCCCGGTGTGGCATCCGGGGCTTTTGCCGCGGGTGTGTCATTTTGCGTCGGGCAGGGCGGATCTTCGGCCCAGGCAGCAGACGTGAAGCCGCCGAGCAGGGCGATGATCAACCACAATGGACGCGGGCACAGCATGAAGTGCGGCATTATAGGGGGCATGCACGAGTCCGACGCGCGAGTCGCGCTGATACGCGAATGGCTGTCGCGCGACCTGCGCCTGCCCCTGCACAGACTCGAGCCAGCCTCGAGTGATGCGAGCTTTCGGCGCTACTTTCGCGCCTTTGCGGATGGCGTCACCTACGTGGTGATGGATGCCCCTCCCGGCCAGGAAGACGTGGGGCCGTACCTGAAGATATCAGGACTGCTTGCGGGCCTCGGCGCGCATGTGCCGCAGGTGCACGAAGCGGACGCTGCGCGTGGTCTCCTGTTGCTCGAGGATCTGGGCACAACCCAATACCTGGAGCGCCTGCATGCCGGCGATGACCCCGGGCGCCTCTATGGGGATGCGCTCAGCGCGCTCGCCGATATCCAGCTGCGCGGCGCCGCGGCCAGCCTGGAACTGCCGCCCTACGACGAGCCCGCGCTGGCGCGGGAGCTGGCGCTGATGCCGGAGTGGTTTCTGCGCCGGCACCTCATGCTCACGCTCACCACGGCGGACGAGGAGTTGCTGGCGGCGAGCTTCGCGTTCCTCATCCGCGAGGCCCTTGCACAGCCGGCGGTGTTCGTGCATCGCGACTATCACTCGCGCAACCTCATGGTGACGGCGGCCGCAAATCCCGGGGTGCTCGATTTTCAGGACGCACTGCGCGGACCGGTGGGCTACGACCTGGTGTCGCTCCTCAAGGACTGTTACATCGCCTGGCCGCGAGAGCGCGTGGTGGAGTGGGTGGCGGGCTACCGTGCGCAGCTCGCCACGCACGGCGGCCCCGCGGGCGCAAACGACGGGGAGTTCCTGCGCTGGTTCGATCTGGTGGGCGTGCAACGCCACCTGAAGGTGCTCGGGATCTTCTGCCGCCTGTGGTACCGGGATGGCAAACACGGGTACCTGCCCGATCTGCCGCGTACGCTCGACTACGTGCGTGACACCTGTGCGCGCTACGGCGAGCTTGCGCCACTCGCAGGGCTGCTCGCGGCGCGCGTCACGGCGCAGCTGCCCCTTGCCAACGCGCGTGAGACGCCGCGCGCCGGCCGCGGCGC
>PLEC01000162.1:0-29322 GCA_003136935.1 Gammaproteobacteria bacterium
GAGACGCACTCGCACGCGAACGTGCATCGTGGCGTGCACGCGCTGAGCCAGGCGGCAACCGCCGCCTACGAAGGCGCCCGCGAGCGCGTGCGGCGCTTCATCAACGCCGGCTCGACGCGCGAGATCATATTCACCCGCGGCACGACCGAGGCCATCAACCTCGTCGCGCAGTCCTGGGCGCGCAATCGCCTGAAACCGGGAGATGAAATCCTCATCACCGCGCTCGAGCACCACGCCAACATCGTGCCGTGGCAGATGGTGTGCGAGCAGACCGGCTGCACCCTGAAAGTGGCGCCCATCAACAGCCGCGGGGAGCTGGAATTCGACGCTTACCTTGCGCTCCTGGGTCCGCGCACGCGGCTGGTCGCCGTAGCGCATGTGTCGAACGCGCTCGGCACCATCCTGCCGGTCGAACGCATTATCGCGGCCACGCACGCGGCCGGGGCGCTGGTGCTCATCGATGGCGCGCAGGCGGTCCCGCACGCACGCGTCGACGTGCGCTCACTCGGCGCCGACTTCTATACCTTCTCCGGCCACAAGCTCTACGGTCCCACCGGCATCGGGGTGCTCTACGGACGCGAGGAGCTGCTGACGGCCATGCCACCGTGGCAGGGCGGCGGGGACATGATCCTGACGGTGTCCTTCGAGAAGACAACCTATAACGATCTGCCGTGGAAGTTCGAGGCCGGGACTCCGAACATGTCCGGTGCGGTGGGACTTGCGGCCGCCATGGACTACGTCGAGACCCTCGGGATCGACGCCATCGCCGCGCACGAGGCGCAGCTGCTCGAACTCGCCACCGCCGCGCTCACCAGGATCCCCGGCATCGAGCTCATTGGTACCGCGGCCCACAAGGCGGCGGTGCTGTCCTTCACCATGAAGGGCGTGCACGCGCATGACCTCGGCACCATTCTCGATTCGCAGGGGGTCGCGGTGCGCACCGGCCACCATTGCGCCATGCCGGTCATGACGTTCTTCGGCGTGCCGGCGACGGCGCGCGCTTCCTTCGGCTGCTACAACACCGCAGCCGAGGTCGGGTCCTTGGTGAGCGCGCTGGGCAAGGCGCGCGAGGTGTTCGGCTGATGGACCTGAAGGATCTGTACCGCGACGTGATCCTCGATCACAACCGCCAGCCGCGCAACTTCGGCCACCTCGACGCGCCCGACGGCCGCGCCGAGGGCCACAACCC
This sequence comes from Gammaproteobacteria bacterium, assembly GCA_003136935.1. Taxonomy (GTDB): domain Bacteria; phylum Pseudomonadota; class Gammaproteobacteria; order Steroidobacterales; family Steroidobacteraceae; genus 13-2-20CM-66-19. The sequence continues at coordinate 1,190 of PLEC01000162.1, forward strand.
CTTGTGCGGGGACCAGCTGTCGGTGTTCGTGCGCATGGCCGGCGAGCGGGTCGAGGACATCCGCTTTGAAGGCAAGGGCTGCGCAATTTCCACCGCCTCCGCTTCGCTCATGACCGAAGCGGTCAAGGGCAAGGACCGCGCCGCGATCCGCGAGCTGTTCGAGCGCGTGCACGCGCTGCTGACGCGCGCCGATGCGCCAGCCGACATCACGCTCGGCAAGCTCGCGGCACTGTCCGGGGTGCGCGAGTTTCCGGCGCGCGTGAAGTGCGCGAGCCTGTGCTGGCACACGCTCAATGCCGCGCTCGAGCACGGCAGCGCGACGATCTCCACCGAATAACGGTTGCTCACGATGCGCCGCCACGAGAACGAACCTTTTGTCGTCAGCCGCGAAGTGCGGGCGGTGATCGTGCCCGCGGGCCAGGAAGTGAAACTCAAGGTCGGTCAGGCAGGCTACATCACCCAGGCGCTCGGCGGCAGCTTCACGGTGTACCTGGAGGGCAACCTGTTCCGCATCGCCGGCGAGGACGCGGATGCCATCGGCCAGGAATCCGTCAAGGCACCGGAGCTACCCCCCAACGCCAGCGAGGACGACGTGAAGAAGCTCGCCTGGGAGCAGATGCGCAGCTGCTACGACCCGGAGATTCCGATCAACATCGTGGACCTGGGACTCGTGTATGACTGCGACGTCACGGCCAACGAGGACGGCACGCGCACGGTGGCGGTGACCATCACCCTTACCGCCCCGGGTTGCGGTATGGGCGAGATCCTGGTGGAGGACGTGCGCGATAAGATCCGGCGCATTCCGACGGTGCGCGAAGCGCGCGTGGAGCTCAGCTTCGATCCGCCGTGGAACCAGAGCATGATGAGCGAAGCGGCGCGGCTGCAGACGGGGATGTTCTAAAAGCGCATGAGCGCGCGATGGATTGATGTGGCCGGGAGTGAGGCAGTGAGTGACACCACTCCCCTGGGTGTCGAGATCGAGGGCCTGGCCGTCGTGGTCGTGCGGTGCGGCACACAGCTCTATGCCGTGGAGGACCGCTGTACGCACGACGGCGAATCGCTCACCGGCGCCGCAGTAGAGGATTGCCAGATCATCTGCCCGCGGCATGGCGCGCGCTTTTGTCTGCGCACCGGGGAAGCCCTCACGCCTCCGGCCTACGAACCGGTGCGCACCTTCGCGGTACGCGAAGAAAACGGCCGGGTGCTGCTGGAGGAACCGCCATGAGGTGCGCCACATGAGGCGGCTCACCCTCATGCGCCACGGTGAGGCGCGCTGGAAAGACCCCGGCACCGAGGACTTTGCGCGGGCGCTCAGCCGGCGCGGCATTGCCGGCGCACAGGCCATGGCGGGGAAGCTGCGCGAACTCGCACTGGTTCCTGAGCGCATCATGACCAGCCCCGCCCGCCGCGCCGAGCAGACCACTGAGATCGTGGCGCAGGAGCTCTCGCTGCCGCTACGACATGTGCTGCGCGAGGAAGGACTTTATCTGGCGAGCGCCGCGGACCTGCTGAAGATCGTGCAGGGCACCGGTCCGCGCATCACGCATCTCATGATCGTCGCCCACAACCCGGGAGTGTCGGAGCTCGCCCAGCTGCTGGCGCCCGAGCAGGAGGCAAGGCAGCTGGCTGCGGCCGCATTGTGCTCGATCGCGTTCGNNTTCCGCCGGCCAAAGGCGGGGCGCGATGCACACCCGCTGCGATCACCTCAGCAACCGAGCACTTCATGGGCAAGGCTGGCGCACGGACTTTGGCCGGCTGCGGCCGCATACGGCTGGTTCCGTAGTGTTAGCGCGCCCCAGTGGCGCGTGCCCTCAGCACTCCGGTACGTTGACCGCGAGCCCGCCCTGCGAGGTTTCCTTGTAGATCGTCGACATGTCGGCGCCGGTCTGGCGCATGGTGGCGATGACCTGGTCGAGTGACACCTTGTGGGTGCCGTCGCCGCGCATGGCGAGCCGCGCGGCGTTCACCGCCTTGACCGATCCCATGGCGTTTCTCTCGATGCAGGGTATCTGCACCAGGCCCGCCACCGGATCGCAGGTCAGGCCGAGGTTGTGCTCCATGCCGATCTCGGCCGCGTTCTCGATCTGCTCGGCGGTTCCCTGCAGCGCTGCGACCAGGCCCGCGGCGGCCATCGAGCACGCGACACCCACCTCGCCCTGACAGCCCATTTCGGCGCCCGAGATGGAGGCATTGCGCTTGTACAGCATCCCCATCGCTGCCGCGGTGAGGAGGAAGCGTATGACGCCCTCCTGGTTCGCCCCCGGCTCGAAGCGCAGATAGAAATGCAGCACCGCCGGGACGATTCCGGCCGCGCCGTTGGTGGGCGCCGTCACCACCCGCCCGCCAGCGGCATTCTCTTCGTTGACCGCCAGCGCGTACGCGTTCACCCAGTCCATCACATCAAGCGGCCCCGGCGGGGACGTGCTCTCGGTGAGCATGCGGTACATCCGCGGCGCGCGCCGGCGCACCTTGAGGACCCCGGGCAGCAGCCCACTTTGCCGGAAGCCGCGCTCAACACAGGCCTGCATCACCTCCCAGAGGTGCAGCAGCTTCGCGCGCACTTCTTTTTCCGGCGCCCAGCTGCACTCGTTGGCGAGCACCAGTTCAAAGATCTCGAGTCCATGTTCGCGGCACAGCGCGAGCAGCTCCGCTCCGGAGGTGAACGGATACGGCGGCGGCGCGCGCGCACCGGCATCCGGCGCCTCCTCTTCGTCGCCGCGCAGGATGAACCCACCGCCGACGGAGTAGTAATCCTCCTCACGCAGCACCTTCGCCTGCGCGCCGAGCGCGGTGAAGCGCATGCCATTGGAGTGCCGCGGCAGTCGCTCGTGGCGCATGAACAGCAGCTGCAGCGGCTCATCGAAGGCAATCTCGTGCTCACCCAGGAGGCGGATGCGGCCGCTCTGGCGGATGCGCGCGATGGCAGGCTCAATGCTGTCCGGATCGACGGTCTCCGGTTCCGCGCCTTCCAGGCCCACCAGCACGGCGCGATCGGTCCCATGCCCGACACCCGTGAGCGCCAGCGACCCGTAGAGACGCACGGCGATTTGCTGCGCGGCGTCGAGCAGAGCGTCGCGTTTGAGTCCGAGCACGAATTCGCGCGCGGCTCGCATCGGCCCCATGGTGTGGGAGCTCGAGGGTCCGATTCCCACCTTGAAAATTTCGAAGACGCTCAAACTCATACCGCTACACCTCTTTCAGCCGCGCCCCCGCAGACGCCGCAGCAACGCCCGCTCGTGCTTGCCAGGGCGCTCGAGCGGCCGTGGCGTCAACCCCGCCGCGAGCTTCATCCGTGCCCGAAACTCGGCCGTCCGGGCGAGGCTCGCCGCTGACTCCTCGTAACAGCGTACCGCCTGCGCAGCCGGCCCGCGCCGCGGAGGCACCTGGGTCACGAGGCACTCGAACTCGACCGCATTGCGCACAAAAGTGACACGGTCCCCGGGCCGCACCTCGCGCGCCGCCTTGACGCGCTCGCCATTCACGTGCACCCGGCCACCGGCCACTGCCTGGGCGGCCAGCGAGCGCGACTTGAACAGCCGCACCGCGAACAGCCAGCGGTCAATGCGCGCGGTTCCCGGATGGGTGAGTGAGGGCTCGGCCACGGAACCTCAAGTATAGTTGCACGCCATGAACCAGGCTGTCATTGAACGGCTGCGCGGGGACCTTGAAGGTCTTACCGGGCAGGGACTCTATAAGAAAGAGCGCGTGCTTGGCGGCCCCCAGGGGGGCGTGGTCAAGGTCGCGGGCCACGAGGTCATCAACCTGTGCGCCAACAACTACCTCGGGCTCGCCAACCACCCGGCAGTGCGCAGCGCGGCGCAGCGCGCGCTCGATGAGTACGGCTACGGCATGGCCTCGGTACGCTTCATCTGCGGCACACAGGAGCTTCACAAGGAGCTCGAGCGTCGCCTCGCCCGCTTCCTCGGCACGGAGGATGTGATCCTCTATTCCTCCTGCTTCGATGCCAACGGCGGGCTCTTCGAGACGCTCCTGGATGAGCGCGACGCGGTGATCTCGGACTCCCTGAACCACGCCAGCATCATTGACGGCATCAGGCTGTGCAAGGCGCAGCGTCACCGCTACGCCAACAACGACATGGGGGAGCTCGAGGAGTGCCTCAGGCAGGCCCATGGCGCACGCACCCGGCTCATCGCCACCGACGGCGTGTTTTCCATGGACGGTTTCATTGCCAACCTGGCGCGGATCTGCGATCTGGCCGAGCGCTATGACGCCCTGGTGATGGTTGATGACTCGCACGCCACCGGCTTCATGGGCCCGACGGGTCGCGGCACGCCCGAACACTGCGGCGTGGCGGCACGCATCGACATCCTCACTGGCACCCTGGGTAAGGCCTTAGGCGGCGGAAGCGGTGGTTACATCGCCGCGCGCCGGGAAGTCATCGAGTGGCTGCGTCAGCGTTCGCGGCCATACCTCTTCTCCAACAGCATCCCACCGGTCGTGGCCGCCGCGAGTCTCGCGGTGCTCGATCTGCTGGAGCACGCCCCACAGCTGCGCACTCAGCTGTTTGAGAACACGCGCTTCTTCCGTGCGGGCCTCACGCAAGCGGGCTTCAACCTCAAACCCGGCGAGCATCCGATCATCCCGGTGATGCTGGGTGATGCGGCGCTCGCCAGTGCCATGGCGGATGCGCTGCTCGAGCACGGCGTGTACGTCATCGGCTTCTCCTTCCCGGTGGTGCCCAAGGGCCAGGCGCGCATTCGCACCCAGATGTCGGCGGCGCTTGATCGCAGCCAGCTCGAGCGCGCGCTGCACGCATTCACCACCGTGGGCCGGGAGCTCGGCGTAATTACCGCGGCGCGTGCTTAATCCGCGAAAGAAGAAATCATGAAAGCACTGGTCAAACAACACGCGGCACCCGGCATCTGGCTGGAGGACATCGCGGAACCCACGGTCGGGCACAACGATGTGCTCATCGAGATCGCCAAGACCGCGATCTGCGGCACCGACATGCATATCTACAAGTGGGACGCCTGGGCGCAGAAGACCATTCCAGTGCCGATGGCGGTCGGTCACGAGTATTGCGGGCGCATCGTGGAGATCGGCTCAGAGGTCAAGGGGCTGAAGACCGGGGATCGCGTCTCCGGCGAAGGCCACATCACCTGCGGCTATTGCCGTAACTGCCGCGCCGGACGGCGCCACCTGTGCCGCAACACGGTCGGCGTCGGCGTTAACCGCCCGGGAGCGTTTGCCCAGTATCTGGCCATCCCGGCCGACAACACCTTCAAGCTGCCGGACTCCATCCCGGATGACATTGCCTCGATCCTGGATCCCTTCGGCAACGCCACCCACACGGCGCTCGCCTTCAACATGGTGGGCGAGGACGTGCTCATCACCGGCGCCGGCCCCATCGGCATCATGGCGACCGCGGTCGCGCGCTTCACCGGCGCGCGCCATGTGGTGATCACGGACGTGAACGATTACCGCCTGAATCTCGCCCGCAAGATGGGCGCGACGCGCGCCATCAACGTGCAGCGCGAGTCACTCGATGAGACCATGAAGGATCTGGGAATGCAGGAAGGCTTCGACGTCGGACTTGAGATGTCGGGCAACGCCGCAGCGTTTCGCGAGATGCTGCGCACCATGCACCACGGCGGCTCGATTGCGATCCTGGGGATTCCGCCCGAGGAAATAGCGATCGACTGGAACATGGTGATCTTCAAGGGCCTCACCCTGAAAGGGATCTACGGCCGGGAGATGTTCGAAACCTGGTACAAAATGGCGAGCCTGCTGCAGAGCGGGCTGAAGCTCGACCCGATCATCACCCATCACTTCCCGGTGCAGGAGTACATCCAGGGCTTTGAGACCATGGGGTCCGGGAAATCGGGGAAGGTCATTCTCGACTGGTCGACCTTGTAGCCAACGAACCGCGCACGGCGGGACGGCAACCTCTCAGATGCCGCGGGAACATCAGCCTGCTAGCGCACCTCGCAGAAGCAGTAGGCGTACAGCCGGTTCGGCACGCTGAAGCGGCTCAGGCGCGCGACCTCGCGGGTCAGCGGGTCGAAACGCTGCGCGATCCCGGCGATCTGTGCGAGCGAACGATCGCCCGCGGTCAGGGGCAGCATCGCGATCGCCGCGTGTGATTTCAGTTGCAGCGCCAGCGCCTGGGCCCAGGTGAGCTCGGGCTCAAGGATCTGCGTGGCGTAACTGGTGAGGTTGGCACGCCGGGCGGCCGCCTTGACCGCGTCGTCGAACGAGCCGAGCTGATCGACCAGCCCTAAGCGCCTGGCATCGGTCCCCGCCCACACCCGTCCCTGCGCGATGCTATTGACCTCATCGCGGGTCTTTTTGCGGCCGGTGGCCACGCGCGACAGGAACTCCTCGTAGCCGCGTGAGACTCCGGCCTGCAGGAGAGTGCGTGCCTCGTCTCCCAGGGGACGGTCGATGCGCAGCTGGCCGGAAAGCGGCGTCGTGCCCACCCCATCGACGCTGACGCCGACCTTGCCGAGCGTCTTCTCGACGGTGGGGATGATGGCGAAGATGCCGATGGAGCCGGTGATGGTCGCCGGACTCGCCCAGATCTCGTCCGCCGGGGCTGAAATGTAGTAGCCGCCCGAAGCGGCGTAGCCACTCATGGAAACAACGAGGGGCTTGCCGGCGGCCCGCAGTGCCACGAGTTCGCGATAAATCTGCTCCGAGGCGAGCACGCTGCCACCAGGGCTGTCGACCCTGAGCACGACGGCCTTCACGTCCTTGTCCAGTCGCGCCTGGCGGACCAGGCGCGCGGTGGATTCCCCGCCAATGGTGCCCGGGGGCTGCTCGCCGTCGAGAATCTCGCCCTCGGCAACAATCACACCGATGCGCGGCTTGCCGTCCGCGTGCAGTTTCTTCTGTGCGCGCGCGTAGCGCGCGTACTCGGACACTGTCACCGAACGGAACGAGCCGCTGTCTTCGTCCTCGCCGACGAGTTCGATGAGGCGTTTCTCAACATCGGGCTTCGACTTTACGGCGGTAACAAGTTTCGCCTGTAAGGCGACCTGCGCCGCATCGCCGCCGGCGGCCGCAACGGTCTTCGAAAGCGTGCCTGCGTAGTCGCTGAGCGCCGTGGCGCCAAGCTTGCGGGCGCTGGTGACCTCACTCTGGTAGCTGCTCCACAGTGCCGTGAGATATGAGCGGCTTTCCTCGCGATCCTCCGGCGACATGCTGGTGCGGGTGAACTCCTCCACCGCACTCTTGTAAGCGCCGACCCGGAACACGTTGATATCCACGCCGAGCTTGTCGAGCGCATCCTTCAGGAACATGCGGTAGCGGTCGTAACCGTCGATCAGCACAAAGCCGATCGGGTCCAGGTCCACCTCATCGGCCTGGGCGGCGAGGTAGTAGCGCTCCTGGGTCAACTCCGTGCCGTAAGCGATGACCTTCTTGCCGCTGGCGCGGAACTCGCGCAGCGCGCTGGCCACCTCCTCCATCGTCGGCAGGGTCGCGCCATCGAACTTGTCCAGATCGAGCGCCACCGCCTTGATGCGCCGGTCACCGGCCGCCGCGCGAATCGAGTCCGTGAGATCCCACAGCAAGGTCTCGGCATGTCCGTCGCCGCGCGCCTGGGCCAGGGCCCGATCGAGCGGGTCGCCGGAGAGCTGCTCAACGATCGAGCCCTCCGGGGCGACCAGGAGTGCCGCTTTGGACGGAATGCGCGGCACGCCCACGCGCGTCAGGCCGATGACGACCGCCAGGATCACCAGCAGCACGATGAGGTGCAGCACCTTGCGCAGCCCGTCGAGGCCGCGCCACAGGCCAAAGAAGAACGCTCGTGCCGTCATGCCCGCACCCGCTTCAGAGCTTTTCTTCGATCCTCGCGGCCTTGCCGGACAGATCACGCAGGTAGTAGAGCTTGGCGCGACGCACGCTGCCGCGGCGCTTCACCGTGATCTCGCTGATCGAGGGACTGTAGGTCTGGAAGACGCGCTCAACGCCCTCGCCGTGCGAGATCTTGCGCACCGTGAACGAGGAGTTGATGCCGCGGTTGCTGCGCGCAATGACCACGCCCTCGTAGGCCTGCACGCGCTCGCGATCGCCTTCCACTACCTTCACCTGCACCACCACGGTGTCGCCGGGCCTGAAGTCCGGCAGTTCCCGGGTCATGCGCTGCTTGCCGATTTCCTGGATTATCTTGCTCATGTTGGCTCACCTCGATCTTCGCTTCCCGCCGCACCTGCGGACAGGACCTCATCCAATACGCCACGCGCCTCACCCTGAAGTCGCGCCCTGTCAATCACATCCGGCCGGCGCCGCAATGTCCGTGCTACCGCCTGGCGCAAGCGCCAGCGCCGGATGCTGGCGTGATCCCCGGACAATAGCACTGGCGGCACTCCGCGGCCTTCGAACACTTCCGGCCGCGTGTAATGCGGCCAGTCGAGCAGCCCCTGGGCGAAGGAGTCCTCACTGCTGGAGCGCTCATCGCCGAGCACTCCGGGCAGCAGGCGCGCCACCGCGTCGATGACGGTGAGCGCCGGCAGTTCCCCGCCCGAGACCACGTAGTCACCGACGGACAACTCGCGGTCGATTCCAAGCGCGATCACCCGCTCGTCAACCCCTTCGTACCGTCCGGCCAGCAGCAGCAGGCCCGGCAACCCGGCCAGCTCCTGCGCCTGCGCCTGCCCGAAACGCTCGCCCTGCGCCGACAGGTATACCCGTGGGCTTCCCGCCGGCAGGCGTGCGTGCGCCGCGCGGATCGCCGCGAGCACGGGCTCAGGCTTCATCACCATTCCCGGACCGCCCCCGTAGGGCCGGTCATCGACCGTGCGGTGCACATCGCTCGTGTGCGCGCGCGGATCCTCCGTCCCGACCCGCAGGAGCCCGCGCTCCACGGCCCGCCCCATCACGCCGAACTCCAGCGCGCCCGCGATCATCTGCGGAAAGAGCGTGACCACTTCGATCTTCATGGAGCCCCTTGATCCAGCTCCGTCGGCCAATCCACCTCGACCCTGCGCGCGGCGAGATCCACCCGGCGCAGGTGCGGGGGCCCCGCCAGTACCCAGTGCTCGCGCCCATCCGCCTCCCTGGTCACCATCACCGCGCCGCGTGGCGCGTCCACGAAGTGGCTCACCGTCCCGAGGGAGGTCCCCTCGAGGTTGCGGACATCGCAGCCGATGAGGTCCGCGCGGTAGTACTCGCGCTCGCCCGTCGGCGGCAGCGCCGCCCGATCCACCCCGACCACCGCACCCGTGAGGGCTGCGGCAGCGTTACGGTCGCTCACCCCATCCAGGCGCGCCGCCAGCCCCCCGCCGTGCACGCGCCCTTCCGCGACGTGCCGTGTGACTAACTCCCCGGAGGGAAGTCTCAGCGCCCAGTCCCGTTGTTCAAGCAGTCGCTGCGGAGGGTCGGTGTACGACTCGACATGAACCCAGCCCTTGACGCCGTAAGGTGCGCCGAGGCGCCCCAGCTCTACCCAGGCCACGCGCGCAGGTCCCTTTAGGTCGCGGACGGCTTGCGGTCTTAGGCCGTCGCCTGCTTACGGTAGGAGGACACCAGCGTCGCCACCCGCTCGGAAGGCTGCGCGCCCTTGCCCACCCAGTAGTCGATACGCGGCAGGTCGAGCTTGATCTTCTGCTCGTTCTTGCCGGCGATCGGGTTGAAGAAGCCCACGTGCTCCAGGCTCGGACCGCCCTGGCGCTTACGGCTGTCGGTCACCACGACGTGATAGAAAGGCTGATTGCGCGCCCCGCGCCGCGTCAAGCGGATAGTTACCATGGCTCTAGCTCTCGTTCAGGGGGGCGGTCCCGTATTTGGGCCACCCAAAAAAGAGCGCGGATTCTACGCAACACACGATTCCTGCGCCAGTTTTTCCTGGCCGATCGATTAGCGGCCCGGGAACCCCGGTGGCGTACCGCCCTTAAAGGCCCCCATGAGGCGCTGCAGGCGGCCGCCCTTCATGCTCTTCATGACCCGCTGCATCTCCAGGAACTGCTTGAGCAGGCGGTTAACGTCCTGTACCTGCACTCCGGAGCCTCCGGCGATCCGCCGGCGGCGCGAGCCGTCGATGATCCCGGGGTTGCGCCGCTCGCGCGGGGTCATGGAATTGATAATGGCGATCTGGCGGCGCAGATCCTTATCCCCCTGGTCAGCCGAAATGGCGCCCTTTTTCATCGCCGCGCCCGGGAGCTTGTCGATGAGCGCCCCGACGCCGCCCATTTTCTGCAGCTGCTCGAGCTGACTCCTGAGGTCCGCCATGTCGAAGCCCTTGCCCTTTACGACCTTCTGCGCGAGGCGCTGCGCCTCCCGGGTGTCGACCTGGCGGTGCACCTGCTCCACCAGGCTGACGACATCGCCCATTCCCAGAATGCGCGAGGCCATGCGCTGCGGGTCAAACGGCTCGAGTGCGTCGGTTTTCTCGCCGACGCCCATGAACACGATCGGCTTGCCGGTCACCTGGCGCACTGAAAGCGCCGCCCCGCCGCGCGCATCACCATCGGCCTTGGTGAGGATCACCCCGGTAAGATCCCGCGCTGCGCCAAAGGCGCGCGCCGCGTTCACCGCGTCCTGGCCGGCCATGGCATCGACGACGAAGAGGCGCTCGGCGGCGCCCACCACCGCACCGATGTCGCGCACCTCTCCCATCAGCGCCTCATCGACGTGCAGCCGTCCGGCGGTGTCGACGATGAGCACATCGAACACGCCGCTGCGCGCGCGCTCCAGCGCCGCACGCGCGATCGCCGCAGGGGCATCGGCGCTGCTGGCAGAAAAATATTCAGCGCCCACCTGGCCCGCGAGGCGTTCAAGCTGCAGCATCGCGGCGGGGCGGCGCACGTCGGTGCTGGCGAGGAGCACCCGCTTCTTTTCACGCTCGGTGAGCCAGCGCGCGAGCTTCGCGGCCGTGGTGGTCTTGCCGGCACCCTGGAGTCCCGCGAGCAGGATGACCACAGGTGGCTGCGCGCGCAGTTTGAAGGCACCACCCGAGCCGCCCATCAGCTCCCTGAGCTGCTCGTGCAGGATGCCGATGAACGCCTGCCCCGGAGTGAGGCTCGCGAGCACCTCGGCGCCCAGCGCCTTGGCCTTGACCGATTCGATGAAGCTCTTGACCACCGGCAGCGCAACGTCGGCTTCCAGCAGCGCCACGCGCACCTCGCGCAGCGTCGTGGCGATGTTTTCTTCCGTAATCCGTCCGCGGCCGCGCAGGTTCTCGATACTGCGCGACAGGCGCGCCGTCAGGTGTTCGAACATGTGTGGATTATAGGGCTTGGAGGTCCTGTGCTAGGGTTTTACCGCCGCATTACACCCCTAAAGAGGATGCCGCCTTGAACTTCGCCGCCACCACTCCGCTGCTGCTGATCCTGCTGCTGCTCTTGCTGGTGGTAGCGTTCTCCTCCGGCACCGAAGTCGCCATGCTGTCGGTGAACCGTTACCGCATCCGCCATCGCGCCCAGCGGGGCGAACTGAACGCGCGGGTGCTCGATCGGCTGCTGAAAACCCCGGACGAGTGGCTCGGCGCGAATCTGGTGATCCTCGCGGCGGCGAGCGTGTTTGCGTCCGCCATCGCGACCATCCTCGCGCAGCGCAGTGGTTATCGTTACGGGATCCCGGTGGCTGGCGCGCTGCTCACCGTGGTGGTGATCGTGTTCTGCGAGCTGGCCCCCAAGATCTACGCCACGGCCAACCCCGAAAGGGTGGCACTGCATGCGGCCGGCATTTACCGCGTGCTGGTGCTGGTGGCAAGACCGGCGCTGTGGCTGACCAACAGGCTGGCTTACGGGCTTCTGTGGATTTTCGGCGTCGGGCGCGCGGCCAGCAGCGCCCAGACCCTGAACGCCGAGGAACTGCGCACGGTGGTGTCGGAGGCCGCGCCCATGATTCCGATGCGCCACCGGCAAATGCTGCTGTCGATCCTCGATCTCGGGCACGTCACCGTGAACGACATCATGATTCCGCGCCAGGAGATCGCCGGCATCGATGTGAATGAGGGCTGGGACGAAATCATCGATCGGCTGCGGCAGACACCACACACGCGGCTGCCGGTTTACGAGGGTGAGCTCGACAACCTCGTGGGCCTGCTGCACATGAAGCGCGTCGCGCGGGAACTCGCGCGCGGCACGCTCAACCGCGAACGCCTGCTTGAAATCGCGAGCGGCCGCGAGTTGTATTTTGTACCCGAAGGCACCGCGCTCAACGTGCAGCTCACGCAGTTCCAGCGCAATCGGCGCCGCCTCGCCTTTGTGGTGGACGAGTACGGTGACATCCAGGGCCTGGTGACGCTGGAGGATATCCTCGAGGAGATTGTCGGGGAGTTCACTTCGGATCCCGCGACCATCACCCACAAGGACGTGCACACCGAGCACCCCGGTGTGTTCATCATCAACGCCAGCGCCACCATCCGCGCGCTCAACCGCGCGCTGTCCTGGCAGCTGCCCACGGGGGGTCCCAAGACCGTGAATGGCCTGCTGCTTGAGCATCTGGAGACGATTCCGGATCCGGGCACCATGGTGCGCGTCGGCAACTACGATTTCGAAGTGCTGCAGATCGCGGACAACGCGATCCGCACGGTGCGCGTGCGCACACCAGCGCCGGTCGCGATTGCCGCGACTCACTGAATCGTTTCAGGCCCCGCGCGCCGCGAACGCCGCCTCGAGCGCCTCGGCGACGCCTGAGACGCCAAGCACGGTCAATCCCTCCGGGGGCTTGCGCGGTGCGTTGTCGCGGGGCACTACGGCCACCCGGAACCCCTGCGCGCGCGCCTCACGCAGACGCTCGTCCCCGTAGGCGACCGGACGCACCTCGCCGGTAAGTCCGATCTCGCCGAACGCCACCAGCTCAGGGGCGAGCGCGCGGCTGTTCAGGGTTGAAGCCAGCGCGATCAACACCGGCAGATCCGAGGCGGTCTCACCGATCTGGATGCCACCGACGACGTTCACGAACACGTCGTGTTCCTGGAGCGACAGGCCCGCGTGCCGGTTCACGACGGCGAGCAGCATCGCCAGGCGATTGGCGTCCAGTCCCTGCGCGATACGCCGCGGTGCACCAAAGCGCATACGGTCCACCAGGGCCTGCAGCTCGATGAGCAGCGGCCGTCCGCCGTCGCGGGCCACGGTGACAATGCTGCCGGGGGCAGGCTGCGGCGCGCGCGAGAGGAAGATAGCCGCAGGGTTCTTCACCTCTTTGAGCCCAGCGGTCGTCATGGCGAAGAAGCCGAGTTCATTCGCCGCGCCGAAGCGGTTCTTGGTGGCCCGCACGATGCGATAGCGACTCCCGGCCTCGCTCTCGAAATACAGCACCGTATCCACCAGGTGCTCGAGCATCCGGGGACCGGCGATCGTGCCCTCCTTGGTGACGTGGCCGACGATGACCACCGCGGTGCCGCTGGTTTTCGCGAAGCGCACCAGCTCGGCGGTGCACTCGCGCAGTTGCGACACGGCACCGGCTGCCGCGCCCGCGGTCGCGGCCTGCACCGTCTGGATGGAATCAATGACCAGCAGCGCCGCGCGCCGCTCGGCGGCGAGCGCGAGAATCGCCTGCAGATCGGTCTCGGCCACCAGTCCCAACGCCTCCGCGCTTAAGGCCAGTCGCTGCGCCCGCAGCGACACCTGCGCCACGGACTCCTCGCCGCTTGCGTACAGCACGGCGCGCGTCGCCGCCACCTGGGCTGCGACCTGCAGCAGGAGCGTCGACTTGCCGATTCCGGGGTCCCCGCCGAGGAGAATCACCGACCCGGGGACGACACCTCCGCCTAAGACCCGGTCCAGTTCAGCGTGTCCGCTGCCAAAACGCGTGGTGGCGTCAGAGCGGGCACCGGCGGCTGCGAGACTCACCGCAGAGGCCGGCGCCGCGGTGCGCGGGCGCGTGGCGCTGCGCTGCTCGAGCGAATTCCACGCGCCGCAAAGCGGGCACTGTCCCTGCCATTTGAGGGTTTCGCCCCCGCAGGAGCCGCACACGAACACCGCATTCGGTCGAGCCATCAATGCGCCTTTACAGTCCACTTTCGGCTAGGATTCGCGACCGGGATGGCCCGAATGGCCTCTTTTGTGACCAAAGCCGCCCGGGGTACCTGCTGGCGATGCTAGCGTATGCCGGCTTGATTCGGGGGCGGGAAAGTGACGCGTATCACAATCGTCGGAGTACAGGGTTGTCTGGGCGCAGCGTGAGTTTGCGCAACCGGGTGCGTTTTGTTGGGCTCAGCGACACCGGCAAGGTCCGCGAGCACAACGAAGACACCATCGCGGTCGATGCGGACATCGGCCTGCTGGTGCTTGCCGATGGTATGGGCGGCTACAACGCCGGCGAGGTCGCGAGCGGCATCGCGGTGAAGACCATCGTCAACCTGGTGCGTGAGCATGTGGAGCGTGAAGATCTGTCGCTCCCCGACCAGGAATCCGGGCTGTCGCGGCCCAACATCATCCTGCGCGATGCCATCAGCCGCGCCAACAAGATCATCTACCAGACCGCGCGCACCCAGCCGCAGTGCGAGGGCATGGGCACCACGGTGGTCGCCGCGCTCTTCTACGACAACAAGGTCACCATCGCCCACGTGGGCGATTCACGGATGTACCGCCGGCGCGATGACAAGTTCGAGCAGGTGACCATGGATCACTCACTGCTGCAGGAACTCGTCGACCGGGGCTTCTATTCAGCCGAGGAAGCGCAGCGGGCGGCCAACAAGAACTACGTGACACGGGCGCTTGGCGTCGAGCCCAGCGTGGAGGTGGAGATTCAGGAGGTCCCGGCCGGCCGTGGCGAGGTGTTTATCCTGTGCTCGGACGGGCTTTCGGACATGGTCGAGGACGAAGATATTCATTTAACCATAAACACCTTTAGTGCTAATCTGGATACGGTCGCCAAACAATTGATTCAACTGGCCAATGACAACGGCGGACGCGACAACGTCTCGGTGGTCATGGCGCATATTGTGGATCCGTTCCCGGCTCGCACAAAGATTTTTGACAAGATCCTGGGTTGGTTCGGCTGACATCCGCATAGAGGCAGAAGCACATGGCAAGGTTGGTCTTAAGCCTGGATGGCCAGGTAATGGCGGAATACAACATGAACAAGGAGCGCTACACCATTGGGCGGCTCCCTGACAATGACATCCGCATCGACAACGCTGCCGTCAGCGGGCACCACTCGCTGATTATCAACATTCTGAATGACTCGTTCCTCGAGGACTTGAACAGCACCAATGGCACCTACGTCAACGGCAAGCTGATCAAGAAACACGCGCTGCAGCACGGCGATGTGATCACCGTCGGGCATCACCAGCTGCGCTTCGTCGAAGACGACGAGCAGCAGGATGAGTTCGAAAAGACCATGGTGATCCAGCCCTCCGCCCGGCCGCTGGAAAAGCTGCGCACCGCCGCCGTCGTCATGGAATCAGCCGGCGCTGGCCCTTCCGCCACCGGCCGCTCACGCACGCTGGGTGAGAGCGCCACGGCGCTGAAAAAGGCCAAACTCCAGGTACTCTCCGGCGCCTTTGCGGGCCGCGAAGTCGAGCTCAGCAAGGCACTCACCACCCTCGGGCGTCCGGGCGTGCAGGTGGCGGCGATTACACGCCGCTCCGAGGCCTACTACATCGTGCACGTCGACAGCGGCAAGCCGGATGACTTCCCGCTCCTGAATGGCACACCGATCGGGGCGCAGGTCACCAAGCTGAACGATAACGACGTCATCCAGCTCGCCGGCGTCAAGATGGGGTTCTTCGTCGCCTAGTCCATTGGCCGAAATCGCAGGAAGCGATTTCGGCAGACAGTAGCTCCGTTTCCGCGGGCAAAAGGCGTGGCTTTTGCCCGCTACCGCAGCTCGAGCGGCACCCGCTGACTGACACTGCAGAGCAGTTCGTACGGGATGGTGAGCGCGTGGCGCGCCACCTCCTCTACGGGTAATGCGCGTCCCCAAAGGATCGCCGGCGTGCCCACGTGCGTCTCGCCGAGCTCCGTGACGTCCACCGCGATCATGTCCATCGATACCCGCCCGACGAGCGGCGCGCGCGCCCCGTTCACGAGCACCGGCGTGCCGCCCGGCAGCGAGCGCGGCAGTCCGTCGCCGTAGCCTGCGGCGACGATGGCGATCGCGGCATCACGCGGGGCGCTCCAGGTACCGCCGTAACCCACCCGTTCGCCGCGCGCCACGTGCCGCAGCGCGATCACCGAGGTCTCGAGCGTCATCACCGGCTCGAGGCCCAGAGCGCTTCCCGTGCCATCCGCAAACGGCGACGCTCCATAGAGCGCCAGCCCCGGACGCACCCAATCGCAGTTGAGCTGCACCTGCCCAAAAATCCCCGCCGAGTTGGCGATGCTGACCCGATAGTCGAGGCCGCTGGTGGCGGCGCGAAAGCGCGTCAGCTGCTCGCGCGTCACAACGTTGTCGCGCTCATCCGCGCAGGCGAGGTGTGTAAGCAGGCGAATCTCCAGCGGCGCGGGCTGCAGACGCTGCACGCGCGAGAGCGCCGCCGCGAACTCGCGCGCCGTGAAGCCAAGCCGGTTCATGCCGGTGTCGATCTTGATCCACACTACGAAGCGGTGCGCTGCGCTCATTTCCTCGAGCAATTCGAGCTGCAACGCATCGTGCACCACCAGGTCGAATCCGTGCCGCGCCGCCTCCAGCAGTTGCGCGGCGGTAAATACGCCTTCGAGGAGCACGATGGGCTGGGTGATGCCGGCGGCGCGCAGCGTCAGGCCCTCCTCCAGGCGCGCGACCGCAAAGGCATCGGCATCGCTGAGTGCGAGTGCCGTCGGCACGAGTCCATGTCCGTAGGCGTTGGCCTTCACGACCGCCATGACGCGGGCGCGCCCGGTTCGCTCGCGGATGCGGGCCAGGTTGTGTCGCAGCGCGCGGGTGTCGATGACGGCCCGGATGAGCCGGCTCACCGCAACACACCCTCCGCGTACGAGTCGGAGGCGTAATTGGCGAAGCGGGTGAACTGCCCCTGAAAGGTCAGGTAGAACATGCCGATCTCGCCGTTGCGGTGCTTGACAAGGTCGATTTCCGCGATGCCTTTCTTGGTCGTGTTGCGGTCGTAGACCTCTTCACGATAGATGAGCAGGATCATGTCTGCGTCCTGCTCGAGAGCCCCGGAATTATGCGACACCACGCCGTCCGCGAGCCAATTGGCCACGCCGGGCACGGTGAGATCGAAAACGTCCTCCCCGCCGTCGGGTGTGACCGCGACGACCCGATCCCAGAAAAGATCCGAGGAAGCCAGCTGTGCCAGCTCCGCAGAGTCGAGCGCCTGCGCGTAGCTCGCCAAGTGCGACGATCCTCCGTACGAGGTGCCACGCATCGCTGCCATGGCACGCTGACTGATGCCCTGGGCGCGCATCTGTGCCTGAACCGCCGTAAACATTTCCAGCGGCAGGGTATCGACGTTGGTATTGCCTCGAATCGTCGACAGGGGTGCAGCCAGCGCCGCGACCGGCGCTGCCTTGGGTCCAGAACCTCCGACGGTCTGCGCAAAAGTACCCTGTGCGTCGGCGCCGCTGACGTGGACGGAATACAGCGGCCGGTTCGCGCCGCTGACAACAGTTCTGATGCGGGCGACGATGCCCACACGCAGCAGCAGGGCCGCAACGTCCTGGGCAAGATGCGGGCTGCAGGTGGAGAAATTGATGTGCTCGGGATAGCCCTGACCCGCCTTGCGCCCGCTGATCGTGCCGTCAGTCGCCCACAGGTGGCACAGCAACAGCGCAATCTGATCGTTGGCGAGGGTGAACACTGCCGGCGGCAAGCGCTTTTCGTGCGACCGCTGACCAAAGATGCCGAGATCCTTCAGCCATTTGCCGACACCAAAGGGCGACCAGCGGTTACCGTTGCCGCTGATGACCAGCTGGTGCCAGGTGCCAACTGGGGCCTCATAGCGGGTCACGCGACATCCGAACGCTTCGGCGGCGCCGCGTACGGCGCAGCTGTTCTCTTCGGAGGCGGTCGTGTAACGCAGCGGCTGGTGCACCAGATAACTGCCGTCGCCGACCAGATGACCCAGCAGCACGAGCCAGTGCGTCGGCCAACGCTGCGGCTCCACAGGTTCCGGCAGGCGGCGCGCGAGTGCGAGGCGATCACCCGCCTGAAGTGCCCCCACGGTTGTCCAGCCTGCTCCGNNATACCGCGCGGCAACCCACTTTCCAGACCTTGTCGGATCGCGCACGAGTGAGACGCTGTTGTTCGTCAATTGCCCAGACTTCGGGCTCCGACCCCACGAGACTCGCGATCGGCACGCGACGCCCGTCGGTCAGGCATACCAGCGTCTCCCCGGTCACGCATTCACGCAGATCCGACATGACCGGCTTCTTGTGCTCGCGCTGCTCGACCGCACGGTTCAGCTGCGAGAGCGCAATCACCGGCACCTGCAGTTCCTTGGCCAGCACCTTCAGTCCGCGGGAGATCTCCGCAATTTCTGTGGCGCGGTTTTCCTGCGTGCCGGGTACCTGCATGAGCTGCAGGTAATCCACCACCACCAGATCCAGGCCATGCTCGCGCTTCACGCGGCGCGCGCGGGCGCGCAGCTCAGTGGGATTCAGCGCCGGGGTTTCGTCGACGAAGATCTTCGCTTCCGAGAGCTGGCTGGTGGCACCCGTGATCCGCACCCAGTCGTCGTCTGAAATGCGGCCGCTGCGCAGGCTGTTGAGCGGCACGCCGCCGATCGAGGACAACATGCGCGTGATGACCTGCTCGGCCGGCATTTCCATGCTGAAGATCGCCACCGATGCCCGCGTTCCCGGATGCACCGCCGCGTATTCGGCCATGTTGACCGCGAGCGTCGTCTTACCCATTGAAGGGCGACCGGCAACGATGAGCAGGTCCCCGGGGCGCAGTCCGCCCGTGAGCTTATCGAAGTCGGTGAAACCGGTGGGGAGTCCGCGCAGCTTGTCGGGGTTGTTGTGCCATTCATCGATCTGGTCGATGACCCCGGGAAGCAGCGTGCGCACCGCTATGGCGCCCTCGCGCTTGCGGAAACTGCCTTCCGCGATCTCGAACACCCGCTGTTCGGCGCGATCCACCAGCGCGCGCGCGGTCTCGCCGTCGTTGTTGAAAACCGACGAGGCGATGTCGGTGCCGGCGCGGATCAGCTGCCGCAAGAGCGAGCGTTCGCGGACGATTTCGGCGTAGGCGCGGACGTTGGCGGCGGTGGGAGTGTCGCGCGCGACGGAGCTTAAGTAGGCAAGGCCCCCTGCCGCCTCGAGCTTGGCGATGCGCTCAAGGTGCTGGGACACCGTCACCACGTCGCAGGGCTTGGCATCACCGGCAAGGGTGCCGATGGCGGCGAAAATCAGCTGGTGGTCCGGGCGGTAGAAGTCAGCTTCAGTGACCACGTCGGCGACGTTGTCCCAGGCCACGGGATCCAGCAGCAGGCCACCGAGCACGGCCTGCTCCGCCTCGATCGAGTGCGGCGGTACCGGCACGTCCAGCAGGGCAACCGAACCGGACTCCCCACGCTTCGGCATTCCGGCCATTGTCACCCGCCTGTTCCCGTGTGCGTTTACTCTTCCGCGACGATCGTCACGTGCAGCGGCACGTCGACATCCGCGTGCAGATGCAGGCTCACCACGTGCTCACCCACGCTGCGCAGCGGGCCCTGTGGCAGGCGCACTTCGCTGCGCTCGACCTTGAAGCCCTCGCGCGTGCAGGCCTCCGCGAGGTCGCTCGTGCCGATGGAGCCGAAGAGTTTACCCTCGGTACCGGCCTTGGCGCTGATCGTGAGCTTGAATTCCTTCATGGCCGCGGCGCGCTCGGCGGCGGACGAGAGGTGCTCGCGCGCTGCGAGCTCGAGCTCGGCGCGACGCGCTTCGAAGCGCGCGACATTATCGGGGGTTGCGAGCGTCGCCTTGCCTTCCGGCAGGAGGAAATTGCGCCCGAAACCCGACTTCACTTTTACGCGGTCACCAATGTTGCCGAGATTGGCGACTTTCTGCAGGAGAATGACTTCCATCGCGGTGCCCTTAATGCTGGTCGGTGTACGGCAGCAGCGACAGGAAACGCGCGCGCTTGATGGCGACCGCGAGCTGGCGCTGATAGAAGGACTTCGTACCCGTGATGCGGCTCGGAACGATCTTGCCGGTTTCGGTGACGTAACCCTTGAGCGTGGCGAGATCCTTGTAGTCGATGTACTTCACCTTCTCGGCGGTGAAGCGGCAGAATTTCTTGCGCCGCGAGAAACGGCCACCGCCGCCCCCACTGCCGCCCGCGCCGCCACCACTTCCACCGCGAGATTCTCTTTGCATGGCCATGATCTAAACCCTCAATTCATATCGTGTCGGTGGCGGAAATGTCGGCGACGGAGCTGTCGTCGTCGTCGGACGACGGCGGTGCGTCATCGCGCACGCGGCGTCTGCCACCGATCTCGCCATCCTCGTCCCCGCCGTCATCGCGCGAACGCTCGCGGCGCCGGCTACCGCCCTCGCCTTCCTCTTCCGCGGCCTTCGCCATGGGTGAAGGCTCGGTGATGGCTTCGTCCATGTTCACCACCAGGTGGCGCAGCACGGCGTCGCTGAAGCGGAAAGCGCCCGTGAGCTCATCGAGGGTCTTCTGATCCGTCTGGACATTCATCAGCACGTAGTGCGCCTTGTGCACCTTGGCGAGGGGATAGGCGAGCTGGCGCCGGCCCCAATCCTCCAGGCGATGCACGTGGCCGTTGCCGGCCGCGATCATGCCCTTATAGCGCTCGATCATGGCGGGCACCTGCTCGCTCTGATCCGGATGCACCAGGAATACGATTTCGTAATGCCTCATTGATTGCTCCCTTCGGGTTAAAGCCGCCCGGATTTAAGGCTGTCCCGGTGCGGCAAGGAGATCCGCAGCATCGAGGGCGTCGCGCCCATGAGGTCTGCGCCCTTTTGGGTTCAAAAGGGGCGCGAAGCATACTGAAAGCGCTCCGCTACTGCAACGCTTAGCCCGGGCGAGCGCACTTATGGATCAAGGGTCCATGAACCAGCAGGCCGGGAGCTCGACGCCCGTGACACCGCCTTCACGCCGCGCTTCTCTGCCGCACCGCCTCGTAGAGCAGCATGCCGGCGGCCACCGAAACATTGAGACTCTCAACCGAGCCCAGCTGCGGCAGGCTCACCAGGAAGTCGCAGTTCTGCTGTGTCAGGTGTCGCAGGCCGGCGCCTTCGGCGCCCAGCACCAGCACCACCGGTCCCTTGAGGTCTGTCTGGTGTGCCGCTTTGGGCGCCGCCGCGTCCGCACCGACCACCCACAGGCCCGCCTGCTTGAGCAGTTTCAGCGTGCGCACGAGATTGGTCACTGCCACCACCGGCGTCGTCTCGGCGGCACCCACGGCGACCTTGCGCACGGTCGGCGTGAGCTGCGCGGCGCGGTCGCGTGGCACGATGACGGCCAGCGCTCCGCAGGCATCGGCGGTGCGCAGGCAGGCGCCGAGATTGTGCGGATCCTGCACGCCGTCGAGTGCCAGCAGCAGCGGCGCCGGTGAACTCTGTAGCGCGGTGAGCAGCTGATCTTCGGTCCACGGCGCCAGCGGGGTGATGTCCGCCGCCACACCCTGGTGCGCAACCTCACCCAACAGCTTTTTCAGGGCCTGCGCGTCGAGGCGTTGCACCGGAGTGTGGTGGCGCCGCGCCAGCTCCTCGATGGCGCGTACCCGCGGATCATCGCGGTGCTCTGCCAGCCGCAGCGTCTGTACGCGTGCCGGATGCCGCTCGAGGATGGTGCGCACCGCGTGCACCCCGTAAATGGTCTGGGTGCTCAATACGGCTACGCCTCTTCCGCCAGCGAAAGATCGACCAGCCCCTCGATGGGATTCACGGCCGTGACCACCACGCGGATGTGATCCCCGGTCCCGAGCCGCCGGCCGCTGCGCGAGCCGCGCCAACCGTGACCATCGTCCTCCATGACATAGCGGTCATCACGCAGGTTGTCGATGTGCAGCAGACCGTCCACCGCCACGTCCAGGATCTGCACGAAGCAGCCGAACTCCACCACCGTGGTGATCAGCCCCTGGAAGGTCTGCCCGATGCGCTCCTTTAGATAGGTGCACTTGAGGAAGCCGGAGACATAGCGGTCCGCCTCATCCGCGCGCTTCTCAAGCTTTGAGGTGCTGTCACCCAGGTGAGCCAGCTCACTAGCCTCGTAGCGCACCGCCGAGCCGCCCTTGGCCCCAATCAGGGCCTTGAGTGTCCGGTGTACCACCAGATCCGGGTAGCGGCGGATGGGTGAGGTGAAGTGTGCGTAGTGCGTGAGCGCCAGACCAAAATGCCCGATGTTGGTCGGCTGGTAGACCGCCTGCGGCATTGCCCGCACCACCAGCGTCTCGACAAAGGCGCGCTCGGAGGCATCCGCGACGCGCCGCGCGATGGCCTGCAGGTCGCGCGTGGTGACGGTCTTGGGAATCCGCGCGTCGATGTTCAGGGACTTGAGCGCCGAAGTCAGGCGATCAAGCTTGTCTTCCTCGGGCACGCCGTGCACGCGGTAGAGGGTCGGCGCGTGCCGCTTTTCGAGTTCCTCCGCCACCGCGACGTTGGCGAGAATCATGCATTCCTCGACGAGCTTGTGTGCGTCATTGCGCACCCGCAGCTCGATGGCGCGCACACGCTCCCCGGCATCAATCACGAACTCGGCTTCGGGGGCGTCGAACTCCAGCGCGCCGCGGCGGCTGCGCGCCTTGTGAAGCGCGCGATAAACATCGACCAGTACCGTGAGCCGCTCGAACACCGGTCCGATCTGGGTGCGGGCGGCCGGACGGCCGTCGAACAACGCCTCGTAAGCGAGCGTGTAGGTGAGGCGCGCGGCTGAGCGCATCACCGCCGGGTAAAAGCGCGCACTCTTCAAAGTGCCGTGGGTGCCCACCACCATGTCGGCGGCAAAGCACAGCCGGTCGACGTGTGGGGCGAGCGAGCACAGGTGATCCGACAAGGCGGTCGGCAGCATCGGCAGCACGCGCGTGGGAAAGTAGACCGAGGTGCCACGCTTCTGCGCTTCCGCATCGATCGCGCTGCCCGGACGCACGTAGTGGCTCACGTCCGCGATCGCGACGATCAGTCGAAAACCATCCGGGTGCGCTTCCGCGTACACCGCGTCGTCGAAATCGCGCGCGTCCTCACCGTCGATGGTGACCAGCGGCACACCGCGCAGATCAATGCGCGCGTCCGATTCACGCGCATCCACCTGCTCGCCGAAGACCTGCGCCTCGCGCAAGGCGACAGCCGGGAATTCATTCGGCAGGTCAAAGCGCGCAATCGCCGACTCGGTCGCGAGCTCCACCGGACGATCCGGATCCAGGCGCCTGGCAACCACGGCCGTCGCCGGCGCTGCGGACCCCGCGTGCTTAGTGATCTTTGCGATCACCCAGTCGCCCGAGCGCGCGCCACCGAGGTCCGCGGGCGCGACTACGCAGCGCAGTTGCAGGCGCCGATCCGCGGCATTCACCCAGGCGCTGCGACCACTAATCTCCACGGTGCCGAGAAATGCGGTGACACCGTGCTCGAGCACCTTCTCGACGACGCCGGACCAGCGTTCGGTCGCATCCTGCACGACCCTCACGCTCACCCGGTCACCGTGCATCACACCGCGCATTTCTGGCGGCGGCAGGAACACGCTCTCTTTGAATCCCTCGACGCGCAGGAAGCCGTAACCGGCGCGGTTGGCGCTGACGGTGCCCTCGACTACCGATCCCGACCGCACCTTCGAGTCCGACGCGCCGGACCGGCCCGTCCTTGCAACGCTTGCAGTGCGGCCGCCCGTACCACCGTGCCCGCTCTTGTTCGCGCTGTGAGCGCCTGCTCCGCCAGCGTGTGATTTGCCGGACTGCGACTTTCCGCCATGCGCTTGCCCGCGGGGCGTATTCGCGGCCGCCTTACCGCCGCTGCGGCCGAACTTTCCCCTACGCGCCTTCAATTGACAGCCCCTGAACCCGTGCGTACATTTCGCGGCCTTCCTCACCTGCCCGGGTGGCGGAATTGGTAGACGCACTAGTTTCAGGTACTAGCGGGTAACACCGTGGAGGTTCGAGTCCTCTCCCGGGCATTCCTCGTTTATTATTCATCAATAACTTACGTCCTTATTTCTGAGTACCACATAGGGACCCAAAGTGAAGGTGCGCACTATAGAGGATGTGCGCCGAGCCGGTAAGTCATTGCTTCGCCGAGCAAACTCGATTTGCAACGCGTCAGCTCTCTCCGCCAGCGAGGTACCTAGTGTGGGTAACTTTCTGGGTAATTCCGACGGCGGATCCTAACTCGCTCCGACAGATGGTCAGAAGCCACCCGGCTCGGCCAGCGCCCCTGCCAAGCTGGCGGGGGCAGTTTCCCGCAAGGGCCCAGCAGTGCAGCTCGCTCGGGCCACGATCATGTTGGCCTGGCACAGTCTGCAAGCTCATCGAAACGCAGCGTGGCTGTTGGGAATGACCCCTACAGTCGCCGAGGTCATTGCAGGCCTGTCACTAACTGAAATAGATAGGATTGTGGAGCGGCGATTCCGTCAGTTGCGGAGCACATCCCAAGCAGCGCTTACCCGCGAAAACAAATACGCAGCACTGCCAAGATGCCTGCGACGGCTAGCACAAAGCAGCCAAAGCGCATCGCGATTAGCAGTGGAAACTTCAATCCGGAGTGGACGTAATCCTCGATCACCACTTGGAGCCCCAGAGCCGTGTGCCAGAAGAGCGCCGTCAAAAGCAGCACCATCAGAGTTGTGGCGCGTGGTGTTTGCAGCCATGCGATAGCCGTAGCGTAATCGCTGTTCATATGCACAACGAGCGAGGCCACGAACCATAGCGTCAATGGCACCAGCGCGATTGCCGTGACGCGCTCAAGCCACCACTGTTCGACGCCATCCTTTGCCGAACCAAGGCCGAGTGCGCGGCCGAGCGGTGAGCGCATGCGTCCCTTGTTCATCGGCTCTTATCTTGCAGAACCTATGCTGGCGGCCCAAGTGATGAGCGTGAGCGCTGCGCTCATCGCCAACACCGCCCAGCCCGAGGCGTATATCGTACGCAGCTCGAAGCCGTAGCCGGCATCCCATGCCAGATGCCGGATGCCTCCGCAAAGGTGTAGAAAAAACGAATAAGTGCAGCCGAATAGCAGAATCTGGCCAAACGACGATCGGATGAAGCCATGTACCGTGGAATAGGCTTGCGGTCCTGCGGCCGCGGAAATTAGCCACGCTACCAACGTGACGGCGTAGATGCTCAAAACGACGCCGGTTATTCTGTTTGCAATCGACAAGACTGACGTGAGCTGCGGCCTGTAGATCTGAATGTTGGGAGACAGGGGTAGCGTGCGCTTGGGTGTGGAGCTCGCCATTTGTGCAGGTCCCTCCTTTACAACGCTTAACTGCGACGGTCGATCAGCATTTTCTTGATGTTAGCGATCGCCTTTCCGGGGTTCAGCCCCTTCGGACAGGTCCGAGTACAGTTGAGAATGGTGTGGCACCGGTAGAGCCGGAACGGATCTTCGAGGTTGTCGAGCCGCTCGCCGGTTGCCTCGTCACGACTATCCGCGAGCCAGCGCCAAGCCTGAAGNNGAGGTGCAGCAGAAGCAGAGAATGCACTCGTAATAACCATCTAGTCTGCGTCGTTCCTCCAGGGATTGGAGCCGTTCCTTCTCTGGCTCCGGGGTCTTTGAGCGAAGCCAAGGCTCGATGAGGCTGTACTGCGCAAAGAGATGCGTGAGATCGGGAACCAAGTCCTTGATGACCCTCAGGTTTGCCAAAGGATAGATTGTCGCCGGTGCGGCCAAGTCGGAAATGAACCTCGTGCAAGCCAGCCAGTTCGTGCCATCGATGTTCATCGCGCAGGAACCGCAGATGCCCTCGCGGCACGAGCGGCGGAAGGTGAGCGTCGAGTCCACCTTGTTCTTGATCCAGAAGAGCGCGTCCAGGACCATCGGTCCGCAGTCGTCGAGGTCGACCTCGAAGGTATCGAGACGCGGGCTACCCTCCAAATCCGGATCGAAGCGATAGACTTCGAAGGCTTTCACTCGGGTTGCGCCGCCTGGGGCCCGCCAGTTCCGTCCCTTCACGATGCGCGAATCCGACGAAACACCCAAGTTCCTGGGTATTGGAAACCGCTTGAGCAGCGTAGTGCGAGGCACTTGATCTGCGGATCGAATGATCACGGGAGCCCTCGTCTTGGCCACATCCGTGACATCGCTCCGGGTGAGGATGCCTGGCAGCCGCTCATGGCGGCATCACGTCCCGGAAATGAAGAGCTCGTTCGACGAGATGAATCATCTCGGCTGCCGCATGAACCGTCAGCGGATGCTGTGTGAAGCCTGGTCGCGGAGAGATATAGGCTGCCATTTCGCGAACAAGATCAAGCTGTCGATCAGGCGCTCTTGCGAGCAACGCGATCGCCACATTCTCCAGCGCAATGACACGAATTCGCAGTTGCACCAACTCGGCATTGCTCAACACAGGTACCTCGAATGACGCATCACCGAGAATCAAGGCTCCCTCGATACGTCGCGGAATTGCGCCGCCCTCGTTATCCCACCTCGCGAGTGCCCTGAGACGCATTTGCTCGGGCTCGAGGACATCCGGCTGTTTCTGAGTCATGGAAAGGCTTTCCCGGCACACTTTAGGGAGCATCGATCGGACTGAATGCCGGTCCTTTCGTCCACCGAAGCGACGTAAACTGCCTGCTTGTTCGAGCATACCGCGGTGCGTACGCCGAAGCGCTCGCGTTCGCCACTGGAGTTCCCCGATGTTGCCAAACGCCAAGTTTAGGATCCATCTCGCGTGACTGACCAAGAATCGTGCCGAGCCGGGAGCGCGGCTGTGAATCATCGGGCTCAACCAGGTACGAGTTTGGCCATCGGCCCCGAGGTCATCCGTGCGGTAGGCGACAAAGCCGAAAGTATTTTGATGTCAATGAGTTGCGATGCTCTCCACGATTGAGCCGCCGACATATGGCCCGTGTTGTCCCGACCAGAAAGCGCACAGTGTCACCATTGTCGACTCGGATTTCCCGTCACCTGACGGTAAGAACCTCCCATGCCGCACCCCGCACCTTTGGTTGGTAGCCCGCGCCAGAATAGGCTGCTCTCGACGCTTGCGACGCTCTCGGCGATCGAATGGCACCGGTTGCGCCGAGCGATTAAGCCGGTCTTCCTGCCGCGCGGCCACGTCGTCTACGAGCCGAACGCGCAGCGCGAACATGTGTACTTCCCCACGACATCGATCATTTCGCTCTCGTACGTGTTGGCGGATGGCGGATCGGCCGAGTTCGCCGTCGTGGGCAACGACGGTTTCGTTGGCGTCCCCGTGTTCATGGGCGCCGCAACGATGCCTAGCCGGGCGATTGTGCAGACAGCGGGGTGGACCTACCGCCTCACGAGCCGATCGTTCCTAGCGGAGCTCATGCACGGTGTCGAACTGCAGCACTTGTTGCTTCGATACGCGCAGGCGCTGATTACGCAGATTGCGCAGACGACCGTCTGCAATCGACACCACTCCNNTGTCGTCGGTTGCTATTGAGCCTGGATCGCGGCAATGCGGACGAGGTGACGTTGACGCATGATGTGTTAGCCGACCTTCTGGGAGTGTGGCGCGACGGCGTGAGCAAAGCGACGCGTGAGCTGCAGAGGTCGGGTCTTATTCGTTACAGCCGAGGTCACATAACGGTCATCAATCGCGCCGGTCTCGAAGCACGTTGTTGCGAGTGCTACGGCGTGGTGAAGCACGAGTCCGATCGCTTGCAGGGACGATCTGCCGATATCGCGAGACTTCCTGACAACCGTGTCGCGTACGACCGCGCATGAGGGCACCTCGCGGCCACGCACCTTGACCAGCACACGCGATGTGCCGAGTTTCCAAAAGGGTGGAACTCGGCTGCAATGCAGTGGCTTACGTGCAGTCGACGCCACGCCGAGCGACAGCCGGAGCACGCGTCGTACCGCTAGTCTTTCTCCGGTTTGGTCGGCGCAATAGGCGCCGGAGAGCCGACTGTTTCGAGCGCAACCGGAACACCCGTCACCGACTCATTTTCCTCGGCTTCCGCGTCCTCCAGTAACACTGGATTGTCATCAACGCTGCGATTTTGCCAATCTTCAACGTTAGGGATCTCAGGCATTCGCTCAATCGTAGGGTACCAGGGCTTCTGCTCGCGTTTGCGTTCCTGTGTCATCGCGTGCTCCTGTGTGCTCGAGCTTCATTACGCCTCGTTAATCGCATTGTGGATCGTCTGCTTACTGACGCAACACCAATCAATGCGGTTCAGGACAATAAAGATTACGCACGGTCGCGCG
>PLEC01000162.1:29355-36408 GCA_003136935.1 Gammaproteobacteria bacterium
CCGAGCACCACCGCCATTTTCGCCCATCCGCGACACTTCAAACTCCTCAGCAAGCAGTCGCAGCGTGGTAAATACAAGCGGCTCGAGGTTCCTCTGTGAGGTAGTTAGCGCCGCCTCATCGGGACATTCCTTTGAGCGATAGCGTACAGACTCGCGATTCTCTTGCGCTTCAGACTAAGTGAATAAGAACCCGCTGAGGCCTTAGGACATGTCGCGGCAGCACGATCCGTTGGCGACGCAGCTGAGTTCGGCCGACGACCGGGTCCGACTGAGTAAATGGCTGCCGCCGCAGGCCGGCGTTGTTCCGAGAATTCGCATCGGCCGTCGGTGGGTCAATGTTTTGTGGGCTCTCCCACTGATCTTCCTGCTCTTGGTGCTGGGAGTGACGGCCGCCCAAGCTTTGCGGGAACTCCCGGCAGTTCAAAGTTTTCTTCTGCGCTACCCCGGCGTGCCGGTCNNTGTATTGGAAGCGCGACTGCACGCCGGGAACAGAGTGGTTTCGTTTCCAGAGCGCCGTTCCGACCGGTCGTATATGGACCGCCAAAGACGACTCAGTCACGCTGCCCGGCTGGCTGGGCATCCCTGGTATCCGTCACTCCATCGGCCTTGCCCGATGGTGGCACTTTTCGATCACTCTTCTTTGGATGATTAACGGTATAGCCTTCTACATTCTGCTCTTCGCGACGGACCAGTGGCGCAGAGTGGTGCCGAGCACTTGGGAGGTTTTTCCCAACGCACTATCGACGGCGCTGCAATATCTCTCGCTTACGTTTCCCGCCGATCATAGCTGGACGCGCTACAACAGCCTGCAACAACTCATTTACTTCCTCACGATTTTCCTGGCCGCACCGACGTCCATCCTGACCGGCCTCATGCAGGGTCCGGCAATATCTAATCGGCTGGGCTGGTTTGGCCGCGCGTTGAATCGGCAGCGAGCGCGATCAATTCATTTCCTCGCGATGTGGTGGTTCCTGATATTCATTCTGATACACGTGACTCTGGTGTTTATTACCGGCGCGCGGGTCAACCTCAACATGATGTGGGCCGGTGTAAATAACAGCTCCTGGAGTGGCTTTGCGGTCCTCCTGCCTGCTCTGGTACTGGTAGGTGTGACGTGGTGGTGGGCCTCGCCGTTCACGTTGCGTCATGCACGCCTCGTTCAGAGAATCGGCGAGGTGATATCGCGGCCCTTCGGTAGCGTGACTCAGTCGTGGGACGCGACGAGCCAGCTCACCGAAAAGGATATCTCGCCGCACTTTTGGCCCAACGGAACGATGCCAAGGTCGGAAGAATTCGAGCGGATGGTCGAGAACAACTTTGCCGACTACCGGCTGCGAATAGGCGGCTTGGTCGAAAATCCTGCAGAGTTTTCCCGCGCGGCGTTGAAGGCGATGCCCAAGCAGGAGCAAATCACCACTCATTTTTGCATTCAAGGTTGGTCTGGCGTCGCCAAATGGGGCGGCGTACCGATGCGTCACATCCTGGATTTGGTGAAGCCGACGGCCGAGGCCCGCTACGCGGTGCTTTACTCATTGGCCGACGGCGGTGACGGCGGACGTTATTACGACTCGCACAGCTTGCGCAATATGCGTCACGAATTGACGATTCTCGCTTACGAGATGAACGGTGCGCCACTCAGCGTCCTGCATGGAGCGCCGTTGCGGCTACGGTGCGAGAACGAAGTCGGGTTCAAAATGGTCAAGTGGATCGCGGCCATTGAATTCGTGCATGACTATGCCGATCTTGGCGCGGGTGAAGGTGGCTACAACGAAGATCACGAATTCTTCGGCTACCGTGTACCGATCTGACGACGCGTCATGAAGACTCGATTTCGCAATCGCAGCGTAATAGTGAATAGGGTCAGCTAACTCGACAAGGACATCCCATGCGTACTCCAGCGAGCATCTACAAACATCCAATTCATCCGATGCTGATCGTTTTCCCGATCGGTCTATGGGTTTTCTCCTTAGCCTGCGATCTGATTCGCCTGGCAGGAGCTTCAGGAGACGCGTGGATCACGGTAGCGTATTACAGCATGGTCGGCGGCTTCATCGGCGCCCTCTGCGCGGCAGTACCCGGACTGATCGATCTCATCTACTACAAGGGCGGCGCTGCGCCGGTCAAGAAAATCGCGCTGACCCACATGACGATCAATCTTGTCGTCGTCGCGCTCTATGGACTCAATATCTGGCTGCGTACGAGCGGCCCGGGCGTCAAGGGCGCGAGCCTGAGCACCCCAGTACTGCTTTCAATCCTCGGCGTAGCACTTCTTTGCGTTTCCGGTTGGCTCGGCGGCCAGATGGTGCATGTGTATGGCGTCGGCGTGGAAGGTCGGGAATAGCCGTGTCGGAAACCACGCGCTGCAGCGGCAACCAGGCTTCGATCCTAGGGCTATCCGCGCACGTCACACATCACCAGGAAGCGCTTATGTCAGAGCCACTCGATGAGCAATGCGTCAACACGATTCGGTTCCTGTCCGTGGACATGGTTCAGAAAGCAGACAGCGGCCACCCTGGGATGCCACTCGGTGCGGCGCCCATGGCCTACGTGTTGTGGACGCGCTTTCTCAAATTTAACCCCGTCAATCCGGTTTGGATCAATCGCGATCGCTTTGTGCTCTCGGCGGGGCACGCTTCCGCGCTGCTCTACAGCTTGTTGTATCTGACCGGCTATGCGCTCTCGCTCGATGACATTCGACAGTTCCGCCAATGGGGTAGCAAGACACCCGGGCATCCGGAACGCGGACACACGCCTGGCGTGGAGGTCACAACCGGGCCGCTGGGACAGGGGATGGCCAATGCCATCGGCATGGCAATCGCAGAGGCCCAGCTCGCCGCGCGCTACAACCGGCCCGGGCACGCGCCGATCGATCATCACACTTACGCCATGCTCAGCGACGGCGACTTGATGGAAGGCGTCGGAGCAGAGGCCGCCTCGCTCGCCGGGCATCTTGGACTCGGCAAACTGATCTGCCTGTACGATGATAATCACGTGACGCTGTCGGCCGGTACCGACATCTCGTTCACAGAGGATCGCGGCGCCCGCTTCCGTACCTACGGATGGCACACGACGCGGGTAGAGGACGGCAACGATCTCGCCGCGATCGCAAACGCATTGACTCAAGCGCGCGCTGAAACACGGCGGCCGTCCCTGATCCTGATACGCACGCATATTGGCTACGGCTCCCCCGAGCAGGACAGCTACACATCACACGGCTCGCCGCTCGGTGAGGATGACGTGCGAAAGACGAAGGAGAAACTGCACTGGCCACCGGAGCCAGCGTTTATGGTGCCCGATGCGGCGCTCGCGCATTTTCGGCAAGCACTCGAGCGCGGCGCGAGAGCAGAGGCTGCCTGGAATGATCGCTTCGCGGCGTACACACACGCCTTTCCCGAACAAGCCTCGGAATTGCTAAGCAGTCTGCGTGGCGAGTTGCCTGTGGGATGGAATACGGACATTCCGGTGTTTCCGGCCGACGCGAAAGGGATCGCCACGCGCGAGGCATCCAGCAAGATCATGAACGCGATCGCACCGAAGCTACCCGCCTTGACCGGCGGCTCGGCCGATCTCGATCCGTCGACGAAGACCGCACTGAAGGGCTTCGGTGATTTCAATCCGCCCGTGACGGCGGGCGAAGACAACCAAGGCTCTGAGGGTGGTGGTTGGAGCTACGCCGGGCGCAACCTGCATTTTGGTGTGCGTGAACATGCGATGGGCGCGATTGCGAATGGACTCGCGGCGCACGGCGGCCTCATTCCCTACGGCGCGACGTTTCTGATCTTCTCGGACTACATGCGCCCGCCGATACGCCTCGCCGCCCTATCGCATCTGCACGTGATTCTCGTGTTCACGCACGACAGCATCGCCCTCGGCGAGGATGGCCCGACCCACCAACCGGTCGAGCAGCTGGCGAACCTGCGCGCGATCCCCAATCTGACCCTGCTTCGTCCCGCTGATGCCAACGAAACCGCGGTCGCGTGGCAGATCGCGCTGGAAACGAGGGGCCGGCCGGTGCTGCTAGTGTTGACGCGCCAGGCGGTTCCGACGTTGGATCGCACCCGCTACGCGTCCGCGCAGGGTGTGCGCCGCGGCGCTTACGTACTCTCCGACGCAAAGGATCGCAAACCGCAACTGATCCTGATCGGGAGCGGCTCGGAGGTCGGGCTGATCGTGGCCGCCGCGGAACGCCTGCAACAAGAGGGCATCGCGGTACGTTGCGTTTCGATGCCGAGCTGGGACCTCTTCGATGCATTGACGAAAGCCGAGCGAGACGCGGTGATCCCACCCTCGGTGCCGGCCCGACTCGCGGTCGAGGCGGGCGCAACGCAGGGCTGGCATCGCTACGTCGGCGATGCCGGTGATGTGATCGGCGTTGACCGTTTCGGCGCATCGGCGCGGGGTGAGACGGTGCTGTGCGAATATGGGTTCACCATCGACAGCGTCTATGCGCGCGCGAAGGCGTTGCTGGCCTGATTTCTCACCTTCCGGAGGAGTTATTCCTATGACCACGAAATTTAAAGTAGGCGATCACGTGCGCTGGAACTCGGAAGCCGGTCACGTCAGCGGCAAAATCATCCAGGTGCACAAGAAGAACACTGACTACAAGGGTTACACGCACCACGCCAGCGCGGATGACCCGCAGTACGAGATCAAGAGCGACAAAACCGACCACGTCGCGATGCACAAAGGCGGGGCGCTGCACAAGATCGGCTGACCGATGTCACCCTCAGCGACTTCAGCAGCGCCGACGACAATCTGGACGATCGGGCACTCCACGCGTCCGATCGAGGAGTTCCTCGGCCTGCTCTCCGGAGCCCGCATAGACACAATCGCCGACGTGCGCAGCTTCCCGGGTTCGCGGAAATATCCGCAATACGGCAAGGAAGCACTTGCGGCGACGCTCGCCGCACACGGCATCGGCTATGAGTGGCTGCCTGCCCTGGGCGGCCGTCGGAGGGTTTCACCCGATTCGCCGAACATAGCCTGGCGCAATGCCTCGTTTCGCGGCTACGCCGACTACATGTCGAGCCCGGAATTCGCGCACGGGTTGAGCCAGCTGATACAGCTGCCGAGTCAGGCGCGCACCGCAATAATGTGCGCAGAAGCGGTCTGGTGGCGCTGCCATCGCTCCATGATCGCCGACGCGCTCAGCGTGCGCGGCATACAGGTCGTGCACATCCTCGATGCTAAACACAGCGTCGTGCATCCGATGACATCGCCGGCGCGGGTCGTAGGCGGCACGCTGACCTATGTCGCAGACCTGCGCGAATAGTCTTATGTGACTCATCTCCCGTGCATGGGATTCGTTTCGTGGGCACCTGTTTCGGCGCCCCGGAGTCGCATTGGGGCGAAGAGAGCGGGGATCCAAGCACTGCATCTCTGGGGCGCAAAAACCGGAACGAGCTTGCCACTGGCCACCGAGGGTGACATTCAGATTGCCTTCCGCACCGCCTTTCGCAATGCAGGAAGGACGGCCTGCTCGAACCACGGATGCTTTCGCATCCAGATGAGGCTCCTCCAACTGGGATGCGGCAGCGGAAAGTACTGAGGAACGTACGTTGAAAATGCCCGGACAGTCGCGGTCATGGAGTCTTGCCGCGTTGCTCCTAAGTAATGACGCTGAGCGTATTGGCCGATCAGGAGCGTCAGCTGCAGATCTGGAAGGTGCTTAAGCAAGCGTTCGTGCCAAAGCGGTGCGCACTCGGGGCGAGGCGGCTTGTCGCCGCTATTTTCGCCTGCGCCGGGATAGCAGAACCCCATAGGGAGGATGGCAACTTTTGTTTTATCGTAGAAACCCGCGCGCTCAAGCTGCAGCCACTCGCGCAAGCGATCACCGCTGGCATCATTCCAAGGTATCCCAGTCTCGTGCGCACCCTGTCGCCTCTTGGGCAGATTTCAGCCGCCCGCGACATCGCCGAGGCTGTTTGCTATCTGACTGAAGCGAGTCAGGTTACGGGTGAAGTGCTGCACGTCCGACGTCCCCCCGCTTTCAGTAGCGGATCGCATTAGAGCCGTCCGGCATTGTAACGGCCTTGTTGGCCAACTGTTTTGCGTACTGGGCGGGCGCCAGCCCGCCCAGTGACTTCTTGGGTCTTTCCTCGTTGTACTCACGTCTCCAGGCCTCGATCACAGTTCGAGCATGCGCGAGGCTCGTGAACCAATGTTCATTCAGACACTCATCGCGCAGCCGTCCGTTGAACGACTCCACATACGCATTCTGGTTCGGCTTGCCAGGCTCGATCAGCCGCAGGGCAACACCGTTGCGATACGCCCAGGTCAGCATCGCTTTCCCGGTAAACTCTTTCCCGTTGTCCGAGCGGATCATCGCGGGCTTGCCACGTTGCGAGCAGATCCCATCCAGGATGCGCGTCAGGTGATCGCCGCCGATGGTGTGCTCCGGCACAATGGCCACCGCCTCGTGCGTGGCGTCATCGACAATTGCCAGGCACTTCAGTGTGCGGCCCGAGGCAATGCGGTCAAATACGAAATCTATCGACCACAGCTCGTTGGCCCTTCCAGGACGGATCAGGGGTTGCCGATCAGCCACGGGGATCTTCTTGCGCCGTCGCCGCCGGATTTGCAGCTTCTCGAGCCCATACAAGCGCTCGACACGCTTGTGGTTGATGAGCTCTCCGGATTGCCGCAATTTCAGATAGAGCATCCCCGCGCCATACCGCCGGTGACGCTGCGCCAGGGCCACGATGCGCTCTCGCAGGGTACGGTTGCGATCCGCTCGTGGCTGGTAACGCAGTGCACTCGCGCTCATGCGCACCACCCGCAGCCCGCGCCGCTCCGACAATCCTTTCGTCTGCATCCACCGCACCAGCTCCCGACGCGCTGGCGCGGTCACCATTTTTTTCGTAGCGCTTCACGCGTCACCTCGTTCTCGAGCATCGACTCCGCCAGCAGCTTCTTCAGCTTCCGGTTCTCCTCCTCCAGCGCCTTCAGCCGCCTGGCTTCCGACACGTCGAGGCCGCCGTACTTGGCCTTCCAGTTGTACAGCGTCGCTGCCGAAACCCCGTGCTTGCGCGCCAGATCGGCCGTCTTCGCACC
>PLEC01000094.1 GCA_003136935.1 Gammaproteobacteria bacterium
ATCAAGATCATCAACATCGTCGCCCTGCTGCTGGTGCCGTTGCTGTAACGGGCACGCCCTGACTCGCTAGGCGGCCAGCAACAGCGGCTGCGGCCGCCCGAGCGCGTAACCCTGCAGGTAATCAACGCCGATGCGGCGCGCCGCATCGAGCGCCGCGGTGTCTTCCACCTGTTCGGCAATCACCTTGAAGTTCAGCGTGCGGGCGAGCTTGATCATCGCCGTCACCATCGTCTGGTTGACCGCGTCGCGCGCCAGGTTGCGCATGAAGGAACCGTCGATCTTCAGGTAGTCGAGTGGCAGGTTCTTGAGGTTCGAGAACGAGCCGACGCCGGAGCCAAAATCATCCAGTGCGAACTGGCACCCCATGCCGTGCAAGACGCCGATGAACCGCCGCGCATGGTCGAGGTTGGCCACCACCGCACTCTCGGTGATCTCGAAACACACCTGCGCCGGCGCCACGCCGGTGCTGTCCAGGCAATCGACCACGAACTCGAGGAATTGCACGTCCCCGAGGGTCTGGCCGGAGATGTTGATGGCGACACTGCGATCCGCCGGCACCGGAATCGCGCCGCGCCCCAAAGCTGTGAGCGTGGTCTGCACCACCCAGCGATCCACCAGGTTCATGAGCCGGTAGCGCTCGGCGGCGCGGATGAACTCCACCGGCGGCAGCTCGTGCCCGGCTTCGTCGCGCAGCCGCACCAGCACTTCCATCGCCGGGCCGCCGGTCACACCGGGCGCCTGCACGATCACCTGCTGATAGAGGTGGAAACGGTTCTCCTTGAGAGCGCCCTGCAGGCGCTGCAGCCACTGGATTTCCCCGGTGTGGCGCGCGAGCGCCTCGTCGCGCGCCGAGTACACGACGACGCGCCCGGAACCCTGCTTCTTGGCGACGTAGCAGGCGGTATCCGCGGCGGCCAGCAGCTCTTCGAGCGTACCGCTCTCGCGGGAGATTTCCACCAGCCCGACCGAGACGCCGATATCGAAAATCCGGTCCTTCCACGCAAAGCGGTAGTCGCCCACCGCACGGCATACGTCATCGGCGATCTGCCGCGCCTTTTCCAGCGGGCAGCCGACCAGCAGCGTCCCAAACTCATCGCCGCCGAGGCGCGCGACCGTGTCGCTGTCGCGCACCGCATCGCGCAGCAGCTTCGCAACCTCGCGCAGCATGCTGTCACCGGCCAGATGGCCACTGGTGTCGTTGACGAGCTTGAAGCGATCCAGATCCAGGCAACACAACACGTGCTGGCCATCGCCGCGCTGGCCGCTCTCGATGGCCTCCTGCAGCCGGCGCTCGAACTCGCGACGGTTGACAAGGCCGGTGAGCGCATCATGCGTCGCCTGGTAGGACAGCCGCGCGAGGCCGCGCAGTTCCGTGACGTCATGCAACATGATCACCGCGCCCGACAGCTCATTCGGGCCGGTACGGATCGGCGATGCCGACAGCTCGATCGAGCGTTCGTTGCCGTTGCTGCGTGACAGCAGCAGCGCGCGGCGACTCAAGTTCACCGCCGCGCCGCTGGTGAGCGCCTGATGCACCGGATCGGACAGCAGGCGCCGGTCGGTCTCATCCACGAGGCTGACGATGTCCTCGAGAGACTTACCCACTGCGGTCGCCGCGGCGCTGCCGGTGAGCTGCTCGGCGGCCGGATTCATGAAGGTGATGTGGCCGTCCTTGTCGGTGGCGATCACCGCCTCGGCGAGCGAGTTGAGCGCCTGCATCTGCGGCGCGGAGGCGGCATCCCCGGCGAGGCGCAGCACCTGCGTCGTCTGGGTGGGGATGATCTCGACACCCGTGATGAGCAAGGCATTGCTCTTGTCATATTCGACCGGCGTGGTGCTGATCTCCAGACGGCTCACCTGGCCCTGCAGGCCGACCATGTCGATCTCATAGCGCTCGGCGCTCTGCTCACCGGCGAGGCGGCGGCCGATGTTGTCGCTGACGAGCTCGGCGTACTCCGGCGGCACGAGGTCCGCGAGGCGCCGGCCGATGAGTTCCACGCGGTCGACCCCTACGAGGCTGGCGAACTGGCGGTTCGCGTACAGGATCGCTTCACGATGCACCAGCACAGCCTCGTGAATGCGGTCGCCGAGGTCGGCGAACAGTTTCGGCGCCTGCACGGTGCCGCTGTCGCCGCGCGCGGCGCGCGTCAGCAGATGATTGACGGCGCTGACCAGGGCTGCGACTTCGGGCTTGTAGCTCGGCAGGTCGACCTGCCCAGGGAGGCGCCCGCCGATAGCGATGCGCTGCAGCTGCTGGGAGAGTTGTTCGACGCTCTTAAGGTCGCGGCGCTGCAACCAGAATAGAACCAGGAGCAGAACGGCGATCAGCGCGAGCAGGAGGCACAACAGCCCAAGGATCCACATCTAGGTTCTTCTCAAGCCCTTCCGCTTGGGGTAGGAGCGTCGGGACCGAAGGCACTCTAATTCGATTTTTCGCGCCGGACGGCTCAGACCAGCCAAGCATAACGCAGGCGGCCTCTCGCCCCGTCGGTATTTCACCATATCTCGTCGCACAGACGCTTGGCAGGGCGCTGGAAAACCCTTAAGTTCTCCGGCCTTCTCATGTCACGCAATAAGTCCAATCGGAGATGCCGCTGATGATGTCCACGGCCAGTGTCCGCGAGCAGATGCTCGAACAGCAGGTTCGCGCCTGGGACGTGTTGGATTTGCGCGTGCTCGAGGCGATGCGCGGCGTGCCCCGCGAGTCGTTTGTGCCGCAGCCGCAGCGCTTTCGCGCCTACGCGGACGCCGAAGTACCCCTCGCGCACGGCCAGCACATGCTGCGCCCGAGCGTCGCGGGCCGGATCCTGCAGGCGCTGTTGCCGCGCCCGCAGGACTCGGTACTTGAAATCGGCACCGGCTCGGGCTTCCTCACCGCCTGCCTGCGCGCCATGGCGGCACGCGTGCGCTCGCTGGAGATTTTCCCCGAGCTCGCAGCAAGCGCGCGCAGTAACCTTGCGGCACTGGGAGTGGACAACGTCGAGATCCGCGACGCCGATGCGCTGCAGACACCACAGCTGCTCGCCGCCACCGCGGGTCGCTACGACCGCATCGCACTCACCGCGTCGCTGCCGCTTTATGATGAGCGCTTCGAGCAGCTGCTCACCGTTGGCGGGCGGCTGGTGGCGGTGGTTGGCGAAGCGCCGGTGATGGAAGCGCGGCTCGTGCGCCGCATCACCGAAGACCAATTCATCTCCGAGAGCCTGTTCGAGACCGTGATCGACCCGCTGATCCACGCGGCACGCCCAGCGGAATTCACTTTCTGACGATGCATCTCCAAAGGATTTCCATGAACCGTGCTGCGACGCTGCTTCTCGCGCTGCTTGTGTACTCAGGAGTGGCGCAGCCGAAGGACCTGACGGGCGTGTTTGAAGACGCGTTGCGTAACGACCCGGTCATCCGCCAGGCAGATGCCAACCGCATGGCCGCGCGTGAGGCGCGGCCACAGGCCTGGTCCGCGGTGTTGCCGCAGTTGAACGCCACGGCCGGCGCCACCCGCGACCACAATGCGGGCTTCCAGGACCAGATCAACGAGGTCGTCAACCCGAGCAACCCGAACGGTCCGCCGATCCTGGTGGTGCTGCCGGAGTCTGCGGTGCAGAACACCACGACCAAACAATGGGGCGTGAACCTCAAGCAGAACATTTTTTCCTGGGCGAACTGGATGGCACTCAAGGAGGCCGGCCGCGAGGTCGCGCAGGCGGAGGCGACCTACCAGGCCGCGCAACAGCAGCTGATCCTGCGGGTCTCCCAGGCGTACTTCAACGTACTGGCGGCCGAGGATGGGCTGGAGGCGAACCAGACCTCCCTCGAAGCCATCTCGCGCCAGCTCGACCAGGCCGACAAGCGCTTCGAAGTCGGACTCATCGCCATTACCGACGTGCAGGAAGCCAGGGCGGCGCGCGACACGGCGGCCGCGGCCGTGATCGCCGCCAAGCGCACGCTGGCAACCTCGGAAGATCAGTTGCAGGAGATCACCGGGCAGAAATACGACCAGCTCGCCAAGCCCGGCAGCGACATGCCGCTCAAGAGCCCCGCCCCGGAGGATGAGAACCGCTGGGTGCAGGTCTCGCTCGATCAGAACCTGTCGCTCATCTCCAGCCGCCTGGCGGCCGAGATCGCGCGCGACAACGTGCGCATCGCGATTGGCGGCCACCTGCCGACGCTCGACCTGCTGGCGGGTCGCTCCTACCAGCAGCAGAACGCCGACGACGTGTTCGCGGGTTTCCCCTTCTCCGACGTCAACAGCAAGTTCAACGACCGGCAGGTCGGCCTGCAGCTCACCGTGCCGCTGTTCAGCGGCGGCTACACCCAATCGAAGGTCCGCGAAACCCAGTACCGCTGGATCGCGGCAAAGGAAGCGGTGGTGCAGAGTTCGCGTGCCACCGAGCGCCAGGCGCGCGATGCCTACCTCGGGGTGATCAGCGGTATCGCGCGCGTGCAGGCCCTGCGCCAGGCGCTCGAGTCGAGCCATACCGCGCTCAAGGCGACCGAGGCCGGTTATGAGGTCGGCACGCGCACCGCGGTCGATGTCCTGAACGCGCGCAAGACGCTGGTGCAGGCGCAGACCGACTACGCCGGAAGTCGCTACGACTACATCGTCAGTGTGCTGCAGCTGCGCCTGGCGGCCGGCAATCTCGACCGCCCGCAGCTGGCGGAAATCAACAGCTGGCTGACCGTTGCCGCGCCCACCTCCCCTGCGATAGCGACGCCCGAGACCCTGGCGCCCACGGTACCGGCAAGCGAAGGCGCGCCCGCGGCGCCGGCAACCCCGCCGCAGGGCAACGGCTCGGGTTAGGCCCTATCCGCCTTCGAGCAGCGGCTCGATCAGACTCAGAAGGTTCGCCAGCGCGCCG
The DNA here is from genome assembly GCA_003136935.1 of Gammaproteobacteria bacterium. GTDB lineage: Bacteria > Pseudomonadota > Gammaproteobacteria > Steroidobacterales > Steroidobacteraceae > 13-2-20CM-66-19. Next base: position 4,857 of record PLEC01000094.1, read on the forward strand.
CGGTTGGCCTCCCCCGCGGAGC
>PLEC01000125.1:0-28850 GCA_003136935.1 Gammaproteobacteria bacterium
AAAGGGCCCGAACGCCCCAGGTCCCACCGCCCGTGGCGGCGCCGGCGCCCACCGAACAGCAACCCGTCGCTACCAACACGGCGACGGCAGACGCGCACCTCATGCTCGAGCTCGTGCAGTTTGGCAAGCTGCGCCCTGGCGGACAGAGCCGTCGTTTCCAGGTGCAGGCGCGCGCTACACCGCGCGATGCGCACCCCGCTGCCGCGGCAACCGATACCCTCATTCTGCAGCGCCTGGTGTCCTGGCTGGCGGAGCATCGCAGCGGCTGGAGCTCACAGCCGACCAGCTTTACGGTCAACCTGTCGATCTCCACGCTCGAGGATGAGCGCTTCGTCCAGCGCATGGCCGCGACGCTCAACAGCAACGGTCTATCCCCCGATGTGCTGGGATTTGAAATCACCGAGGCGCTGTGCACCCAGCGGCGTGCGCTGGTCGAGCGCTTCATCACCCAGTGCGAGAAACTCGGCTCGTGGGTGGTGGTGGATGACTTCTCCTTCGACTCCCAGGTACTGCCGCTACTGCGCTCCAGAGCCGTGCGGCTCGTGAAACTCGACCACAAGCTCACCGCGTCCGCCCTGAAGGACAAGCTCTCGCAGGCGCTCGTGGTCGCCACCGTGCAGGCGGTCAAGGTCCTGGGAATCCATTGCGCCGCCAAGCAGGTCGAGTCCCAGGCGGCGCTGCAGTGGCTGACAGCCATAGGCTGCGATTTCGCGCAGGGAAGCGTGCTTTCCGACCCACAGTCCCTGGACAGCCTGCTGACCAAGACCCCGGTTCCGGCCTGATCCCCCAACCTCCCGGCCGCCCACCCTAAGCGCCGCTGCGACGAAGCGAGCCGCGGGCGCGCCGTTCAAGCGCCGTCCGGCCCCGCATATGCCCTAAGCTTTCCGAGGCTGCCGCGGCTGTACTATGCGGTAGCTGTTTGCAATGAAAATGCCGACCATCGAACAATTGCGAACCAACCGCAATGTGCTGTTCTGGAGCCTGCACGCGGCCGGCTGGGCGGCGTACGGCATCACCCAGTACTTCGGCGCGCTCCTGTACGAGAAGCCCTCGAGCTACGCGCGCGTCATCGCGGTGGCCGCGGTGTCGGGGTTCGTGCTGTCGATGCCCATGCGCTTCATCTACCAGCGCCTGTGGGGTCGCAGCCCGCGCACCATGATCGTGGGGGTGCTCGCCACCTGCTACATCACGGCGCTCGCCCTGCGCATCGTCATCAACCTCTCGTACAAGCAATTCATCGAACCGGACTGGCAGGCGCAGACGCTGTTCGAATTCTTCGGCGGCGCTCTGTCGACGACCTACCTGCTGCTGTGCTGGAGCGTGCTGTACTTCGGCATCAAGTTCTACGAGTCGCAACGCAAGCAGGAAGCCGCGATGTTGAAGGCGGTGGCCCTGGCGCAGGAGGCGCAGCTGAAGATGCTGCGCTACCAGTTGAACCCGCATTTCCTCTTCAATACCCTGAATGCCATCTCGACGCTCATCCTCGACAACCAGAATCGCACCGCCAACCACGCCGTCACCCGGCTGTCAGAGTTTCTGCGCTACACCCTTGACCAGGACCCGATGAAGAAGGTCACCCTGCGTCAGGAAATCGAAGCGCTGGATCTGTATCTGAACACCGAGCGGCTGCGCTTCGGGGAGCGGCTGCGGCTCGAGTACGCCATCGACGCGCCGGCGCTGGAGGCGCTGGTGCCGAGCCTGCTGTTGCAGCCGCTGCTGGAAAATTCGCTCAAGTACGCGGTGTCGGCGCGTGAGCAGGGGGGACTGGTGCGCATCGAAGGGCGGACACGTGAGGGCCTGTTGGAACTTGCGGTAATCGATGATGGGCCGGGCCTGCGCGAGGACGTCCCTGACGGCGCGCGCCGCGGCGTGGGCCTGCGCAATACGCGCGAACGTCTGACGGTACTTTACGGCGAGCGCTGCCGCTTCACGGTGCTGAACAGTCATCCGGGTCTGCGGGTCGACATGGCGTTACCGCTGGAGACCGCCGAGGTGGCGGACGAGCAGGTAGCGGTGCGGGCAGCCCCGGCGCGTGCCGCGGGAGCGCGCCGATGAGCATCCGCACCGTCATCGTGGACGATGAAGTCCTGTCGCGCCGCGGCATCGAAATCCGGCTGCGCGCCGCCAGCGATTTTGAGATCCTGGCCCAGTGCGCCAACGGCCGCGAAGCGCTGGCGGCGATCCAGCAGTACCAGCCTGATGTGATGTTCCTCGATATCCAGATGCCCGGCGTATCGGGCTTTGAAGTGCTGGCGCAGGTACCGCAGCAATCCCTACCACTGGTGGTGTTCATCACCGCGTATGACCAATACGCCATCCAGGCCTTTGAAGCCCGCGCGATCGATTACCTGCTGAAGCCGATCGATGATGTGCGCTTTGCGGCGGCCTTGATGCGCGTGCGCGAGCACTTGCGGGCGCGCAGCGCCTCGGCCCAGCGCGATCGGCTGCTGGAAATCATCGCCGACATCACCGGCTGCGGTGAACTGGCACTCGATGAACTGCTGGTTCATGGGCGCAAAGCGATCGAGGGGCGCCATCCGGAAGTGCTGCCCATCCGCCAGGGGCGCGAGACGGTACGCGTGCCGATCGCCTCGATCAAGTGGGTGGATGCGGCCGGAGACTATATGTGCGTGCACGCCTCCGGTGACACGCACATCCTGCGCGGCACCATGAAGGAACTCGAAGAAATACTCGATCCAAAGCTCTTTCAGCGCGTCCACCGCTCCACCATCGTGAACCTGCGCCTGGTGAAGAGTCTGCGCGCGCACATGAACGGCGAGTACTTCCTCACCCTCGAGGGTGGCCACGAACTGAAGCTCTCGCGCACCTATCGCGACAAGGTGGAGTACTTCCTGAGCGGCTCGGCGGGCGCGTAGTCCTGATGGGGTGGCCGTACGCGGATGACGAGAGTGCCTGTGACCGCGGCACGGCGTCGGCGCGCCTTGGGCGGGGCCCGCAAATGAGACCCGCGTCACGAACCGAAGGCTCACCGCCCGATCTGTGAGCCATGGCGAGGCCGCCCGGCCGGCACGTTGCTTAGATAGCAGGCATGGAAGCCGCGTCTCGTCCCACGCTGGAACTCCTTTCCGACCTGCCGGTTGAGGAGCCCCTGCGCATTGCTGCAGCGGCCCCGGCGCCGAGCTCACCGACCACATCCGCGCCGCCAGCGTCGACACCGGGGAAGTCACTCGACGCCACCGGCATTGAATTCATCAATCCCGAAACGCTTTTCGGACCCGATGCGCACCTCGCCTCCGCGCCACCCGAACCGGCAACGCCCCCGAACCTGTCAGCGCCAGCGCGCAGGCCGCCGGCTGGCGCCGAAGTTGAACTCACGCTGGAGGATCCCAAGGAAGTTGAGCGACTGCTGACGGGTGCGCCGGCGCGCGCGTCAACGCCGGCTGCTAAGCCGGCCGCGACACGCTCCGCATCGCCGCCTCCATCCCCTGCAATGACCATGGTGCCACTCGCGAGCACCGCTTCGTTGTCAGCCGCCGCCACCAAACTCGCCGCCGCCGCACGACACGCGGACCGCAGCGCGCCAAAGCCGCGGGCTAATGACGCTGCACCTGCACCGCCGGTCGCAAACGTCCCGGCCGCCGAAAAAGCTGCAGTCAAGCCACTCCCGGCCGAAGCGCCGAGTCTGGCGAGCTGGGCGAGCGCCCGCGAGGCCGCAGCACCGGCTAAGAAGCCCGCACCGGTTGCCTCGGCCACTCCTGCCCCCGCCTCAAGACCCACGCCGCAGGTGAAGCCGGCCGTGGCGCCTGTGGTTGCACGCGCGCCAGCTCCATCCCCGGCCCCAACCGCGGCCCCAGCACCCGCTCCGGTGCCGGCTGCTGCTGCCGCCTCTGCCGCGGCACCGACTGCTGCGCCGATGGACCGCGACTTCATCGCCCGCAACCAGGTCGTCGAGCGTTACCTGTCAGGTCGCCTGCCGTTGAAAGGCGCGACAGATTTCGAGCGCTTCTGTCACGAGAACCCGGAGCTGCTGGATGAGATGGGTCTGCCGGAGCGCGTGAACGCGGGTCTGCGCCTGCTGGAAGCGAGCGGCAAACCTGAACCGTGGCAGGAAAAGGCCAAACCCAAGTGGCAAGGGCCCGAGGTAACGATCGGACTCGCCGCGGGGGTCGTGGTACTGGGGCTGACGCTGCTGATGATCGGCGGCAATAGCGCCGGCAAGACCCGGCAGATCGCTGGCCTGAAGAAGCAGATGCTCGAGCAACCGCTCGACCCGGCGACCAGCACGCGCGAGATCCGCGTGCTGCCGAGCCGCTCGGGCGCTTCCAACACGCCGGCGATCACGGTAGGCGGCGGCGGCGCCGCGCAGCTGGCGGATTTTAAGATCGACGAGTCACGCTCGCCGTTTCACACCTTCCGTGTGACCATCGATCGCATCGATCAGGGGCGCGTCGCGATCATCACGAATATTGCCAAGGACTCCAACGGCAATCTGCGCCTCGCCCTCAACAGCTCGGCACTCGGCCCCGGCGCTTACCAGTTCACCATCGAAGGGATCACCTGGCGCGGCGACACCGAGCCGGACTCCTGGGTTACGATCGGCGTCGCCCACTAAGTCTATTGGCCGCTTCACGCCCGCAGCGTTGTCAGCGGCGGCTGATTCACCACGGTGCGCGTGGCAAGCCAGCCACCCACCGCCACCAGCAGTGTGCCCCCGCAGACCCCGATGACCCACACCCAGGGCTCAAAGGTGTAGTTCAGTTCCAGCCACTGCGTGGTGAGGAAATACGCGGCGATCGAAGCCCCGATGGCGGCGATCAACCCCGAGAGGCTGCCGAGGGTGGCGAACTCGGCGAGCACACCCTGCACCACCGTTGCGCGGCTGGCACCGAGCGTGCGCAGCATGGCGCTCTCGTAGCGCCGCTCATCGCGACTGGATTGCACGGCGGCGAGCAGCACGGTGAGTCCCGCGAACAGCGTGAAGGCGAACACGCTCTGCACCGCGAGCGCCGCCTTGTCGAGCACGGCGCGCACCTGCACCAGCAGTTCCTGGATGTCGAAGATCGATACGCTGGGGAAGCGCCGCGCCAGCTGCGCCAGCGAGTGCGCCGTCCCGGGGTTGACGTACGCGCTCGTCATATAGGTGCCCGCCGCACCCTCGAGCACTCCCGGGGGAAACACGATGAAGAAATTCGGCTGGAAGCTGTCCCATTTCACCTTGCGGATGCTCGCGACGGTGACCTCCAGGGTCTCCCCGGCAATGTCGAAGGTCAGCCGGTCGCCAACCTTGACGCCCAGGGAATCCTGGAACTCGGTGGCCAGGGACACGAGCGGTTTGCCGGCGTCGGCCGGCGTCCACCAATGACCTGCCACGATGCGATTGTCGGGGCCCAGTTCGGATGTCCAGGTGAGGTTCTGTTCGCGGGTGGCGAAATTGTCCTCACCACCCCGCTCGCGCTCGCCGCCGCGCTCGCCCTTGCGGCCAGCGCGCGCGCCCTCCACCGCGTGGCCGTTGATGAGCGTCAGGCGGCCGCGGATCATGGGCAAAACCCGCGTGGTGCGCGCGCCCTGCGCCTCCACGAAGCGGATGAAGTTCTCGCGCTCGGCCGGGGGAATGTTGACGAAGAAATAGTTGGGAAGGTCCGCGGGGAGCGTGCGCCGCCAATCGCCGTTCAGGTCGCCGCGGATAATGCCAAGCAGCAGCAGCACCATGATGCCGGCGCCGAACGCCACCAGCTGCACCACGCTCTCGGCGCGCCGGCGGCTCAAGTTCGCCACGCCGTAGCGCCAGGCGACGCCAACGCGTCCGCGCAGCCGGCCCGCGAGATACACCAGCGCAAGACCTGCGAGCGCCAGCAGCACCACGAACACCGCAAGCCCGGCGGTGAAGTAACCCAGGAGCCTGAAATCGCGCACCACCCAGTAAATCAGCGCCAGCACCACCGCGATGGCCGGTCCAAACGCCAGCACCACGAGCGGCGGGGGCGGGCCGACATCACGGCGCAGCACCCGCAACGCCGGCACACGCGAGAGTTGCAGCAGCGGTGGCAACGCAAAGCCGGCGAGCACCGCGATCGCCGCCGCAAAGCCGATGGCGATTGGCGTGATCCCCGCTGCCGGCAGCTCCGTGACCGCAAGCAGGCCCTTGATCGCCTGCAGCAGCCACTCCTGCGCCAGGAAACCGAGCGCGGCACCCACCAGCGCCGCCACCAGCGCGATCACGAGCAGCTGCAATAAAGACAGCGCCAGGGTGAAGTTGCGTGTGGCGCCCAGGGTCTTCAGCAGCGCCACGATATCCAGGTGGCGGTGCACGTAGCGGCGCGAAGCCATCGCCACCGCGATCGCACACAAGAGCACGCTCACGAGGCTGGCGAGGGTGAGAAAGCGTCCGGCGCGGTCCACGGCATTGCGCACCTGCGGACTGGCATCCGTGATGTCTCGCAGTCGTTCGCCGTGCCGCTTGGCAGCAGTGAGCCAGGTCTTGAAGAGCTCAACACTCGAGCGCTCCCCGGCAAACAGCGCCCCGTAGCTGACGCGGCTGCCCGGCTCAATCAGTCGCGTGACCGGCAGGTCCGCGGCATTCATGAGCAGGCTCGGTGCGAGCTCGGCAAACGTGCCGCCCTGGTCCGGCTTGGCGATCAGCACGCGGGTGACGCGCAAGGTCGCCGCCCCGATCGACAACTGCCCACCAACCTTGCTGCCGACGGCGGCCAGCAGGCGCGAGTCAGGCCACACCTCCCCGGGGGCCGGGATGCCGGCCGCCGGCACTCCCGGCGCAAACGGTTCGTCGCCAACCAGCAGGCGTCCGCGCAGCGGGTAGTTGGCCGTCACCGCCGCGATGTTCGTGAGCTGACTGGCCTCGCCGTTGAACACCACCGACAGGAGTGAAGTGCTGCGCGCGGTGCGCAAGCCGCGCTGTGTGGCCTCAGTGAAGTAGCGCTCGTCGAGGGGCTGCGGAGAACCCAGCCGCAGGTCCGCCGCCAGTACCGAGCTCGCCTGCAAGGCGACCGCAGCACTGACGCGACTGACCAGAAAGCCGACGCCCGTGAGGGCCGCGACCGCAACCGTCAGCGCAAGCAGTAACACCCCCAGTTCACCCGAGCGCCACTCGCGCAGCAGCGTGCGCAGCGCCAGGATAAGGACTTTCATGTCACCCGCCCGGCTTCCATGTGCAAGGTGCGGGCGCAGCGCGCGCCGAGCGCCGCATCATGCGTGACCAGCATCAGCGTCGTATGCGCGTTGGCGTTCAACTCGAACAACAATTCCCCGACCCGCGCGCCGGTGACGGTGTCGAGATTGCCGGTGGGTTCGTCCGCAAACAGCACCGCCGGCCGGGTGACGAAGGCGCGCGCGATTGCGACGCGCTGCTGCTCGCCGCCGGAGAGCTGCCGCGGGTAATGGCCGGTGCGCGATTTCAGTCCCACGCGCGCCAGCGTCTCGTTCGCGGCGGCGCGCGCGTCGGAGCTGCCGGCGAGTTCCAGCGGCAGCATCACGTTTTCGAGCGCGGTGAGTGCCGGGATCAGATGGAAAGACTGGAACACGAAGCCGACACGCTGGGCGCGCAACCGTGCCCGCCCGTCCTCATCAAGCGTGGTCAGATCCACGCCGTCGAGCAGCACCTTGCCGGTGGTGGGCAGATCGAGGCCCGCAAGCAGCGCCAACAGCGTCGACTTGCCGGCGCCCGAAGGCCCGGTGACCGCCACTGACTCGCCGGCGGCGATGTCGAAGGACACATCATCGACAATGGTCAGCGAGCCTTCGGGACTGCTAACCTGCTTGCAGAGGTTTTCAGCCTTGAGAACGCTGTTGCGAATTGGCGGCGCCGCCGCGCTGGGCATAGGATTGGTGTTCATCGCGCTCCAGAACGCGGTGGCCTCCGACCGTACGATCCTTGTATTCGGCGACAGTCTGAGCGCCGCTTTCGGAATCCGGCCGGAGCAGGGTTGGGTGGTGCTGCTCGAGACGCGACTGAGGACCCAAGGGTACGGATACGAGGTCGTCAACGCCAGTGTGAGCGGTGAGACCACCAGCGGCGGCCTGGAACGACTGCCGCGGGCGCTGCAGCTGCACCAGCCGGGAACGGTGATCCTGGAGCTGGGTGCCAACGACGGACTGCGGGGACTGCCGCTCGACGCGATGCGAGACAACCTCTCGCATATGGTGCACATGGCACAGGCCAAAGGAGCGCATGTGCTGCTGGTCGGGATCCAGATCCCGCCCAACTACGGCCCGCGCTACACGGAAGAATTCGCGCACGTGTTCGAAGGAGTCGCAAATCAATATCATCTGCCGCTGGTGCCGTTCCTGCTGGCTGGCGTAGCGCTCGATCCCACGCGCATGCAGGAGGATGGCATGCACCCGAACGCTCAAGGGGAACCCCCCGTGCTCGACACCGTGTGGCGCTACCTGAAGCCGCTCCTGAAGAAGAATGCCGCAACGGGGGGAGGCTGATGGACAAGATCTGGCTGCAATCGTATCCGCCGCACGTGCCGGCCGAGATCGACCCGAGGCAGCTGCGCTCGCTAAAGGAGCTGGTGGAGAAAGCCTGCGTCGAGCATGCTGAGCGGGTGGCGTTCATCCAGATGGGCGCCTCGATGACCTACCGGCAGCTGGAGGTGCGCTCGCGCGCGTTCGCGGCCTGGCTGCAGCACGCGGGCTTCGTGAAGGGCGATCGTATCGCCATCATGCTGCCGAACACCCTGCAGTACCCGATCGCCATGTTCGGGGCCCTGCGCGCGGGACTCACCGTCGTCAACACCAACCCGCTGTACACCGCGCCGGAACTGCAGCACCAGCTCAGCGATTCGGGCGCGACCGGGATCCTGGTCATCGAGAATTTCGCACACATAGTCGAGAAGGTGGTTGCCCAGACCCGCGTCAAGCACGTGCTCGTCACCGCCGCAGGCGATTACCTCGCGTTCCCCAAGTCGCACATCGTCAACTACGTGGTGCGCCACGTGCGCAAGCAGGTGCCGGCCTGGAACATCCCGAATGCCAAGTCGTTCAAGGCCGCGGTGAACGAGGGAATGAAGCTGCCGTTCACGGGCGTAGATGTCGGCCCGGATGATCTCGCCTACCTGCAGTACACGGGCGGCACAACCGGCGTCGCCAAGGGCGCCATGCTCTCCCATGGCAACGTCAGCACCAACATCCTGCAGGCCGAGGCGTGGCTCGGAGAGATGTCCCGCGAGCCGGGGGTGCTCATCACGGCGATCCCCCTGTATCACATCTTCGCGTTGTCGTGTAACTGCCTGCTGTTCGCACGCCTCGGCTGGAAGAACGTGCTCATTATCAATCCGCGCGACCTGCCGGCGATGATGGCGGAATTCAAACGCTACCCGTGTGTGTTCCTGAGTGGAGTCAACACACTGTTCAACGCCATGTTGAATGCGCCGGACTTCAAGGAGCTGGACTTCAGCCAGTTGAAAATCACCCTCGGCGGCGGCATGGCCGTGCAGGAGGCGGTGGCCAAGCGCTGGAAAGAGGCTACCGGCAAAATCCTCACGCAAGCCTGGGGCCTCACCGAGACCTCACCCGCCGCGTGCATCAATCCTCCGGACACGGACTTCAACGGCTCTATCGGCCTGCCGATTTCATCAACCGAAATCGCCATCAAGGACGATGACGGCAAGGATCTCGAACTCGGTCAGGTGGGCGAGATCTGCGTGCGTGGGCCGCAGGTGATGGTGGGCTACTGGAATCGCGCGGACGAGACCGCGAAGGTGATGCTGCCGGATGGCTACCTGCGCACCGGTGATGTCGGTCGCATGGACGCGCGTGGCTTCGTGTACATCGAGGACCGCAAGAAGGACATGATCCTGGTGTCCGGGTTCAACGTGTACCCAAACGAGGTCGAAGCCGCCATCGCCTCGCATCCTGGAGTCCTGGAGGCTGCCGCGGTGGCCCAGCCCGACGAGCACTCCGGCGAAGTGGTGGCGCTATTCGTGGTTCGCAAGGACCCGGCGCTCACCGAAAAGGATGTGATGGACTACTGCCGCAAGTCGCTCGCCGCGTACAAGGTGCCCAAGCACGTTTACTTCAAGCAGGAACTGCCGAAGACGAACGTGGGGAAGATATTGAGGAAGGTGTTGAGAGAGGAGTTGGTAAAGCGAACTTAGTTGCCCGGCTGCGGTGGTTCCGCCTCAGATCGCCACCCCGGGGATACTCTGAGTTTCTGGCCTGATCGCCCAGATTCTCATCTGCACGGGGTCCCGTTGACGATCAGCCAAGACAGTTAGGGGCCCAACTCCAAGCTTGCGGCGACGATAAATACTTGATGCACGTATAATTATTTCCGTCTAGAGACCGGCGAACGCTAACGTTCTAAGTTACGCAGGCAAGCATCGCGTATGGTCTTCGGATCTTGGCGGTCATAGGCAAACCCGCGTAGAGTCTTCCGAATTGGTGCCAATTAACCAACCTCGGGCGAAATTGCCGGGGCGAGCGTCGCGCAATTCGTCGAGAAAGTCATGGGGGCCACGTCTAAACTCGCTGCTCTCGCGACCGCCACTGCGATCTTCGAAACATTGGCACCACACTTGATCGAGAGTGGCGTCACTAGTTCGGAGGCCGTGACGCTCTTGCGGGCCGTGTGTGTCCATGCAGCCGCAAGATCCTTCGCACAACACGGTAGACGCCCGAACGCATCTCAGATCTCGATAAAGACGGGGGTGGACCGGCACGTCATCGCAGACATCTTAAAGACGCCACCTCGCGTAGACGGGGGCTTAGAGACTCGCCGCGACGCAACGAGTCGTGTCATTGCGGGATGGCTTTCTGACCCGCACTACTTCAAGAGCGGGCTGCCACTTGCGCTACCGATCGGCGACCGGCGGTCACGCGGCCGAACTATTTGGTCCTTGGTCGAGGAGCACGCCCCCGGCGTCTGGCCGCGGTTGGTGATCGACGAGCTTATTCGTCTGAACCTGGTGGTAGCTCTCCCGGACGGAAGACTTCGCTGCGCCCACAAGGCAAATTCAAAGCCGGTTAAGGCTACCGCTGTTGTTGACGAACCCTCTAACCAGCTCTTACGCGATGCGATTTATAGCCAGCTCCACGATGTGAAGTCCGGCCGACCCAGATCGTGGCGACGAGCCCAAAGCGTTCAGATCCCGCTGGACAAAGTGCATCTCGTGCGCAAAATGGTCCGAGATCGGCTCGATAGCGCTGTATCTGAACTGGCCGACGAGCTCGATAGCCCCCGGTGGAAGCCTGGCGAAGACGATCTCGGGCGCAAGACTCTGATTGGTATATCTGCCTTCAGTTTCGAGAGAGCCCTCTCGGAGTCCCAGCGAGCTGATGAAAACAGCAACAACCTGCCTAGCCGGCGGGGTCCGCCAAGAGCAAGGAGAAGGCCCAAATGAGAAAGGTATACACAGCAGCTCAGACTCGTTCGAGCCTAAGACGTCTGACGCGACGTAAAGCCGGTCGACCGGTAGCGCGTCGGAGTCGAGGAGCTTCCCACAACCCCGCGCTTCATATCTTGTTGAGCAAGACGGTCGAGTTTCTCTTAAGCGCCGGCGAGTCGCCAGAACATATCACTCTCGAACTTAAGGGGCAGGCCGAGCGCGTCAAGGGGCGATTGCCCCTGTGGCGTACGAAAGACGCGAAACACGTTCAGGAGACGCGTGAACGCTGCTGGGAAGTTGCTGGCGTGGTCCACGACTGGCACCGGGAGCCCGCCTATACGAACCAGGACGGGGAGCCACGTCAGCTCACTCTGAGGTCGCTACGGACACTTGTTGGAAGGCGATTTCCGAGGCACAAGGTTTCTGCAACTCTGCGGTGGATGTTCGAGCACGGAGTAGTCAGAAAGACCAACAATGGGAAAATCGCTCCGACTGGAGGACGCACGATCATACCCAACGAAGACAGTGCGCGGTCCGTGCTGCTCAATCGAGCAGCGGCATCAGTCCCTCAGTACCTCGGAACTGAGCTGCACAACGCAGACACTCAGGATCCGTATTTCCGAGACATTAATCGGGCCGCGCGGGTTTTCTTTCTACCGGAGAAGTACGTGCCGCTCTGGCGCGCCGTTGCACGCGAGCGAGCGCAGGCGTTTCTGGAAGGCGTCGATAACTGGCTTGAAGATCATGCGCGTCGGGACGACAAGGGACCGGTGCGTGAGGTGGCGATGCACTGCTTCGCGTATACGGGGGATTCCCGCTCGCCCAAGGCGACCGCTATGAACACCCGCCAGCTGAAGGCTCGCGGCTGATGAATGACGTGAGCTCGGCCGTCGAAGCTCTTTGCGGCACCTCCGCGAGCCCGCGAATTCCAGTCCCGTGTCTGACAGCCCGGCTAGAGCTGCGTCCCTTCTGCGAGGAGGACATCGGGAAATTCTCGAAAGTCATGGCCGATCAACTAGCCACACAGTTTATCGGCGGCCCGAAGTCCCCGGCAGCAGCGGCCGACTCCGTGCGCTACATGCGCGATGCCTTTATCGATCGAGGGTGGGGTACGCTCGCGGTGGTGCAGCGTAGCGACAATGCCTGTATTGGGTATTGTGGCGTCCGGCCCTTACAAAACACTCCGTATGTTGAGCTCGCCTTCGCCTTGGAGCGAATGAGCTGGAATTGCGGCTATGCCACGGAAGCTTCCGAGGCTTCACTCGATCTGGCGTTTCGCCATCTGCCGGTTGATTCCGTCTTCGCTACCGTTTACTCCGACAACCGTGCGAGCATCAGAGTACTGACAAAACTGGGTATGTCTCCGCACGGGTCAATTTTTGGAGCGTGGCCCCGAAGTTCCGCCTTGCTATACAGGCTCGAACGTTCAGTCTGGCAAGCATCGCGCTGTAAAGGTAATGGCGAGCCGTGAGCGTGGGGGTCGCATTGATCCACATGCATCCTGCCCACAAAGCGCTTTCAACGCTGTCGCGCGGAAAGGGTTGCCTCCACACAAGCTGCCCCATCCGCCCGGGTGAACTCGGCGTCGATGGATAGGGGAGATAAACCTATCCCTAGATACGGAGCGTCAGAGGCTCCGCCGTAGACTAAGCCCGTGTATCAGTCTCGAAGGGATTTTTGAGAAAATGTGTCGCGTTGAAGACTCGGCACGACACAACAGTGTCTACCGTCGCCGAGCGCTTCTGAGTCCGGTTCCGCCGACGCCCAATGATTTGAATGAAGCTCTGAATCCTGTGCCGCCGACGCCAGTCACGCTCGTTGCGCCAATTCCGGTTCCGCCGACGCCTAACGATTTGGATGTAGCGCTGATTCCAGTGCCACCCACGCCCACCAAGGCCGCGGCTACGCTGCTGCCTCTTGCCGACATGAAGTCAACCGGATGCGCGTTGCTAATGCACGGCAAGGTAAGCGCAAGTCCGATACCTGCAGCCCAGACGGAACCCGTACGCATCGCGGCGGCACAACGAATCATGAAAGTCTCCTACAGGCGCCGTCTGAATTTAACAATGTCGGCGCTTCTGCCTCTTTATGTAACGTCACTTTGCCATGTAATTGTGACGTTCGTCAAAGATTTAGACGCATACGTTGCAATCCCGTAGCAAAGTCGGGCCGGGCGACCTTGGAGACCGCGGTGAGGCAGGATCCTGAGGAGCTATAACCTACTGAAATTTAACTATTTTTTGTAACCCGGCTGACGGTTCGTCGCTGGGCGCTGCCAGGGAAGCCAACGGCTTCTCATCTTGAGGACTGTCTACGTAGAGGAAAACGTTCACGCCAGCTCCGACTCGATCCGAGAAATCGGTTTCCTCGGACAACGAATGGGGGGTAAGCCAATTGTCTAAGTCCAGCAGGAATTCGCTCGTTCGCTCGCGCGCGTATCTCTCGAACTTCGGCAACACGTCAATTGGCAAACCCCGATCGGCGACCACGAAACGTTCTAGGCGCTTCTGGGGATTCTTGGGATCCATGTTGTATTCGAGGGTTTTCGCTAATCGCGTCAGTGTGTTCCCAAAATACTCCAGCTGCTGGGGCGACATGGGCACCGGCATCATGAAGTACCGGGACACCGCGCGGAAGTGCTTCTCGCCCGAATACGTAACAGAGCCGACTCGCAGTAACTCCTCCAACACGATGCCGGCGCTCACACGTGGGTCAACCATCGCGACTAGACTTCGAAAGCTGCGGCCGGAGGACGCCTCGAATTCAAGCTCCAGGGGGATCCCGTACGGCCCAACATACTGCGCGTCGGTGTGCCACTTCTGGAGCACCTCAACCAAAACGTTGGCGAGCGTCGGCCGCGGGTGCGGAAGAGCGCCATCGGTATCAAGATAGTAGTCAACCTGCTGGCGTGTGAGCCCAGTCAGCATCGACACCCGGGCGCGGGTTGGTTTGGTTGCTTGATCCAGCCCATCGCGGATTGCGCTCTCAACGTAAACACCACGGGCAAGGTCCGAAAATTCGTCAAACCGAATGCCCGCGCGGATGAGAATCCCAACGATCGGACGAAGAACTCGTCGTAGCGCAACCAGCAGATGTATACCCGGCGGCGAACTCACAGCGAAGCACCCGTGCCAGGCTGCCAACAGCGCTCCAAAGCGGACTTGCTCATCACGTCCTCTCCCCCGGCTCAAACAACCTGCGATGCTCAAGAATCGCGTAGCGATCCGTCATCCCCGCAATGTAATCCGCCACACCGCGTGCACGCCCGGCGGCGCCCTGCGCGGCCTCCGCCTGCACAGACTGCGCGCGGTGTTCCGGCGGCATGAGGCTCAGGTCCTTGAAAAATGCCTCAAACAATTCCTGCAGCACACGGCGCGCCTTGGTCGTCATGCGCAGCACCTTATAGTGCCGATACACATGCTCGCGCAGGAACGCCTTGAGTTCCAGATGCTCCTCGCGGCAGCCATCGCTCAGCGTCGCCAGCGTTTTCGGGTTCGCGCGCACGTCCTCGATGGTCCGCGGCCGCGCGGCATTGAGCTGCGCCTGGGTGCTGTGTATGAAATCGAGCACGATGTAATTGATCATGCGCCGGATGGTCTCGTGGATCACGCGTCGCTCGCCCAGATCCGGGTACTGCGCAGCGACGGCATCGTACTGACGGCGAAACAGGCGCACCTCGCGTAATGCGGCAAGATCGAGCAGCTGCGCGCGAATGCCGTCGTCCACGTCGTGATTGTTGTAGGCGATCTCGTCGGCGAGATTGGCAATCTGCGCTTCAAGTCCCGGCTGGCGGCGCTTGATGAAGCGCTCGCCCAGCTCACCGAGCTCGCGGGCGTTGTGCACTGAGCAGTGCTTGAGGATGCCTTCGCGGCATTCGAACGTGAGGTTGAGCCCGGGAAATTCCGCGTAGCGCTCCTCGAGCTCATCCACCACCCGCAGCGACTGCAGGTTGTGCTCGAAGCCGCCGTAGTCGCGCATGCAGTCATTGAGCGCGTCCTGGCCGGCGTGCCCGAAGGGGGTGTGGCCGAGATCGTGCGCGAGGCAGATGGCCTCCGTGAGTGCCTCGTTCACCTTGAGCGCGACGGCGACCGAGCGGGCGATCTGCGCCACCTCAATCGAATGGGTCACGCGCGTGCGGTACAGGTCGCCTTCGTGATTCACGAACACCTGGGTCTTGTAGACCAGGCGCCGAAAGGCGTTCGAGTGGATGATGCGATCGCGATCGCGCTGGAATTCGCTGCGCAGTTCGGGCTTGGGTTCCGGATAACGCCGGCCGCGTGATTGCGCCGCATGCGCGGCGAAGGGCGCGAGTATCGCCTCGCCCGCGGACACGTCATTCATCGTGCCGCCCCACAATACGTCGCGAGCGTGTCCTGCAAGGCCGCCTGCGGGTAGTCGTCCGTGACGAAGGCGCTACCGACCCCGCGCAGCAGTACCAGGCGCAGGCGACCACCCTGGACCTTTTTGTCGATGCGCATGTGCTCGAGCACCGCCGCAGGTCCCACGCTCGCCACGTGTGTCGGCAGGCCGGCACGCTCGACGAGCTGCCGCACGCGCGCCGCATCCGCGGCACCGAGGTAACCGCAGGCATGCGACATGGCGGCCGCCATCGCCAGTCCNNCTCACCGGCCAGCAGGGCATCCAGATGCGCTTCGAGCCACGCGAACAGCGCCGCATCGCAGATCAGTCCGTACTTGATCACTTCGGCGAGTCCGGCACGCAGCTCGCGCGCCGGCAGAGTCGTGAGCGTGAGCGTGTCGCTCACAACGGCCGCAGGCTGGTGGAAGGCACCAATCAGGTTCTTGCCGCCCGGATGGTTGACGCCGGTCTTGCCGCCCACGGCCGAGTCCACCTGCGCGAGCAGCGTCGTGGGCACCTGCACGAACATGACGCCGCGCTGGTAGGACGCGGCCACGAAGCCGGCGAGATCCCCGACCACCCCGCCCCCCAGGGCGAGCACCGCGCAATCGCGCCCGAAACGGTTGGCGACGAGCGCATCGATCACCCGCGCGACATTGGCGAGGGTCTTGTGAGCCTCGCCGTCCGGGAGGATCACCGCCACCAGCCGGCGCGACCTGAGCGCCGCGCTCAGTGCGGGGAGGTACAGCGGCGCGACCGTGGTGTTGCTCACCACCAGCACATCACGCGCCGCCACCTGCGCGTCGAGCACTCCCGGGCGACCGAGAATCCCGGCATCGATCAGGATCGGGTAACTGCGGCTACCGAGTTCGACGTTCAGGGTGTGCACGTGCTCACCGCGCGCGCAAGAGATCAGGCGCGGCACTGCGCGGCAGTATACGTGAGCGGTGCAGCGGGGGGCGCGCGCTGCCAGGAGCGCGGCGTCAGCGCGCGCCGGGCACCGAGGCGAGTTCGCGCAGGATGTGCTCGGCCACGCTCGGCACGCGCCGGCCGTCGGTGGGCACGATGATATCCGCGATCTGCGCATACAGCGGTGCGCGCAGTTCCATGAGGTCCTCGAGGCGTGTGGCGGTGTCGCCGGCGCTGAGCAGTGGCCGGTTGCGGCCGTGACGCACCCGCTCGGCCTGCTGGGTTACCGAGGTCTGCAGGTACACGACGCAGCCGCGCTCGCGCAGGTAGCGGCGGTTCTCCTCGAGCAGCACCGCGCCGCCGCCGGTGGCCAGCACGATGCGCGGGGTCGCGGTCAGCGCCTCGATCGCCTCGCGCTCACGCTGCCGGAAGCCCGCCTCGCCCTCCTTCTCGAAGATGTAGGGGATATCGACGCCGGTGCGGCGTTCGACCTCCGCGTCGCTGTCATGGAAGGGCAGCCCGAGGGCGCGCGCCAGCGCCCGGCCGACGGCGCTCTTGCCGGAGCCCATGGGTCCTACGAGAAATACACTCTTCTGGTCGAGCATGCTTGGGCGACAGGATACCCAAATGCAGCGGCCGCCCGAAGGCGGCCGCTGCAGGTCCCAAAAGACTTAGGCCGGATCAGTTATAGACGTTGACGCCCTCGCGCAGGATCTTCGGGGTGATGAAGATCATGAGCTCGTCCTTGTCGTCGGTGTGGGCGGTGGACTTGAACAGGTGGCCGAGGATCGGGATGTCGCCCAGGTATGGCACCTTGTTGTCGTCCTCGCGCTGCGTGGTCGACAGGATGCCGCCGAGCACCACGGTCTGGCCGTCGTTCACCAGCACCTGCGTGGAAATCTCGCGGGTGTCGATCGAGGGCACGTTCACGCCGCCCGAGGCCACCACCACCGTGCCGACGCTGTCGTCGCGCACGTCGAGGTCGAGGATGATGCGGTTGTCGGGCGTGATGTGCGGTGTGACCTTCATCGACAGCACCGCATCCTTGAACTGGATGGTAGTGGCGCCGCTGGAGGCCGACTGCTGATACGGAATTTCCACACCCTGCTTGATCGTCGCCTCCTTCTGGTTCGCCGTGATAACGCGCGGCGAGGAGATGATGTTCGCCTGAGTTTCGGCCTGGGCGGCGGACAGCTCCAGGTCGAGGATGAAGTTCGAGCCCAGCACCCCGACCGAGATGCTGCCGGCCGGATTACTCGCCGGCAGGTTGACGTTGTAGCGGTTGGCGGCATTGCTGCCGGTGATCGCCGAGCCGATGAGCGGATTTGGCGCGTTGGTCATGATCGCGTCGGTGGCGGCGGCGGTACCGCTGGTCGTGTACAGGCCGTTGGCGCCGTTCTTCTGCGCCGTGGTAATACCGAAGCGCGCACCCAAGTCACGCTCGAAATCGTTGTTGACGATGACGATACGCGCCTCGATCTGCACCTGGCGGATCGGGATGTCGAGGGTCGCGACGAGCCGGCGAACGTCCGCCAGCCGGTCGGGGGTGTCCTGCAGCAGCAGGGTGTTGGTGCGATCATCGACCGCCACGCTGCCGCGGGCGGACAGCAGTGAGTTGTTGCCGGTCTTGAGGAGCGCGGCCATATCGGCGGCCTTGGCATAGTTGACCTGCAGGTACTCGGAGCGCAGCGGCGCCAGTTCCTGCACGTCGCGCCTGGCGGCCAGGTCCGCCTTCTCACGCGCCGCCAGTTCCGCCTGCGGCGCGACGATAATGACATTGTCCTGCTTGCGCTTGTCCAGGCCCTTGGTGCGCAGCACGATATCCAACGCCTGGTCCCAGGGGACGTTCTGCAGGCGCAGCGTGACGCTGCCGTTCACCGAGTCGCTCACCACGATGTTCTGGCCACTGGCGTCCGCCAGCAGCTGCAGCACCGCGCGCGTCTCGATGTCCTGGAAGTTCAGCGTCAGCCGCTCGCCGGTGTACACCGGCTTCTCATCCTGGGCGGCCGCGTTCTTGTGCCGCGTGGCCACTTCGACCACGTACTGATCGTCGGATTGGTAGGCGAGCTGCTCGAAATCACCGGTGGCGTTGATCGAGATGCGGGTGCCGTTGCCGGCGCGCGTGACATCGAAGCCTGTCACCGGCGTGCCGTAGTCGGTGGCATCGTAGCGGCGCGCGAGGCTGGGCGCGACGCTGGCGTCGCTAAAGTCGACGACGATCTGGCCGCCGACCTGGTGCAGGTTGATATGGATATGCGGGTCGGAGAGCTTCACGACCACCCGCCCGGCGCCATCGGCGCTACGGCGGAAATCGATCGCGCGCAGTTCGCGCGCCGCGCTGCCGCTGGCGACGGCGGCGCCGGTGGCCGCAGCGCTCGCGGCGACCGCGCCGGTGGCGGCCCCCAGGGTGACGATGACATTGCTGCCATCGACACGCGTGTCATAGGGCACGAGCTTGTCGAGGTTGAGTACCAGCCGCGTGCGGTCCTTGGTCTCCGCCGCGACGATGGTGTCGAGCCCGGAAGAATGCACGTCGATGCGCCGCGAGGGCAGCGCCAAGGTCGTGTTCGGCAGGTCAAAGGAGATGCGCGCCGGGTTGTCGATGGTGAACGACAGCGGCTGCGGTGCAGGTCCCGACAGGCGCATGGTGACCTGCAGCTGCTGTCCCGGCAGGGGCTGCACGTCAATGGCCTGCAGCGCCGGTTGGGTCGCGGCCTGGGCCAGCGCCGGTGCGTCCGGGAGCATTGCGAGTAGCCCTGCGGCCACGAGCCATGCGGCCGTGCTGAGGAGGTGATTCATTGTGCGATACGCGTGCATTCGTGAGACTCCCTGCTGACCTTACTCATTCAGGGCAAGCGCGGCGGTGCGCTCCATGTACCCGCCTACACTGTCCGGAACGATTTCAACGAGACTGATTTTTGAAGGGGTGATGTCGGTGATCTTGCCTTCGGCCTGGCCGATGTGGTTGCCCGCGGTTACGCGATGCACCAGGCCGTCCTTGGTCTGCACCAGGCCGAACATGCTGCCACCCAGGCGCAGCGTGCCTACCATCCTGAGTGTGTCGAGCGAGTACTGTTCGAGGAACTCGCGGTTGCGCTTGGAATCTGGGCGCACGCCGTTGATGCCGGCACCCGAGCCGGGGCTCGACGGCAGGAACGGTGAACGCATGTCACTCGCCGCATAGACGAAGGTCTCGTACGGCTTGATCTCCGGCAGCGGCTCGACGCGCCCGCCGGGCTCTTTCTTGGTGTCCTCGACGAAGCGCGCCAGATCGCTATCGGCGCTCGAGCAGGCCGTGAGTACGGCGTAGCCGGCGCACGCGAGCGCAATACACAAGAGGCGCAGCGAGGATCCGTAGGTGGGGTTGTTCATGGCTGAGTCCTAGGTCGCCGGCTTCGGACGATGCTGGACGTCCTTCTTCTTGTCCGTTTCGCCCGCGGCGATTTCGTCCTCGTCCATATAACGATAGGTCTTCGCCGTCAGTTCCAGGGACAACTGGTCGTAGGCGTCCTTGCTGTCCGATTTGATGTCGATGTCGTGCAGCGTGACGATGCGCGGCAGCGCCGCGATGCCGCTCACAAACTCGCCGAACTGGTGATAGCTGCCCGTGAGGCGGATCTTGATGGGCAGCTCGGCGTAGAAGTCCTGTTTGTGCTCCGCCTCGGGCTGGAACAGCTTTTCCTGCAGCCCGGCCGCAAGTCCGGTCTGCGAGATATCCACCAGCAGGCTCGGCACTTCGGTCTTGCCCGGGAGCTGGCGCAACAAGGCGCCGAATGAGCGCTCGATGTCCTTCAGCTGCTGCTTGTAGACCTCGAGATTCACGGCCTTGGCGTGCTTGTCGTGGAACTCCTGCCGCAGCGTCAGTTCCTCCGCCCGGCGGCGTTGCAGCTCCGGACGCTGCTCATTCCAGACAAACAGGTAAATGCCCAGCAGCGTAACGGCAACGAACACCGCGCCGACGGCGCCGGCGAGAATGGGCAGGGGCCAGCGCCCCGGATCACGCGGATCAAGTGCCCGCAGTTCCTCGAGCAGGTTCATTGCCGCGCTCCCACGCCATCCAGGCTTGCTTTGCGGATCTTGGCCTTGCGCGCGCCGGCGGCATCGTTGTTATCATCGGCGCCCGCGGCGTTCACTTCGTCGGCGGTGAGCGTGAAGCTCGAGCCGCTACTGGCCTTGGAAGTCTGCACAACCTCCAGTTCCGGATTGCGCAGCCACTGCGAGCCGTCGATGTTGCGCATGAATGAGGAGACGCGGGTGCTCGACTGCGCGATGCCGTCGAACTTGAGTGTGTCCTTACCGGTCTGCTTGACGGCCGTGAGGTACACCCCTTCCGGCAGCGTATGCACGATCTCATCGAACACGTGCACGATCTCCGGCCGCGAACGCTGCAGCTTCTCGATGATGTTCATGCGCGCGATGAACTTCTGCTTGGCGCTCTCGAGGTCGTTGATCTCCTCGATCTGTTTGTCGAGGGTCTTGATTTCTGCCCGCAGCTGGTTGTTGCGATGTTCCTGCGACTGGATCATCGATCCGTAGCTGAGGTAGGCGATGAACGCGGCCATGATACCGGCGCCGGTCGCCGCGACCAGCGCCACCATGAACCTGAGCTTGCGCTCCTTGCGTTTACTTTCCCGGTGGGGAAGTAGATTTATGCGTGGCATATCAGTCAAAACTCCGCAGTGCGAGCCCACAGGCCGTCAAGAGCGCCGTGGCGTCGCGTTGCACCGCCTGCGCCTTGGCGCGCGAGGACAGCTTCATCTGACCGAGCGGATCGCCCTTCTCGGCGGAAATACCCACGCGGCTGGAAATTACCTCGGCCACACCCGGGATGTTGGCGCAGCCGCCGCACACCAGGATCTTCTCCGGCTGCTCGCGCCCGGAACCGGAGGCGAGATAAAACTGCAGCGAGCGACTGACCTGCTGGGTCATGTCGTCAATGAACGGATCGAGCACTTCGGACTGGTAGTTGCCCGGCAGACCGCCTTCTTTCTTGGCGCGCCCCGCCTCTTCCATCGCCAGTCCGTAGGTGCGCATGATCTCCTCGGTGAGCTGCTGCCCGCCGAAGGTGAAATCGCGCGTATATACGACGCGCAGGTTGCGCAGCACGCTGAAGGTGGTGCTGCTGGCGCCGAAATCCACCACCGCGATAGTGCGATCGATGCCGCCGTCGGGCATCTGGTGCGTCATCAGCTTGCAGGCATTCTCGAGCGCGAACGCCTCGACGTCGACGATCTTGGCCGTGAGACCCGCGGCCCTCACCGCCGCCTGGCGCTGCTCCACGTTCTCGGTGCGCGTCGCCACCAGCAGCACATCGTTGGCGTCGGGGTCTTTTTCGTTCGGTCCTAACACTTCGAAGTCGTAGCTGACTTCGTCCATCGGAAAAGGGATGTACTGGTCGGCCTGCATTTCCACCTGGGATTCCAGGTCGCCGCTGCGCAGCGCGCGCGGCATCTGGATCACCTTGGTGATGGCGGCATCGCCGGAGATCGCGATCGCGACTTCCGCGCTCTTGGCGCCGGCGCGTTTCACGGCGCGGCGAATCGCCTCACCGACCGCTTCCGCATCCACGATCGCCTTCTCATTGATGGCGTTCGCTGGCGTGGGCTCGGCGGCGTAGGCCTCGACGCGATATTGCCCGCCGGCCATGGTCAGCTCGATGAGCTTGACCGACGAGGTCGTTATGTCAAGTCCCAGAAGTGGGCGGTACTTGCGCTGCAGAAGGAACATTTTTATTTCCTTTTCAGGACATTACGCCTGAAAATGACCACCCTGCGTCAGAATCCGAACCACTATATATCAGCGCAAAGTTAAATTGAACGTGAGGCGGCTCACGGAACCGCACGGTGCCCGGGGGTGATGCTGCGCAAGTGCCGTTCGCGTCACGGGCGCGGGCAACCAGGAGCCATAAAGCGTGTCGAGTCTTGTTGTCCAAACGTCTCAAGGGGACGAGGGAGCTTCGCGGGCGGGGGCACTGAGTGCAGACCAGCTGCGGGTGGTCGGTCGAACTGTGCCTCCCGGGCTTCATCGGACCGCGTGGCCCGCCACCGTGGAGTGCGTTAACGTTCGCACCGGCAACCCCGCTGTCGTAGGCACATACGTCCCGTAGACCGGAGGCTTTGCGTCCCCACCTTTCGGTGAGTTTGCCTAAGAATCGGCCGGTACTATGCAGGCGCCCTTGAGGGAGCGCAAGCAACGGAGTTGGTTTTCTGTGAAATGGAATTACATTCGCGTGTTGGCCGCCGTCACCGGCTCTGTGACGCTGATCACACTTCTGGGCGCCTACGCGCTCGCCTGCAGTTATGTTTACCTGGCGCCCTCGCTGCCGGCCCTGGATGCGCTGCGCAACGTCGAGCTGCAGGTGCCGCTGCGCGTCTACACGCGCGGTGGCGCGCTCATCGCGCAGATCGGTGAGCAGCGGCGCATCCCCGTCTCCTACGAGCAGATCCCCGAGCTCGTCAAGCACGCCTTCCTCGCCGCCGAGGACGAGCGCTTCTTCGAGCATCACGGCATCGACTACTTCGGCGTGGTGCGCGCGGTACTGATCGACGTGGTGTCGGGCGAGAAGACCCAGGGCGCGAGCACCATCACCATGCAGGCCGCGCGCAACATGTTCCTGAATCTCGACAAGACCGTGCGCCGCAAGCTGCAGGAAACCTTCGTCACCTACCGCATGGAGCGCGAGTTCACCAAGCAGGAGATCTTCGGGCTCTATCTGAATGTCATCTTCTTCGGCCAGCGCGCCTACGGGGTCGCGGCGGCCGCGGAAGCCTTCTTCGGCAAGCCGCTCGACAAGCTCGATGTGGCCGAGGCCGCCACCATCGCCGGGGTGCCCAAGGCGCCCTCCAGGTACAACCCGATTGTTGACCCGGAACTCGCCACGCAGCGCCGCGGCTACGTGCTGCGCCGCATGCGCGAACTGGGCTTCATCGACGCGGCTACCGCGGAAGCCGCCAACAAGGAGCCGATGCAGGCGCGCGCCCACGCGCCGCTGTTCGACGTCGAGGCGCCGTACGTCGCCGAGATGGCGCGCCTGGAGCTGCGGCAGCGCTTCGGCGCGAACGCCGAAAGTGCCGGCTACAAGGTCTACACCACCATCGACGGGCGCCTGCAGGCCGCGGCCAACCGCGCGGTGCGCATCGGACTCATCGAATACGATCGCCGCCATGGCTGGCGCGGGCCCGCCGGGCACGTCGACCTGCCGGCACACGGCGAACCGGACTTCGATGACCTCGTGGACGAGTACGCCTCGATCGGCAATCTCGCGCCGGCGATCGTGGAGTCGGTCGCCGCCAAGAGCGTGCGCGCCTATGTCAAAATCTTAGGGTCCGTGCAGATCGAGTGGGACGGCCTGTCGTGGGCGCGCAAGGCGGCCCGCAATGATGCCCTGGGTCCGGTACCGCAGAACGCCGGCCAGCTGCTGGCTCGCGGGGATGTCATCTACGTGGTGGCGGACGACGCCGGCCACGCGCAGCTCGGGCAGATTCCCGAAGCGCAAAGCGCGCTGGTGGCGCTCGACCCCAACGACGGCAGCATCGTGGCCCTCGTGGGCGGCTTCGATTACTTCACCAACAAGTACAACCGCGTCACCCAGGCGCGGCGGCTGCCCGGCTCGGGCTTCAAGCCGTTCCTGTATTCCGCCGCACTCGAGAACGGCTTCACGCCGGCGACCACATTGCTCGATGCGCCCATCGTGCTCGAGGGCAATGGCACCGAGGAGGCGTGGCGGCCGGAGAACTCCGCGCGCGCCTTCGGCGGCCCGACGCGGCTGCGCGACGCGCTGGTGCACTCGCGCAACCTGGTCTCGATCCGGGTGCTGAAGGCGATCGGTATTCCGACCGCGATCGACTACATCAGCCGCTTCGGCTTCGATCCGCGCAGCATGCCGCATGATCTGACGCTCGCGCTGGGCACGCTCGAAGCGACGCCGCTGGACGTCGCCGCCGGGTACGCGGTGTTCGCCAACGGCGGCTACCGGGTGGCGCCGTTTTTCATCGATCGTATCGAGGACGCTTCCGGCCAGGTGGTGTGGCACGCGATGCCGCGCCGGGTGTGCCCGCAGTGCGATAGCAGCGACGGCGACACGGCGGCTGCCGGCACGCCGCTGCAGGTCTCCGACACGACGCACGGCGAACCGCAGCCGCTCAAGCCCGAGGAGATCGCGCCGCGCGTCATCAGCGCGCAGAACGCTTACGTCATGACCGACATGATGGCGGACGTGATCCGCCGTGGCACCGGGCGGCGGGCGCTGGCGCTCGGACGCAGCGACATCGCCGGCAAGACCGGCACGACGAATGAGGCCAAGGACACCTGGTTCAACGGCTTCACGCCCAATCTCGTCGCTACCGTGTGGGTCGGCTTCGACCAGGAGCGACCGCTCGGTGAAGGCGAGGAGGGCTCGCGCACCGCGCTGCCGATCTGGATACAGTTCATGCGCGAGGCGCTCAAGGGCGTGCCGGAGCAGCACCGTCCGATGCCCGAGGGACTGGTGACATTGCGCATTTCGCCCGACACCGGCACGCTGGTGAGCGCCGAGAATCCCGACGGCGTGCCGGAAATATTCATGGCCAGCCACCTGCCCGCGGCCGCCGATGCTGACTCCGGAAGCCAAGGACCCCAGGGGCCGGCGAGCAGCGAACCCATCTTTTGAGCGGCGGCAGCCGATGAGAGCCAAGAAACACGTCACGCGCGCCGACAACCTGCGGCGTGCGCTGGCGCAGGAAGCCGCGCGCATCATGGCCGAGCACGGTATCCGCGATTTCCTCATCGCCAAGCGCAAGGCGGCGGAGCGACTGGGAGTCACCGACGGCACCGCGCTCCTGCCCAAGAACTCCGAAATCGAAAGCGCGCTGGCGGAGTACCAGCGCCTGTTCGGCGGCGCCTCGCATCAGCAATCGCTGCACGCGCAGCGGCGTGCGGCCTTAAGCGCCATGCGCTACCTGCGCGAGTTCGAGCCGCGCCTCGTGGGCGCGGTGCTCGCCGGCACGGCCACGCAGCACGCCGAAGTGCAGCTGCACCTGTTCACCGAGCGCGCCGAAGCCGTCACGCTGAAGTTGCTGGACACCGGTATCCCGCACGAGGTCACCGAGCGACGCGTCAAGCTCGCCCCCGAGCGGGTGCGCGCCTACCCCGGCGTGCGTTTCCAGATCGACGACCAGCCCATCGAGGCCACGGTGTTTCCGACCGACGGTATCCGCCAGGCGCCGGTGAGCCCGGTGGATGGACGGCCGATGCGGCGCGCGAACGCCTTCGAGGTGGAGGCGCTGCTGGGGCAGTTGTCAGGCTAGGGACGGTACGCGCGACCCGCTTGGGGTCGCGGCGGGTCAGCCGCGCTTCTTGACGTCGACGTAGTCGCGGCGCGTGGCGCCGGTGTACAGCTGCCGCGGCCGGCCGATGCGCATGCCAGGATCGGAAATCATCTCCAGCCAGTGCGCCACCCAGCCGACGGTGCGCGCGATCGCGAACATCACCGTGAACATCGAGCGCGGAATGCCGATGGCGCTGTAGATGACGCCCGAATAGAAGTCCACGTTCGGGTAGAGCTTGCGCGACACGAAGTACTCATCCTTGAGGACGATCTCCTCCAGGCGCAGCGCCAGCTCAAAGAGCGGATTGTCGGTGCGCCCCAGCCGCTCGAGCACCTTGTGGCACATCGCGCGGATGATGGTCGCGCGTGGGTCAAAGTTCTTGTAGACGCGGTGACCGAAGCCCATGAGGCGGAAGTGGCTCGCCTTGTCCTTGGCCATCGCCAGGTACTTCGGAATATTGTCGACGCTGCCGATCTGCTCGAGCAGCGCGAGCACCGCTTCGTTGGCGCCGCCGTGCGCCGGACCCCAGAGCGCCGAGACGCCCGCGGATATCGCTGCGTACGGATTGGCGCCGGTGCTGCCGGCGAGGCGCACCGTGGAGGTGCTGGCGTTCTGCTCGTGATCAGCGTGCAGCACGAACAACAGATCGAGCGCCTGGGATGCGATCGGGTCGACCTGGTAGGGCTCGCACGGCACCGCGAACACCATGTTCAGCACGTTGCCGGCGTAGTCGAGGTCGTTGCGCGGATAGATGAACGGCTGCCCCAGGGAGTGCTTGTGGGCGGCCGCGGCAATCGTCGGCAGTTTGGCGATGATGCGGTGGGAAAAGATCTCCCGATGGCGCGGGTTATGGATGTCCATCGTGTCGTGATAGAACGCCGACATCGAAGCCACCACCGCCGACACCATCGCCATCGGATGCGCGTTGTGATGAAAGCCGTTGAAGAAGCGCAGCAACGACTCGTTGATCATCGTGTGATAACGAATGTTGCCGGTGAACTCGGTGAGCTGCTTCGCCGTCGGCAGTTCCCCGAGCAACAGCAGGTACGCGACCTCCATGAAGGAGCTCTTCTGCGCCAGCTGCTCGATCGGGTAGCCGCGGTACAAGAGGACCCCGGCATCGCCATCGATATAGGTGATGCGACTCTCGGTCGCGGCGGTCATGCCGAAGCCCGGATCGTAGGTGAAGACGTCGAGTTCCTTGTGGATCGCGGCGATGTCGAGCGCGGCCGGCCCGATCGTGCCGTTGCGCACCGGCAGCTGTGCGCTGCGACCGCGGACCGGGTCGGTGAGCTCGAATGTCTGCTGGGCCTTCTCTTCCATGATCTGAAGCAGATTTACATGGTCCGTGTGCCGAATCAAGGCAACACGGCTCCCGAGCGCGCGCCGCGCAGACGGCGCGCGGCGGCGAGGAAGTTTCGCGGAACGCCCGTTACTTGGGTGCGGCGGCGGCGGCGGGCGCGGCGGTAGTGGCTGCGCCAGCGGCGGCGTACCGCTTGCGGAACTTATCTACGCGGCCGGCCGTGTCGAGGACCTTCTGCTTGCCGGTATAGAACGGATGACAGTTCGAGCACACCTCGACCTGCAGATCGTGACCCAGCGTCGAGCTCGTCTTGAACGTGTTGCCGCACGTGCAGGTGACGTTGATCTCTTTGTAGTCGGGATGAATCGAGGCTTTCATGCTTAAGCTCACGCGGTTCGGATAAGGGGTCATACCGCTACATGGGGAGGCGGCAACGACAATTAAAGGGCGCGGGAGTTTAGCGGCACAACCCCGCCGTCTCAAGCCTCGTCACGGGCGGGCGCCTTGCGGGGGCTTTCCTTATCCACAGAACCTGTGGACAAGTCTGTGGATTCATAGGCCCGCGAGGCTCAGATTTCGCTGCCAGATTGCATTTTTGTTACTTTGGTCAAAAAATGATCATGATGTTTTGACCATATTATTCAGATAGTTACGATGATCATGTTGCGCAGCTTGGGTGGTTTGAAGCGTAATCCACTCATTCTGCGTTGCGGGCCTCAAGACCTGTGTATAACGGCGCCGAAGCGCCCTGACCTCCCTCACGCGAGGCCATTGACAATGCCGATCCGCCGGGCATTTTCGACGTTTCCGGCATGAATTCGAGCAGCATATCGTTCACGAATCGCAACCCCAGGGCGCTCGGCCGGCAGTGCGTTGCGGTCATTTCCAGGAGTCCCCGCTGCCGGAGCGCTGTGATCCGCGCGCCGATGACGTCCCACGCAAGGCCGGTGCGCTCCTGGAAGCTGCGACACGTGAATCCGCCGGGAAGCCGCAGGGCGTTCAGCATGAATTCGAACGGCAATTGCTCCGCGGCAATCACGTGGCGCGCGAGCGCTGCGTCCGGGGCAGCAAGATAGCGGCGCGGCTCGCGCGCCTGCACGGTGCGCAGGATCTGCCCGCGATCTGCGAACGTCAGCTTGCCGTGGGCGCCGGCACCCACACCCAGGTAATCCCCGAAGGTCCAGTAGTTAAGGTTGTGCCGGCACTGCTGGCCGGCGCGCGCGTAAGCCGACACCTCGTATTGCGAGAATCCCGCCGCCTGCAGGCGCCCCGCGCACGCGCTGAGCATCACGGCGGCGGCGTCCTCATCCGGCAGCGCCGGCGGGCGCGCGGCGAATACCGTGCCCGGCTCGAGCGTCAGCTGGTAGTGCGACAGGTGCGCAGGCGCGAGCGCCAGCGCCTCAGCGATGTCGCGCCCGGCGCCGGCCGTGTCCTGGCCCGGCAGGGCATACATGAGATCAAGATTGAAGTTGGCAAGCCCCGCCGCGTGCAACTCGGCCGCGGCGCGGCGCGTTTCATCAGATGAGTGAATACGCCCGAGGGCCTTGAGGATCGCGGCATCAAAGGTCTGTGCGCCGAGCGACACGCGCGTCACGCCCGCCGCGCGGTACTCAGCAAAGCGCCCGCGCTCGATGGTGCCGGGGTTGGCTTCGAGCGTCACCTCGGCAT
>PLEC01000125.1:28893-33819 GCA_003136935.1 Gammaproteobacteria bacterium
GTGTAGGAGTTGAAATCACAGTACGGGCACTTGCGCACGCACCAGGGAAAGTGCACGTACAGAGCGAGGGGCGGGTTGATGAGCGTGGGCATCGGGCTCGTGGCGGGCGCTCACGTGAGGAGGTTCAGCTTCTGCAGCAGCGCCCGGAAGCGCGGGGTGTCGCGCAGGCTGGTGAAGTAACGATCGTGGGGGACATGGACGAGTCCGCCATCTCGTTGCCGATAGGCGCGCTCCAGCCAGTCGAATGCCTGGTCGCGCTCGCCGCGCCAGGCGTGCACCTGTGCGATCTGATAGGCGAGCGTCGCGCTGTAGCGGCCGGTGAGCTCATCGAGCGCGGCCTGGGATTCGGCGGCGCGGCCCAGGGAGTATTGCGCCATCGCCGAGCCGATCAGGGCAGTGCCGTGGCGGGCGCGCTGGTAGTCGGCGAGCGCGTCGGCGAAGCGGCCCTCGGCCATGGCGACCTCCGCGGCCAGTTCCGGCCCAGTCCAGGGGGTCGGCATGGTTTCCAGGTAGCGCTGGGTGATCTTTTTCGCCTCAGCCATCTGTCCTTCGTCCAGCAGCAGCAGCACGAGCTGCCGGCCGCCTTGTGTAGAGAGCGGATCCACCGCGAGGATGCGGTGGAACAGCTCGATGGCCTGCGCAGTGCGGCCGCGCGCGGCCTGCAGGAGGGCATAGTCCCGCAGCACCTGTACCTCACTGGCATCAAGCTCGAGCGCCTTCTGGAAGTCGGCTTCCGCGCCCTTCCAGTCGTAGTAGTAGTCCATGCGCAGGTTGCCGCGCGCCCAGTAGCCCTCGGGTAAGTCAGGCGCGAGCCGGATCGCGTGCTCGGCCGCGGCCAGGGAGCGCTGGTAGGCCGCCGGCTCAGCGGTACTCTGATCGGCGATGCGCCACTCGGCGTCCGCGATGCCGCTGTACGCGGCCGCGTAGTTCGGATCCAGTGCGGCGGCGCGCTGGAAGGACTCGAGCGCCTGGCGGTTCGAGTCGGGCGTGTCGAGCTCGCGCAGCTTCCTGCCCATCAGGTAGTCGTTGAAGGCCTCCGTGTTGTCGGTGCGGTGGCGGTTCGTGAGCGGCTGTCCGGACAGCAACTGCGCCTTGAGCGCGGTCACGACGGCGTTCGCGATCTCGTCCTGCACCTGGAAGACATCCTTGACGTCACGGTCGTAGGTCTTCGACCACATGTGATAACCGTTGTCGGCGCGGATCAGCTGCGCGGTGACGCGGATGCGGTTGCCGGAGCGCCGCACGCTCCCCTCGAGCACGTGCGCGACGCGCAGCTTCCGGGCGATCGTCGCCACGTCGTCCGAGCGCCCCTTGAAGTAGAACGAGGACGTGCGCGCCGGTACGCGCAGGTCCGGCACCTGCGCGAGCAGATCGAGCAGCTCCTCGGCGAGGCCGTCAGAGAAGTACTCCTGGTCCTTCTTTTCGCTCATGTCGACGAGCGGCAGCACCGCGATCGACTTCTCTGGTATCGGGTCCGCGCCGCCGGGCGGCGGCACCGTGCCCGCGGACGGCGCGGCATGCGACTGCCGCTCCCACAACATGAAGCCGTAGTAACCGAGCACCGGCACCACGATCACAAGGGTGCACGCCCAGATGAGCATGCGGAGCGGGCGGCCGCGGGCCGCCGCCGGACGCTGCCAATGTGCGGCTTCACCTGCACCGCTGCCGGCCCCCGACGGCGCGGCGAGCGCACCCGCACCGAGCAGGCCGCGCACGCGCGCCACGAAGGCGGGCGGCGTCTCCCCGCCCGGCAGGCGCGTCCATTGCAGCTCGCGGAAGCGGTCGGGAATGCGCTCGCCAGACTGCGGCGTAGCGTCGATGGCTACCGGCACCAGGAACGGCTTATCCGGCGCGATCAGGTGTGAGCGATCGGTCGCGAGCTTCCACTCGAGCCGGAAGTACCCTTCCGCGCGCGCATGGGCATTGGCCGAGATGATCGGGATGAACAGTACGCACTGTTTGATCTGCCGGCGTATGGCGCCATCCCACGCGTCCCCGCCGCGCAGCTCACTGCGATCGAACCACACTTCGATGCCCGCGGCCCGCAGCGCGCTGCAAATGCGCTCGGCGGCCGGCGCGTCCTCGGACGCATAGCTTAAGAAGACGGCGCCCTGAGCAGCCGGCAATGCCGGGCCGTCCGTCACTCCCGCAGTGTCGACCAAAGCGCCCCTCCCGTTACTCCGCGTTCTGCACCTGCTCGCGCATCTGCTCGATGAGTACCTTCATGTCCACCGCGCTGCGGGTTGTCTCCAGGTCCTGCGACTTTGAGGACAGGGTATTGGCTTCGCGGTTCAGCTCCTGCATGAGGAAATCCAGCCGCCGGCCGGCCGGCTCACTGCCGCCGATGACGCGTACGATTTCGCTGATGTGGCCGCTTAAGCGCTCGAGCTCCTCATCCACGTCCAGGCGCTGCAGCAGGAGCGCAAGCTCCTGCTCGAGCCGGTCGTGGTCCACGGTCGCGGTGATCTCCGCCAGCCGTTCATCAAGGCGCGCGCGCACCCGCGCCTGCACCTCTGGCAGCCGCGCCCGCACCGTCGCCACCAGGGCCTGCAGCGCCGCGCAGCGCTGCTCGAGAAGCTCACGCAGCCGCGCTCCTTCGCGGCCGCGCGCCGCCACCAGTTCCGCGAGCGTGGCGTCAAATACTGCGAAGGCTGCGCTCAGGAGCTGCTCGCTGCCGACGCTCTCCTCGCGCAGCACGCCCGGCCAGCGCAGCACGTCGAGCGCGCTGACGGTGGACGGCTCGCGCAGCGAGCGGCTCACCACTTGCGCGGCGGCCACCACGCGCTCGAGCGCCACGGGGTCGACTTCCAGTGCGCCCGCCACACCGTGCGAGCGCCGGTAGGTGAGCGTGCAATCGACCTTGCCGCGGCGCACCTGCCGCGCCAGGCGCGCGCGCAATTCCCCTTCCGCCGCGCGCAGCTCCTCGGGCAGGCGCAGCCCCGCCTCCAGAAAGCGGTGGTTCACGCTGCGCAGCTCGCACACCAGCGTGCCCCAGGGGCCGCTCGCCTCATGCCGTGCGAAGCCCGTCATGCTCGCGATCATGAAAAGCTCCGCCTGAGTAAATAGTCGGATGTCATGAGGGTTCGCGCTCCCTGGGTCGCACGCGCCATAAGCGCTACGCCCGTGCGCGTCAGGTGATATAAAGCGCGCGAGAAGTCTAACAGATACATGGGTCGCTTCTTGCAGGTCGAATACGCGGACATCAGCCTGCTCGGCGGGCGGGAAGAAAACCAGGACCGGGTGTGCGTCGCGGTGGCGGAGCACGCGGCGCTGCTGGTGGCGGCCGACGGCATGGGCGGTCACGCCGACGGCGCGCGCGCCGCGCACGTCACCCAACAGGTGATCGTCGAGGCGTTCTGGCATTCCCCGCAACCCCTGTTCGACCCGCTGGGTTTCCTGCACATGACGCTCGGGCGCGCGCACGAGGAGGTGGTGAAGCTCGGCGTGCAACTGCCGCTCGAGCAGCGGCCGCGCGCCACCTGCGCGGTGTGCCTGATTCAGCAGCACGCGAGCTGGTGGGCGCACGTGGGCGACAGCCGCATCTACCACGTGCGGCACGGCAAAATCCTCGCCCGCAGCCGCGATCACAGTCACGTCGAACTGTTGTTGCGCGAGGGGCTCATCAACGCCGAGCAGGCGCACAATCATCCGATGCGCAACTTCGTCGAATGCTGCCTCGGCGGCGACCCGATCCTGCCGGACATGTCGTTGTCGCGGCGGCGGGTGCTGGAGACCGATGACGTGTTACTGGCGTGCACCGATGGGTTGTGGGGCCCGCTCAAGGACGAGGAGGTCGCCGCCGGCTTAGGCGCGCGCGGCGCGCTGCGCGACAGCCTGATCGCACTTGGCAAGCGCGCCGTCAAGCGCGCCGGCACCGGCAGCGACAACACCTCGGCCGCGGCGCTGCGCTGGATTGGTCAGGCATAGATGGCCCTCGTGCAAAGAGCTTCCGGACGCGCGGCCAGCGAACTGCGGCAGGTGAGCTTCGCGCGCCGGCACGCCAAGCACGCCGAGGGCGCGGTGCTGGTTGAGTTTGGCGACACCCAGGTGCTGTGCACCGCGAGCGTCGAGGAGGGTGTCCCCGGGTTTCTGCGCGGCAAGGGCCAGGGCTGGATCACCGCCGAGTACGGCATGCTGCCGCGCGCCACCCACACGCGTACGGCACGCGAAGCGGCGCGCGGTAAACAAACCGGCCGCACCCAGGAAATCCAGCGTCTCATCGGCCGCTCGCTGCGCGCGGTCGTGGATCTCACGGCGCTCGGCGAGCGCACCGTCACGCTCGACTGCGACGTGCTGCAGGCGGATGGCGGTACGCGTACCGCCTCCATCACCGGCGCCTACGTGGCGCTGGTGCAGGCCTGCGAGCGCCTCACCCGCAACGGGCGCCTCGCTGCGAGCCCGTTGCACGGCCAGGTGGCGGCGGTGTCGGTCGGCATCGTGGCCGGCGTGCCAGTGCTGGATCTGGATTACGCGGAAGACTCGCAGGCGGAAACCGACATGAACGTCGTCATGAACAACGGCGGTGGGTTTGTCGAAATCCAGGGCACCGCCGAGGGCCACGCGTTCCGCCGTCATGAACTCGACGCGATGCTTGAGCTCGCGAGCGCCGGCATTACGCAACTGTTCACACTGCAGGCGCAGGCGCTGAAGGCCCCGTGACGCGGGTGGTGCTGGCGAGCCGCAACGCGGGCAAGCTGCGTGAGCTCGCAGCGCTCTTGGCGCCACTTGATCTCGCGCTGGTGCCGCAAGGCGAGCTCGGTGTGAGCGCGGTAGCGGAAACCGGCACGACGTTCCTCGCCAATGCGCTGCTGAAGGCGCGTCACGCCGCGGCAGCGACCCAGCTGCCGGCACTCGCCGATGACTCCGGGCTCGAGGTCGACGCCTTAAGCGGGCGTCCCGGGGTCTGGTCGGCGCGCTTCGCAGGCG
>PLEC01000002.1 GCA_003136935.1 Gammaproteobacteria bacterium
CCCTTTAAGACTTTGATTTTACTGGAATCGTAGACGTCGTCTGATGCCATGCCGGAACCCGATTCTGTGATGCGACATTATACCGGTTGCACCCTCCCCTGTACCACGTGGAACGTGCGTTCTGGTGTACCGAAAAGCCGCGATTCTGGGTGCAACGACGTGACAACGAGCTGACATCGCAAGCTCGCGACCTGGGCGATAAATCGCTGCAACCGCTCACCGTCGAGCTCCGCGGCGGGATCATCCAGGAGCAGCGTCGGAGTTGTTTGGGTGAGGTCCTGGAGTAACCGCAGTTGAGCCACCGTCATCGCTACGGCAACGAGCTTTTGCTGTCCCCGCGAAAGAACCTCCCGTGCCGGCCTTCCGTGGATCCGCACGGCGATGTCAGCACGATGAGGGCCGGCGTGGGTCACGTGCCGCGCCTCGTCTCGTGCCCTCGAGGCTGTCAGCGCCTCGAGCAGCGTCTGGTCCTGGCCCCAGCCTCGCAGGTAGTGCAGGTCGACTTCGAGTCCACTCAGAGCGGCGACTGCATCCAGCCAGTACGGCTGCAGCCGAGTCACGAACCGATGCCGCGACTCGGCAATTAACTCGCCCAGGCGTGCCAGCTCCGGGTCAAACGCCTGCGCCTGAGCAGCCTCGATCTTGAGCGCCGCATTGCGCTGCTTGAGCGCGCGGGTGTAGCGGACCCAGGTGTCGATGAACAGTGGTTCCACGTGGAACACCGCCCAGTCCATCCATCGGCGCCGGCGATAGCCACCTTCCTCGACCAGCCGGTGAATGCCGGGCTCGATCACCTGGACCGGGAATGCGTTGGAGAGCTCCGCGAGCGATTGTGCGGGGCGACCTGCGATCCGGGCGGTTGTTGAGGTCGGCGTTGCCTCGAAGCCCAGCGTCCGGATCTCGCCGGACGTTGTTCGAATGCGTCCAATGACTCGTAGGTGATCCTTTCCGCGCTGAATCAAGCGCTCATTGTTCCTTGTGCGGAACGATCTGCCGCGCCCAAGCAGGAACATGGCCTCCAGCAGGGATGTCTTGCCCGACCCGTTATCTCCCCAGATCAGGGTCAATCCAGGAGACGTCTCGAGCTCGGCATGCTCGATGCAACGCAGATGGCTGACGGTCAGTTCGGCCAGACTCACGAGCGGCTCCCGGACGTCTCGCCCCTGCGGCCGGTCGGGAGCAGCCGAATGTAGAGCGCTGGCACGTCGAATTCATTCATCGGAAGACCAGAGCCACGTGACCCATCGGCACCCGCATCGCCCAGGAGCGCAGAGCCGTCCGCGCTACGTTCCACGTGGAACGTCCGCAGCGGGCCCGGCCGACTGCCCTGCTTACCCGCCAGGCAACGCCAGCTGGCCGGTGCGAACCCGTCTCCTCGTGCCTCTCGGCACAGCACGCCACCGGGCTGTTCCACGTGGAACACCGCCGGCGAACTATGGCCGTCAGTGGTGCCCCACTGCGCGCGATAACGAAGGGCGCCGCGATCATTCGAGGACTTCGTAATGCCTGGCTCGCCGGTCGTACTCGATCATCATCCCGACAACGCTGGCGGGCACGGGCAACTTCCGGGTCTGCGCCCGCGAACCTCACAACGGCCTCGAGCGAGTGCCATTGTGTGATGACCAGGAACTCAACGCCGCCGCGAGCTGACGCGAGAGTATGAAAGCATCGACAAAGCCGGGGATCACGCGCAGTGCCGGAAGTGTCTCGCTGCGCAGGTGCTTAATGTAGTTCTGCGCCTGATCGGGCCGCGCCAGCCCGCGCCACTGCCTCGATATCACGGTGCCTCCAGCCGCGCAGGGTGCACCGGGCGCCCCGGTTTAAATACTGGATGCGCGACTGGCGCCTGGCTTGGCCGTCGGGTCGCGATTGCCCTGTCCCTACAGCCGCATCGGCATCACGACGTACCGGGTGTTGGTCGTATCCGGCGCGTGGATGAGGCAGCTGCTGTTCGAGTCGGTGAGACCAATAATGACCTTGTCGGTCTCGATCGCGCCCAGGGCATCCAGCAGGTAGTTGACGTTGAAGCCGATCTCGACTTCCTCGCCTTTGTACGCCACTTCCACCTGGTCCTCGGCTTCCTCCTGCTCGGGGTTATGAGCCTGCAGGGTGAGAAGATCCGGGCGTGCCGTAAGCCGGATCCCGCGGTACTTTTCGTTGGACAGAATGGCTGTCCGCTGGAGCGCCTGGCGCAGAACTTCACGGTCTGCTTCCACCGTCCGGGGCGGATTCGCCGGGATTACCCGCCCGTACTCCGGGAAACGTCCGTCAATTAGCTTCGAAGTGAAGCGAATTTCGCCGATCTGGGCGCGAATGTGATTTGTACCCACGGCGAGCTCGATGTTGCCTTCGGTGCCGAGAATCCGCTGCAGCTCAAGCACTCCCTTACGGGGCACGATCACCTGGTGGTTGGTTTTTGCCTTGCCCGTCAGCGCCATCTCGCACAGGGCCAGCCGGTGTCCGTCGGTAGCCACGGCGCGCAGCGCCTTGCCATCGGTCTCCAGCAGCAGGCCATTGAGGTAATAGCGGACATCCTGCTGCGCCATGGAAAAATGCGTCTTGTCGATGAGGCGCCGGAACTCGCCTTGCGCCACGGTGAGGGTCTGCTGGGCGTTGATTTCCTCAACCAAAGGAAACTCCGCCGCCGGCAGACTCGAGAGCGTGAAGCGGCTGCGGCCCGCGCGCACTGAAACACGCTCGCCCTCGGTGCTCAGCGTGACACTGGTCTTCTCGGGAAGAGAACGGAAGATATCGAGCAGCTTGCGACCGGGCACGGTGATGTCACCAGGCTGCTGCACGCTCACTTCACTGGTGGCCACCAACTCCACTTCCAGATCGCTGCCCGTCACGCTCAAACGGTTGTCGCGCGCTCCGAGCAGCACGTTTGCCAGCACCGGCATGGTTTGCCGTCGTTCTACGACACCAATGACACTTTGCAGGGGAGCGAGGATGTCTTCACGCGCGGCGGTCAGCTTCATGGGATTAACTCTCTATCTGAATCAAATCGGCTTTATATAAAGACTTATAGTTAAGACTATAGAGCCTGTGAATTACGGGTATAAAAAAACTTCTGCTATGCCCTCAGAACCTTAGCGCCCGTTTCGGCCGCGACAAGTCCCGGCACAAGCTGCCGGACACGTGTGCGGGACCTGTGGGTAAGTTATCCACAGTTTCGCTCACAGCAAACCCACAGCGAAACGCACATCATCCCGCCAGGGTTCTCAACAGGTTTGAATAATCTTCCTTCACGCGCTGCTCCACGTCACGCAGCTGTTTGATCCGCTTGCAGGCGTGCAGCACCGTGGTGTGATCACGCCCACCAAACGCGTCGCCGATCTCCGGCAGGCTGTGGGTGGTGAGCTCCTTCGCGAGCGCCATGGCCACTTGCCGCGGGCGGGCTACGGAACGGCTGCGGCGCTTGGATAACAGATCGGCCATGCGCACCTTGTAGTAATCCGCCACGGTTTTCTGGATGTTATCGATGGTGACCAGTTTCGCCTGCAGCGACAGCAGGTCTTTGAGCGCTTCGCGCGTGAATTCCAGCGTAATCGGGTGCCCGGTAAAGCGTGAATTGGCGATCACCCGGCGCAGCGCGCCTTCCAGTTCGCGCACGTTCGAGCGGATGCGCTTGGCGATGAAAAATGCGACTTCCTCGGGCAGCGTCACGCCGGTGGCGTGGGCCTTGGTCATGAGGATCGCCACGCAGGTCTCGAGCTCTGGCGGCTCGATCGCCACCGTCAGTCCCCAGCCAAACCGCGACTTGAGCCGCTCCTCGAGTCCGTCGACCTCTTTCGGGTAGCGATCGCAGGTCAGGATCACCTGGTGCTGGCCTTCGAGCAGCTCGTTGAAGGTGTGGAAGAACTCTTCCTGCGAGCGTTCCTTGCCGGCGAAGAACTGGATGTCATCGATGAGGAGCGCGTTCAGCGAGCGGTAGGCGGTCTTGAACTCGCTCATCGCGCCATGCTGCAGCGCACGCACCATGTCGCCCACGAAGCGCTCCGAGTGCACATACGCAATGCGCGCCTCGGGGTCGCGTTCCTTGATGAGATGCGCGATCGAGTGCATCAGGTGGGTCTTGCCGAGGCCGACGCCACCGTAGACGAACAGCGGGTTGTAGGCCCG
>PLEC01000159.1 GCA_003136935.1 Gammaproteobacteria bacterium
CTAGCTGGCGCACGGGTCTGCGGGCATCAACGACGGCGGGAAACATTTGGAGCTCTGAAAGGCCGTCAGACGCGAATTGCCTCTCGTCCGGGGGCACGGTCTCGTCGCTGACGTCCTTGCCGGTTCGGTAGTTAAAAGGGAGGGGCTCGCGTTGGCTCGGAGGTGAGTACCTCGTCACAGGAAATACGGGACCAGATACGCTACAGTATGTAGCGGAACCGTGCGGGTTCGCCATCTCAAGGCTTGCATGCCCTTCCCTCACATCAAACTGCCCCCGGTCGCGGTTCCAGTACTCTTAGCAATCGGCCTGGCACACTCAGAACCGGCCGCCTTCGATTTGGCCGGTCCCAGCATTGAGGTCGAAATCACCCGCGGCTCGCGAAGTCTGCCGGCTTCGCAAGTGCCCAATCTCGCCGTCGGCGATCGGGTGTGGATCAAGGCCGACCTGTCGCCCGGGCAGTCCGCTCGCTACCTCATGGTGGCGACCTTTCTGCGTGGAGCGACCGACCCTCCCCCGGCTGACTGGTTCTCACGGTGCGAGACTTGGAGGAGCAAGTGCTCCAAAGAAGGTCTGACTTTGACAGTACCCCACGGCGCCCAGCAACTGTTGGTGTTTCTTGCGCCGCAGACGGGAGGTGACTTCAACACGCTCGTGAACGCGGTGCGCGGTCGACCCGGGGCGTTCGTACGTACGTCGCAGGATCTCAACCAAGCAGGTTTGGATCGATCGCGACTCGAGACCTATCTGACGGCCGTTCGCAGTCTCGGCGAGACGAATCCTTCCCGGCTGAGGGAAGCAGCGCCACTTCTTGCGCGCAGCCTGGCGATCAAGGTGGATGAGAAATGCCTTGAGAAAATTTCGGTCCTGCAGGCACCCTGTCTCGCCGAGGGGCGAGAATCACTAATCCTGGACGACGGGCACAGTGTCTCGATTGCGCAGCAACTCACTTCCGGCCCCACGAGCGATCTGGCAATGGAGGCCAGCAACACCCCCCAGCTGAGGTCGGGTTATTACGGGCCGTTTATCGGTTCGATATTCGACATTGCCAAGATACTTGATTCGTTTGGCACCGCCCAGTATCAGTACTTTCCCGCGCTCACCTCCGCACACGGCCGCTCGCTCGACCTCACTTTGAACGCGCCGCCATCCTTTCATGACCCGAAGTCGGTCCTCGTCGTAGCTCTGCCCGCCATCGAGGCACCGCAGTTTCCACCACTGCACTCGGTCAATCCGGAAGAAACTCTCTGCGCGCGGAAGGATCTGCTGGTCCTGCCGGTGCAGGGGGCTCCGCTGGTTTTTTCTACCGCTTATGCGCACGATTCGGTGTTGCATTTCCTCGACAAGGACGGATCGACACTCGACTTGTCGGCCCGAGCCGACCCGACGCGCGGTGGCTTCGTCGTGGAGTCAACGGCCTTGAACACTCTCCTTCTACACAACCCGGTCAAGGCGTCTTTGCACGGACAATGGGGCTTTGACGCGTTCGAGGGTCCAAGCTTTCAGCTGGCGAACCCGAGCGAGCAACAGTGGAGCCTCGGTGCCGGGGACGCGACCGGTTTGATTGTGGGTCGCCCCGACACGATTCACCTTCACGCGGACAGCGTGAGTTGCCTTGAGGAAGTTACCTTGGTGGGTCCGGGAGCGCAGCAGTGGAAAGTGGAGTGGAAAAAGACCGGCGCAAAGGAGGTTGAGGCGAGACTTCCGCTTCAGGAGGTAAACCCTGGAGATATGACCTTGCTGATCAAGCAGTTTGGTGGCCGCGAGCCGCGGCGGCTGTCGCTTCGTGCTTTCTCGGTCGCAGGCCATCTGGAGCGCTTCGCCCTGCATGCGGGAGACAGCGAGGGCGTTCTGCATGGTAATCGGCTCGACGAGGTTGAGAGCCTCACGTTCCAAGGTACGAAATATGCTCCGGGGACGTTGTCGAGCAGCGACGGTCGGGACGAGCTGGCTATGCTGGCTGAGGATGGCAGGGCTGCTCGTGCACTTAGGCAGGGTGATACGCCCAAGGCTTCGGCGACTCTAAAGGATGGGCGCGTGTTTGAGGTCGGCGTGTCGGTCGATTCACAGCGTCCAAGCGCGGCGATTATCAGCAAGACCGTGAAGCTCTTGCGTGCGGCAGGGGACAACGACATTCGCCTCTCTGACGAACGTGAACTACCCCTCCAGGCCGAACTGACCTTCTCGTTGCGGGCTGAGTCGCCACCACTGTTTACGCGAGAGGACAAATTGGAGGTGGCGACGACCAATGGCGCGTCCTCCGTGGTGCTTGGTGTTGGGGCA
The DNA here is from genome assembly GCA_003136935.1 of Gammaproteobacteria bacterium. GTDB lineage: Bacteria > Pseudomonadota > Gammaproteobacteria > Steroidobacterales > Steroidobacteraceae > 13-2-20CM-66-19. The sequence goes on from PLEC01000159.1 coordinate 2,282, forward strand.
GGAGGCGTAATGCTCCAAAGTGCTAAAGTTGCGGTAGCGACCCTTGATCCCGAGAAAGCGTTTGGGGCTTCGGCGTTCGGGCCCCTGCGCCTCAGACGCATCATCGGCGGCGTCCCGGGGGGTTGGCAGCCGCTGGTGACACTGGTGCGCCTGCCGAGTCTTACCGGAGTCGATTGCCCTGCGGATCCAGCGGCAGCTTGTTCGTTGGTCGGCGGCAACCTCTTCCTGCTCGACTCGGTATCGCGGGACGCAAAATTCACGCAGCCCACAGCCATCCCGGACGGCTTTACCGATCCAACACTTCTAATTCCACATCCGACAGACGGACAACTTTATATCAAGTTGCGCGATGACCCCTCCGTCGTCAGCATCGCAGTTTTGACCGTAAGAACTCGGCCCTCCGCGCTCACGCAGACAGTGGAAAGCGCTTCTGCACCCGCGCTCGCGGCGCCCACTCCGGGACCGGTGCCCGCTAGCGAAGTCAGGCATTTTTCCGCAGCCGCGCCGGCGGGTGAGTCTTCGGCGTATAACGCGGCCGCCTCGGCAGACAGCAACCAGCAACCCCCGAAGACTGCGGCGCCCGGCTCGCCGAGCCATGAGCAACCGTAATCTCGCTCGGCTCGGGCAGAGAGTGGCCGACGAGCCGGAGGGGAGGCTGCCTTACGGGGTTCTGCATCTTCCCGCGGGAGCAGAAATGGCGCTGTCCGCACGCAGGGTCCCGCGCCGCGGCACGCGGCGGCACTTGGCGGGCGCACGTCCAGGTCGGCCTCGCAACCATTCCATTGACCGGGAGGTCGTCGCGGCGGTCCTGGAGGCTCTGCGCTGTCGCGGCTACCGCGCAGTCACCATCGAGGGAATTGCGCGCAAGATTAAGCGAGCGCGCACGAGTCTCTATCGTCGCTGGCCGAGCAAACGCCACCTCGTGGCTTACGCAGTTCTCAGCGAACTCGGTGAACGGCCAGCCGCGGATACGGGAGTGCTGCGCCGGGATCTCGAAGCGGCGGTCGGTACGTTATGGCGGGCATTCTCCGGGCCCCTTGGGCGGGCGTTGGCCGGGCTTGTGGCGGATATGGCGGAGGACTCGGAGCTAGCGGATACGCTGCGTCGCAAAGTTCTGGCCAGGCGACGCCAGTCGATGCGGCAGGCATTCGCGCGCGCTCAGGCGCGCGGTGAGACGCGCGAGAATCTGAATATCGAATTGGTACTTGATATGCTGACCGGGCCGTTTTACTACCGGACTCTCTTTGGCCACGCGTCAGTCAGCCGCCGTATGACGCGAGACGTTGTGGACTACGTTCTGCGAATCGCGCAGCGCGCCGGCCGCCGGCTACCCGCGTGAAGAGACAGACGACAGGTTTACGCNNGCGGTCACCGGATTTGGAGCGGTTTTCTTTCGCGCGTTGATCGCGATCGTTCACAACCTGCTGTTCTTGGGCCGCTTCTCGACCGTTTACGATGCCACTATCTATACGCCGGCAGCCCCGTGGGGTGCGCTGGTCATTCTCGTCCCCGTCATCGGCGGCCTGGCGGTTGTTTTTCTGGTCAGTACGTTTGCTCCCGAGGCACGTGGGCACGGTGTCCCGGAAGTCATGGATGCGATCTTCTACAAGGAGGGCCGCATTCGTCCGGTTGTTGCGGCTGTGAAGTCGCTTGCCTCAGCCCTGTCGATTGGAAGCGGTTCGGCTGTGGGGCGCGAGGGACCCATCATCCAAATCGGCGCGTCCTTGGGGTCCAGCATTGGCCAACTCGCTCGTCTTGAGGCATGGCAGCGCATTACGCTCGTTGCGGCCGGCGCCGGCGCCGGCATCGCCGCGACCTTTAACACGCCGATCGGTGGCGTAATCTTCGCCATCGAACTCATGATGCCGGAGGTGAGCACTCGCACATTCTTGCCCGTGGCGCTCGCGACCGGAACGGCGACGTTTGTCGGGCGGATGTTCTTTGGCCCGCGACCAGCCTTCGACGTACCTGCCCTTGGGACTCTCTCGGTTCACCCATCTGCAATATACGTTCTGGCGCTGTACGCAATTCTTGGGGTGGTAGCCGGCGTTGCTGCAGCGGGGTTTATCCGCGGCCTGCATTTGGCCGAGCAGCAATTCGATCGAATCAAGAACGCGTACCTACGACACGCGATCGGAATGAGCATGGTGGGCGTGATGATGTATGCGTACTTTCGCCTGACCGGGCACTATCGCGTTGAAGGCGTTGGCTATTCGACAATACAGGATGTCCTCTTGGGCGGACTGGCTGCGGCCCCATTCCTGGCGCTGCTTTCGCTCGCGAAGCTGGTCGCAACATCGGTAAGTCTTGGATCGGGCTCGTCGGGGGGTATTTTCTCCCCGTCGCTCTTCATGGGCGCGACCCTTGGCGGGGCGTTTGGTGCGGTCTGCCACCTGCTGTTCCCATCGACTGACGTCAGCGTCCCGGCTTTCGCGATGGTCGGCATGGCGGCGATGGTTGGTGGTAGTACGGGCGCCGCGATGACGGCGGTCACGATGATCTTCGAGATGACGCTGGACTACGCCATAGTGATGCCGATGATCGTCGCAGTTGCGATCAGTATTGGCTGCCGGCGTGTTCTGTCTCGTGAAAACATCTACACCATTAAGCTGCTCGCCAGGCGCCATTTCATACCGAAAGCCCTGCATGCAAATATGTTCCTGGTGCGCCGCGCGGTCGACGTCATGGACAAGGACATTCTTGTGCTGCCCCACCTTATGGCATTTGACGATTTTCTAAGGCTGCCAGAGCACGAGGGTCGAATGCGCCACGTCGTAGTAACGCACGACGATAAGATTTCTGGCGTATTGCGGGTCAACACTGCTCTGCGCCGGGGCCTGGAAGGGGCCTTTACGGGACTCTCACTCGGAGACGTCGCCAGCCCAGATTTCACGATCGCACGCGGCGAGGACATCATGTTCAATGTCATCGGGCGGATGTGGCGCCGTAAAGCGATCATGGCTGTCGTCGTGGAAGCGGAGGAGAGGATTCCGCGGACCAAGAATGTTACCGGCGTGATAACCAAGGAACATGTGGCCGATTCCGTTGCGGAAAGCATTAAAGCCTACGCCGCGTCGGATGCGATTCTCTGAGCAACGTCACATTGCCGCTGCACGCAGCATGCTCATTCGTGTGAAGCTGGTCGGGCTCCCTTAGTGCGCTCCTAAGGAACTGAGACGCTGCGCCATCGGGCTGCGGAGCTACGAATCGCTACGAGGGTGCGACCGAACCTGCGTAGAACACAGCGCACTTTCCGCCCAATAGCTTCTTGGCCTGCCGAAGCAGCGTGCGCGTCGGTCCAGTGAGCGTTTCCAGAGCGCTCGGTTTTTCCACGACCGGATCCAGGAATGAGCCGTGGACTTTCTGCTGAACTCTGGCACACCCCTTGGCGTCGATGACCGCCAAGGTGACGTCATCATATTGTCCACTGACGAAATCGAGACCTCCTTGTAAGGCGATCCGGTTCACCCGCGTCGCCATGGCTACATCCCTCGCGTGCGCCACGCCGTGCTCGACCTGCCACTCGGAAACGAGTGTGCGAATGGGAGTGGTGCCCTCTGCTCCCTGGAAGATGCGCGCGAAGTTGTAGCCCTTCGTGACGGCCAGACCCAGTGGGCCGGCGAAAAAAACTGCGCCGACGTCGATGAGGTTGAAGCTCTGGCTGGACTTGTACCGTGAGAGTTTCTCGTCAAGGTCCCCGATTGCGAGTCTGAGGTTGTCGCCACGAAGGGAGGCCACACCTGCCGCGGTTGGCAATTGCGCGTCCGTGGTTTTTCCCCGCAGCGACAGCGTTGCAGAGAAATCCATCGATCCTGCGCCGATACTCTTCGGCGACAGGATCTTGAAGAACTCCTCGAGGCGAAATTGCGTGAGGCGGTAGCGGACTTGATAACTGGGTACGGAGCCGGTGAAGTCTGCGCGAACAGTGCCTGATCCGCGCCCGCCGAACAGCTGCATCGTGACCGGGTCAAAACGGAGAATCCCGCCCTGTCCATCAACGGAAAGCCTCAAATCGGAAGCCGCGGAATCCTTTGTCCGGATCTGCCCACAGGCGAGCTTCGCGACGACGGACAGGTTCTTCAGCAAGTGCGAGCGCTCGCCGGCCGAGAGCCGCAGGCGGCTCACATCCAGATCGCAGCCCGCGGCCTCGAACCCTTTCCCCGACTGCTTATCTGCATACGCGAGAGTCGCATCCGAGACGAACACCCGCGCCACCTCCAGCGGGGGGAGTCTTGCGTTGGCTTCGGACAATGGGTCAATGTTTAGCCTTCCATCGTGGTTGCGTTCAATGGCTATCGTCACTCGCTTGAGCTCGATGCGGTCGGTGCGGAGCTCCTTATGGAGCAAAGGCAGGAGTTCGATGCCAAGGTCGACCTCTCCCGCTGATGCAACCTCTGCACCGCGCTGGCGGAGATGCACGTCCGCCAGCGCAACGTGCAAGCCCGGGAGGAAGCGGATCGTCAGCCGGCCGCCGACGTGGAGTTCCATCCCCAGGGCCTCCGAGGCGATGGCTTCCACCCGCGGCTTGGCATTCAGACGCAACACGAGAGCCGCTACGGTCGCGAGCAGGACCACGGTCGCAGCGAGGGCGCTCACAGCGATCAGGATGATTTTTGATGACTTGGTCTTAGTCATTCGATCGTGTGTATTTCCACCGGGATTGTTGCGAGCGGGACCGCCAGTGCTCTGGCGGGTCGTCATTCACGTGACATAGTCGATCAATGCCATGAATCCAAAATCCATATGCAGCTGTTGGTGACAATGGAATAGGGTGAGGCCAGGGTTGTCCGCCACGAAGTCGACCTCGATTTCCTGGTAGCCGCCGAGCATGACGACATCCTTCATGACACCGGCAGTGGATCTGCCGGCGATCTTTGTGAGCTCAAAACTGTGTCGATGCAGGTGAATGGGGTGGATGTCATCGCTCGCATTACGCAGCTTCAATCGGTAGCGGCGCCCGCGGCGAACATGAAACATCGGGCGCATTTCCTTCATGGAGAATGCCGTGCCGTTGATGGTCCATTGATTGAATCCGTTCAATGCAGCATTGTTTTTGGCAAAGAGCATTTCCATTGTCTCGTCGGGCGCGCGCGCAATGCCGTTGCCGAAGCGCGTGTAATCCCACTTTCGCGAGACCGGCTTGGCCCATTGGGGCGTGCCTTTGGCGCCGGCATACTCCACCACGATTCCCATTCCATGTCCGCGATCGTCGTCGTCGAGATCGCCGAGGATCCATACCCCTGGATGGTTCATCTCCACGATGGCCGATACACGTTCTGCCGTGCCGATCCATAACGCCGGAACCTCTGTTGGCGCCGGGACCGGGTTGCCGTCGAGCGCTACCACCGTAAAGGTATGGCCCGGGAACGCGAGGCTTCTGATTTCAGTGGCACTGGCGTTCAGGACGTGAAATAGAACGCGCTCCCCCGACTTCACTCGCACCGGCTCGCCGTGTCCGAGCATGCGTCCGTTGATCGAAAAGAGCTTGTAGCCCACCTCATAGCCGTGCGGCATGCCGCGCTTGAGCGATGCCGCCATCGCTGATTCCCCAGTTTCCTTGAGCTTGGGATCCGTTGCTGTGGGAAGCAGAAAGTCCATCGCCATGTCGCCGCCATGGCTCAATGTGGGCTCGAATTCCTTCAGGACCAGCATGACCTCGCGATCAAATCGCCCCGGCTCGCGGCGGGGCTCGATGTACACGGGACCGGCCTGGCCGCTATAGAGGCCCGCCGCGAGATTCCCGCCGGCGATCAGATGGGAATGGTAGAAGCGTAGGCCGGGGGGTCCGGGTGTGAACGCAATCTGTCGCTTGCCGTGCGCGGGAATGTAGGGGGTACCTTCCTCGGCGGCGCCATCGACGTCGACGGGAATGTCTTGGCCGTGCCAGTGCAGTTGCTCCGGAATGCCGGTGTCGTTGTAGATGTCCACCACAACGCGCCGCCCCTCGGTCAAACGGACGAGCGGGCCGGGAAACTGGCCGTTATAGGCAGTTGTCGTGATGACGTGCCCCGGGGCCAATTCGATGCGCGCAGTGCCGATGTGCAGCGTGTAGTCTGCCTTTACCCTTTGAGGAGTTTGAGCCTCGGCGTGCTTGAACGGACCGAGGCCTGGTGCGAGAGCGGCGAGACCAGAGAGTCTCAGAAAGGTGCGTCGGTCGAGGCTTCGTTTGTCCATTACCATGACTCCGGGGTCAGTAGACCGGCTGCTTCAGTGAGCGGCGGCTAACTGCCAATCCGTGATCTTGATGCGGCCGACGAGGGCGAGTCTTCCCCGATCATCGGGGCGGAAAACCAAGGCTTCGCCGTCGTCGAGCCCAGCGGCGTCTTTGCCAAATGCTTCGCTTACATTGGGAAAGTGGGTCACGATGATCGTATTCGTCCCGGCGGAGGGACGCTCCGCTACTTGGGCTCGTAGCCATGCGGCCCGCTCCCCGGTGGGATCGGCTTGCATGCTTTGACCGGCGTCGCCGAGCTCTGAATGGATTTTCGGCGGCCCCAGCTGCGCGAGTCGGACAGTCTCGAGTGCACGGTAGGTGGGGCTGGAGAGTACCTGCCCCACCGGTATGTTCAAGCGCCGCAGCGCCTCGCCCATAGCGCGCGCTGAGGCGCGGCCAGCGTCGTCGAGCTGCCGTTCGCGCTGGACGTTATCGGCGTCGGCGTGTGCGGGATCGGGGGGAGCGCGCGGAGAGCTCGCGTGCCGCATGAGGATCACGTAACCACCGGTGCGGAGCGCCATCACCCGGTCCTTAGCGGCAAGTGGGGGTTGGGCGTGAGCGGTGATGAGAGCGCTCAGCAGGGCTAACAGGCACAAGAACCGTCGTTGAAGTGCGGCGCGGGATGGCGTCCGGTTGCTCATGGAAAGATCCGCTTCACTCTGCAGCTGAACGGCGCTCAGATTCTATTACATACGCGGACAGCATCATCACCGCTGCCGCTCACTACCCGCCCCGCAGGTTTGGTTCGCACCATTCTCTCGGGTACTGTGATCGTTGTGTTGCAGGGCGGCCACAGGATGGTGTCGGTGGACAACTCGCGCTGGCAGAGACCCGAATGGCGGTTGGAGGCCATCTGCCTGGTCGCGGTCGCACTCGCGACGGCGGTGCTCTTTGCTTCCGGCTCGCTCGACATCGCCGTTGTGAGCTGGTTCTATCGCCCCGACGTGGAAGATCACTGGCCGCTGGCACGGCATTTTCCCTGGTCGCTGCTGTACCGTGCCGCAACCTGGATCACCGCGTCGCTCGTGATCCTGGGTCTGGGCGCACTCGCCGTGAGCCTCGCTCCTGCGAGAAGCAGCTGGCGGCGGTCCGCCGTGTTGGTATTACTGAGCATCGCGATCGGCCCGGGACTGCTGGGCAATGCTGTCTTCAAAGACCACTGGCACCACCCGCGACCCCGCGAGATCGTTGAGTTCGGCGGCCCGCTGCATTACGTGCCGTCGCCGCTGGTCGGCACCGAAGGGGGCGCCTCGTTGCCCTGCGGTCACTGCACGGTCGGGTTCCTGTACGGCGCGGGGTGGTGGATCTGGAGACGGCGGCGGCCAGGCTGGGCTGCCGCGTCTCTCGCGGGCGGGCTGCTGCTCGGCTTGCTCTTGGGCGTGGGGCGCATGGCCGCGGGCGCGCATTTTCTGTCCGACATCATCTGGTCGGCGCTGCTCGCATTCGGAGTCACGCATCTTCTGTACTACCACGTGCTGCGTATCCCGGCCGAAGCGGCTCAAGGTCGCGCCGCAGCGACCCCAAGTCGCGGACAGTTCCGCTGGCACCACGCGACCACGATCGCTGCGCTGCTGGGTGCTGCGGCGGTGCTACTCGCGCTGTTCGCGACGCCGCACGGCATACAGCTGACCGCCAGCATTTCGCTGACTTCCGCCTCACCGCGGATCCTCAGGATCGATGCTGACACCGCGGATGTCGCCATCGTGCTGGTCGATGCACCCGTCTCGCGGCTGGAGATCGATGGGGAACTACATGGCTTCGGCTTGCCGACGAGCCGCCTCGGGGCGCGCCTGGAGGTCGTGTCGCAGCCGCTGCCGGCACTACGCTATCGGATCGAGGCGCGAGGCTGGCTCACCGATGTCGATGGTGCTGTGACGCTGCGCGTACCGGCGGCGGCGTTCCAACGCGTGATCGTTGACGTCCAGCGAGGGAACATTCGGGTTACAGACACGACTCGCTCGGGTGCGGTTAGAGAAAAACGGGTACAGCTCGAATTGCACACCGCCCGAGGACACGTGCAGCAGCTTTCAGCTACAGATCGTGCATCAGCATGAGCTTGATCTTGATCACACAGGAATTGAGCGTGGAACAACGGCGAGACATCATTAACTTTCTGCGCGTGCTCTAGCTGGCGCACGGGTCTGCGGAAGTGAGTACAATGAGCCGCAAGACCCAGGTCGGGAGGTATCCATGACAGACGGTGCAAGCCTAACGCGTGCGGAGTACGCGAAGGTTCGAGCTCACATCCAATCGCTCCGCGCGAGCCTTGCGCAGGCGCGCGATGCGCTCATGCACTTCAAAGACGACCGTCTTGATCGTGACAAGCTGGAACCGGCGGCACGGCGGACCGACGACCTCATGAATATGTTTGTGGGCGACATGCGTGATTCGACACAGGGGCCGCTGTGGGTCGCCGAGATCCAAAGTGGAGTTGAACAGGTCACCAATCCCAAGGTGGCCGCGGCTCTGCGGGACGCGCGAGTCGATATAGCGGCGTTGCTTCACATGATAGGGCCTACGCAAAAAAACGGTGCTGCAGCTGCTGCTGCAACACGTCCTTCCGGGTAACGCGTCTATTTTTGGAACTGGTCCGAGAACGCCGTGAATCTCGCCCTGACCGGCGCCGCCTGGGTCGGGGCGGACTGGCTGGCATGACCGAGGCGCTAGTGGAGCGACACGATTCAGCCGACAAAATCGCACAGCTCTCTGATCGCAATTTTGGTTCATCGCTCCGACTCAAAGGCGCTCGCGCGGTCGAGATCAGCGATTAGTCGCAATCAAAGTTTCCAGAGCCGTAAGGGGCAATGGTCTGCTACGCCTTGAAAATCCCGATCGCTCGAAAGCATCAACAAGCTGTGGCGAATGCTCAATTGCGCCAAGAGCGCATCGATCGTGCCAATCTGAACGCCATGGCGGCGGCACGTGTTGCGAAGCGCTGCGGCTTCGATGTGATCGGCTCGATCGGGCACGAGGAGGGGAAGTGCGGAGAACCGATCCAGAATCTGCTCACGCGCTTTTGGTCCAGAGAAGCCCTGCAGTAGCTCCTGCAGTACCAGACCTGTCGTCAGGATCGGTTCGCCGCTCTCAATCGCCTTAACCAGGGCCGCGATCTGCGGAGCAGACGAAGGCCCATCACGTCGTAGCGCGAGGGACCAAACGCTGGTATCAACGAACAGACTCAACTGCGTGAGCGCTCCGACTTGTAGTCATAGCTCTGATCCCACTCGAGCTTGCCCATGAGTTCCAGCAAATGCTTCTGCTTACGCCGGGCAATGAACTCCTGAAGCGCTTTGGTGACCGCGGCTCTTTTCGTCCGCTCGCCGCTGACTTCCAGCGCGCGCTCGATAAGGTCGGGATCGATGGACAGATTGGTTGCCATGTGTGGGCCTCCACACATGAGTATACACAATGGGAAGGGATCCGCCGCGTTGACAGCTGTATCCGGGAAATCGGGGGAAGCCCGTAGGAGGTCCGCTTCGCTCGTCCCATAGCTCGTGATTCATTTCACTTGAGGGGAGTCTCGCGGTTAGCACCGGCGGTGGCCGGCCCCGGCCAAGAGCAATCATTCGCAGCGATCGTTCACAGTCCGCGATAACGGTCACCGCAGGAAAGAAAGGGACGGCCCCTCAGTGAGACCGCTAGGCGGCGGCCACGTAGGTTGTGAGATTCTTCACGAGGGGCGCCCGGGCGACGTACTGAGAGGTGCCGGGCCAGGCCCGGCTACCTTTCAGTGCTGTCCACCGCGATCCGCGTGGTCGTTCTCGTGCCCGCGATCCCGGTGGTCTCTCTCGTGCCCGCCGTGACGATCGCCCCAGGATCCGCCGCCAAGGTAGACCACGGGAGGAGGGGGATAATAAGGGGCAGGCTCATAGACCACCGGCGGCGCGTATCCTCCAACGCCGAAACTGATTTGCACCTGCGCGCTTGCGGTCGCGGCTGCGGTAAGCACAAGAGCGGCAAAGACTAATGAAGGTTGCTTTTTCATAATGGATCCTTGGAATGCAGCCGGCTGGTGGAAGTCCCGCGCGAGGCCCTGGCGGAGCTTTACTTGGCTACTTTCTTCTCCCCTTCATGATGCGCGCGGTGAGCAAACACCGCGTCGGCCTGCTTTTTTTGGTCGTCCGACATCGAGGCGTACAACGGAGCAAAGGCCGCAGCGAGTCTCTTGACACCATCCGCATGAGCCTGGGCGATATCCCCATAGGCATTTAGATTATCGACAGCGTTAGCGCTGTTAACGAGTGCTTCCCGCTTGTCGATCGCTTTATCGGTTTCAGTTGCACTATGACGCATCGCCTTTTCTACGGCGGCCCACTGGGTTTCCTCGGCCGGAGTGATTTGGAGTTGCGCATGCAAATCCTTGATGTGACTCTCGACCCCCATCTCTCGTTTGGCACCTGACTTCGCCATTGCGGCGGTCGAGGCGTCGGAGGAAGACGCCTTGCCTGGAGGTGAACTCGGCATCTGTGCATATGCGCCGCTGATGAGAAATGCGGACGTGAGTGCTGCAACGATTGTCTTCATAAGATTCTTCCTCGCCATGGCGGAGCGTCCGGAATTCGTACGTTAAGATCGCCGCAATCATAAGCGCGGTCGATCTCGAAATTCCACAGAAGCAATTGATATACTTACCATGCATGGGTGCGTCGGTCCGTGCGGTACCGTACGCAGTCCTCGGACATTTAGCGGATCGGGGGGATCAAATCCCTCGGCCGCCAATAGGATCCGAAGTACCCCCGAACCGCGCCCCGCAAAGCGCGAGGGACGCGGTTTATAGGCACTGACCTGCCGGCTTTCTTCGTGCCAGTCGCTGCTTAGGAGATGGCCGTTTCGGGGTTGGTTGTTGAACTCAGTTGCTGTTTGAACTCTGCCGGAGTCAGTTGCCCGAGACTCGAATGAGGTCGAACCTCGTTGTACTGACGCCGGAACTGCTCGATGACGATCTTCGCATCGATTCTATTTCTGAACCATTCCATCGATAAGCATTCGTCGCGGAACTTACCGTTGAACGACTCGTTGTTGGGGACCCGCATTGTTCTACAGATTAGTATTGACTAATGCATTAGCAGCTACTAATGTACGGCCATGATTGAAGCCGCTCCTATCAACGCTGTCATGAGGACGCTGGCCGATCCCACTCGGCGGGCCGTGTTCGAGCGGGTCGTCAAGTCCGAGGAGATCACCGTGCTGGAGCTGACCCGCGGGAGTGATGTGACGCAGGGCGCCATCTCGCAGCACCTGAAATCGTTGAAGCAGGCTGGCCTGGTGGCCGAGCGCCGCGCAGGCCGCAATGTTTTTTATCGCGCCGAGCCGAAGGGGCTCGCCCCGCTGGTCGATTGGATGAGCCATTACGGCGTCTTCTGGCGGCGGCGTTTCACCAATCTTCGCAGTCTCCTGAAAGAGATCGATCCATGAGCAACGCCGCATTCAAGGCCGATACACAACAGATCGTGGTGGACGAGGTCTTTCCTCACGCCCCGGAAACGATCTGGAAAACGCTGACCACCGGCGACCTCATCACCCGTTGGCTGATGGCGCCCGCCGGGTTCGAGCCGGTGAAAGGCAAGCAGTTCACGTTCCAGACCAAGCCAGCCGGTGCGTGGGATGGAACCATTCACTGCCAGGTGCTGGAGGTGATACCGAACAAACGCCTCGCCTACGCTTGGCAAAGCGGAGATGAAAGCAACGTTGGCTACGGCTCACCGCTGAACACTGTGGTCGCCTGGACCCTTACCAAAGTTGAAACCGGCACGCGCCTGCAACTGGTCCACTTCGGCTTCGTCACACCGAAGAATGATTCCGCGTTGAAGAGCATGGGTGACGGCTGGAAGAAGGTAGTGCCAAACATCGGTGCCATCGCGAACGAACTTGGAGAAAAGAATTGAGCGAGCCTTATACCGGCGGCTGCGCCTGCGGCGCCATCCGTTATCAAATCTCTGGTGAACCGCTGTTCCAGAACGACTGCCAGTGTCGCGACTGTCAGCGCAAGAGCGGCACCGGACACGGATCGTATCTGACCTTCCCAAGCAAGCTGAACGTGACGCTCAAGGGCAAAGCTCAGCAATGGAACATCGTCGCCGATAGCGGCAATGTGAAAACGCGCGGCTTCTGCCCCACCTGCGGGTCAGCCGTTTATTTAACGTTTACGGCGATGCCTGATCTGTTCACCATTCATGCCGCCAGCCTCGATGATCCAATCCGATACAAGCCGCAGGCGGTGACGTACCGCACGCGCGGTTACGCTTGGGACTACCTCGATCCCGCCTTGCCGAAGTTCGACAAGATGGCGTCGGGGTAAGAGCTCGTGATTCACGTCGCTTGAGGGACTCTCGCGGTTAACGCCGGCGCTGGTCGGGTCCGGCCATCTCCGGACAATCGAGTCCTTGCGCGAACTCCACTCGTAGCCGCAGGATCGGTTCATTTCGCGGATCGATCACCGCCGCGGAATAGCTCCTCAGGGTGGCGTCCGTCGCGGGGTCGGTGATATGCGTAAGGCTTTGCGGTGCCCCCGAATTCTGTGGGGCCTCGACTATTGTCCCGCGGCTTCATCTGTGGCCTATACACCCCCATCAGGTCGCGCGGAGTGCTGTCGTCACCGGTACTCGCCCCGCACGCCACGCGGGCAGAAGTCCGCCGACCAAGCCCATTCCCAGTGCCCACGCAACGCCAAGCACGGCAAGAGAGGGGGTTACCGTGAGCCGGAAGCTGTAGCCGAAGGGGCTCACGGCCATGCCGTGGAAAAAGACCCACGCCAGGGCGGCCCCGAGCAGTGCGCCGGGCAGGGCGAGCAGCATCGACTCCGCGAGCGTCGCGACCACGATCGGCCCCGAGCCGAAGCCGATCGCGCGCAGCGTAGCGAGCTCGCGTCGGCGCGCATCGACGATCGAGTAGAGCGAGTTGACGGCGCCGAGCGTTGCGCCGACCGCCATGATCGCGCCTACGAAGTAGGCAGCGAAGTTGAGGATCGCGCTGAAGCCCTTGAAGCCTTCCTCCACCGCGTCGCGCTCACGCTTCGCCTCGAGGTGCAGAGCGGGGTTGCCCTCGAGAGCTGCGCGAAACGCCTCGAAGTCGGCCGGAGATTTGAGGCGCACGCTGACCTCGGTGAAGGCGTTGCGGCTGAATACCGTCATGAGGGTCTCGGCGTCGGTCAGGACGATGCACTGCATGCTGTTGCCCTGGTCGAAGTGTCCGACCACGGTCCAGTCGACGCCGCGCACCTCGCGCTTGGCGCCGAGCTCGAATCCCGTGAACGTGCGGATGCAGGGGTTACTGGCGACCAGCTCGTGCAGTCCCGGGTGAAACATGCGTCCAGCGGTGAAAATCATCTCCGGTCTCATCTGGGTCACGGTGGAGCTCGTCCCTATGAGCGGGAAGAACACCCTCACGCCGGTGCCCCGCCGGCGACCCTCGATAATCACCACGGACTCGTACCCGATGAGCGGCCTGCGGTCGCTGCCGCGGGCGATGCCGGGCAGGTCGGCGACAGTCGCGGCTTCATCCCGCGAAACGCTGCTGTCCAGACCGCGCGTCCCGCGGCTGGTGACGATCGCGATATCGTCGCGCACATTGCCAAGCGCCTGCCGGTGTGCGCCCGTTCCCATGGCAAGCATCGACACCAGCACGCCGACCGTGCAGGTCACGCCGATCAGGATCGTGAGCACGGCCCCGGCTCGTGCGGTGAGCCCCTCGAGGTTGAGGCGCAGCAGGGCGAGGGATTGGCGCAGGAAATTCATGACCTCCCTCTAGCGCTCGGCGAGCGCGGTCGCGACTTTGAGGCGCCCGGCGAGCGCTGCCGGCACCGCGGCGCTCATCAGCGCCACCAGCACCGCACAGGCAACGCCGATTGCCAGAGTGATCTTCGGCATTGACAGCCCGGGCACGAATCGCGCGCCGATCGGCATGGCGGCGGTGGCGAGCGCGAGCCCGAAGGCCGCCCCCGCGATGCACACGGTGATGGCCTCCGCGAGTATCAGCAGGAACACGGCGCGGTCGGTGAACCCCAGCGCCTTGAGAACCGCGAGCTCCGAGGTACGCTCGCGCACCGACTGCACCATCATGGTGGCGATCGTGAACAGCAGCGCCGCGAGCACCGCGCCCACGACCGCGCGGATGAGGAAGTCGAAATCACCGATCTGCTGTACCTGCTGCTGCGCGAGCTCGCGCAGCGACTCCGTCTTGGTCTCGTGCGAGGAGTTGGACGAGATCCGGTCGATCGCATCGGCCACGGAAACGGCCACCTTCGGGTCGGTCACCGCGACGTTGAAATGGTTGACCGTGCCCTTGCCGGTCGCCCGGGCTTCATCGTAGTAGGGAAGGTTGACGATAATGATGTAGCGCCCACCGCCGACGTCGCTGTCGGTGAAGGTGCCTACGACATCGAACGCCCAGTCGCCCGAGCCGTTCCTCTGCAGCGTGTTGGACTTCAGCGGGATGTGATCGGCGATCTTCCAGCCGTATTTCTCCGCGGTGAGATCCCGCACCAGAGCGGCGGTGCGCGAGCGGGCAAACGCCGCGAGGTACTCGGGCGCGATGGTGTAGGTGAAGGCCGCCGTCCAGTCCTTGTCGGGAGTCACCGCGACGATGCCGACGCCCTGCTCGGGCTTCTGGTAGTAGCCCCCGAAGAGCTCCACAGGGATCGCCACCCTGACTCCGGGCACCGAGCGAATCGGCTCGAGGAGGCTCATGGGCAGCCCCTCCATGATGAGGCTCAGGCGGCTGTGCACCACCAGCAGATCCGCGCGCGCCGCATCGACCGCATGCTGCACCCCGGTCTTCAGGCCCTGCAGCACGCCGAACAGAGCGAAGGCGACGCTGACCTGAAGGAAAATGAGGACCGTGCGCCAGGGCTTGCGCCAGATGCCGGACCAGACGAGCGGCAGAAATTTCATGCAGCAGTTCGGGACGGACTGTCGAGCAGTTGCCCCTTATCTAGGTGCAACTGGTGCGTCGCAAATTCGGCGGCCTTTGCGTCATGCGTCACCACGACGACCATCTTGCCGTACTTGCGATTGAGAATCTGTATATTCCTGCTGCGTCTACAATGCAGGCTTTGCCCGAACGCAATTGCAGCCGTCTCAAGGGAATGCCCCGATGCCTTTACTACTGTTTTCCCACTGGCAAACCCGCTTCCAGCTCATACAGACCTGGTTCCGGTTCAGACTGGCTTGGAAGTACCGTCCGATGGATCAGATTCGGGCGAGTTGGGGCCAGGCAGGCTCCAAGGATCCTTGGCTTTCGACCAAGCTATTCGACCTGACGCGAAACGCCGCGGCATATTCAGTCGACGACAGGACCTGGATAGACCTGGAGTTCGAGCGCTTGTTTTCGTCCGTGGATTCGACGCTGACACGTTTGGGCAGCCAGTGTCTCTACCACAAGCTGCGCACCTACCGGGATGATCCAGGCGAACTCGAGAAGGACTACGCCGCGTACCAGGTACTCAGGCGGGATACTGCGCTACGCGAGCGGTTACAGCTGAGCCTGTGGCCACTGCGAAGCGACTCCCAAGCCCTTACCTGCGAGAGCCTGTTCGGCGAACTGCCCGCTAATCCGCGCTCCATGGGATTGGTTCTGTTGATGTCAGTCGCGTCGCTTTTGGTGTTTGCAGCCACTATCCTGAATCCGGCGCTGGCGTGGCTATTGGGTGCGATAGTCCTCTGCAACCTGTTTATCGTGTTATTTCTACGCTACGACATCCACGAGACATTCCTGGCCACAGGGAGACTCGGGAGGATGATCTCTGCTGCCGCCCGGCTCGCGAGAGTGGGCGCCACCGCACCAGTTTCTCAGCCGGCACGGCTGAGCGCCATCTTTAGTGAGACTGGGGATCTGCGCGGATCATTCCGGTGGTTCCTCGCTGACCGCAGTAATGATTTTGTTGCATCGTTCTACTTCTGGCTCAATCTACTTTTCTTGGCCGACCAGGTGGCGGCGGTGCTGGTTGCGCGAAATCTGCGGCGCCATCGCGACACGCTCGCTCAGGTATTCTTGCAGGTTGGCTCCCTCGACGCCGATATAGCTATCGCCTCCTGGCTACAGCGGATCCCCGCACATTGCCCGCCTGCTATTACGACCGAGAAGACGATCGAACTTATCGACGGCTTCCATCCGCTGCTTGCCGCTCCGGTCGCCAACTCGATCGCTCTGCGTGGGCAATCGGCGCTCGTTGTGGGCACGAATATGGCGGGCAAGACAACCTTCATCAAGATGGTCGGCACGAACATCATTTTGGGCCGGACGCTCGGCGTGTGTTTTGCTGCTACGGCCGTCGTCCCACGAGCGAATGTCATGGCCGTGATTCGGGCGGAGCATTCGATCGAGTCGGGTAAGAGTCACTTCTTCGCTGAGCTGGAACGAATCCTGTCCTTTGTGCAAAGAGCAGAGCGCGATGGTCGAGGAGTGTTTCTAATCGATGAACTCTTTCGCGGTACCAATACACCTGAGAGAGTCGCCGCCGGCAAGGCAGTCCTCGAGTCCCTCGGTGCGCACGCGCAGGTGCTCGTGACCACACACGACATCGAGTTGCAACACCTGTTGGGACCAAGCTTTCTCACGTTCCATTTTGTCGAAGATCCGGAGTTGCCAGAGCTCTTTGACTACCGGTTGCACCCAGGGATCTCCACAGCAAAGAATGCGATCAAGCTTTTGGAGAAGGTAGGGTTCCCCCCGGCTATCGTTCGAGAGGCACGACGTCTTGCGGATGCCTCTACGGCACGATAGCCGAGGCCGATGCTCAAGCGTCCACTTCTGCCGTTCTGAATGTTGCTATGGAGGATACGACGAGGACCGCTTAGGATCATTTGGGGACGTTGTTTCGCGCCGGCGAAAGCCCGAGGGACACCGTTTAAAGGCACGACCTTGGGTTTCTTGGCGATCGACGGCTTCCCCGGGTGAGGCCGCAGAGCTTCGAGCGGGCAAGGAAGAAGGCGTAGCATCGGAGGGGCGGAGAAGGAGAAGAGTGATGGCAAAAGACTCTGAGTGGGGCGACTACTTCAGGAAGCGGCTCGCCGAAGCCGAGAAGGAGTTGGCTGGCTTCAAGTCAGCGATTGCGCAATACAAGCTACGCGTTTTTCACCGTGACACCAACGGCGAGCGAGACGTGACGGATCAGCACCTTCGGCACCTTGAGAGCACGGTCGAGGAGTATCGAGCGGCGCTGCGGGAATAGGAGGACGGCTCATAACGCACCGCTGTCGTGTTTTGCGCCTACTCACATTTGGCCGCACCCACGCTTAAGCAGTGCGTTAGACGACTCCTCGGGAGAAAGGCCGCCCCATCGTGCACACTTTCTTGACCTCTTGGCTCCCCAACATCGTCTGCACGGTCAGCGGCTGCGTGGTCTCGTGGGCAATCGGGTACTCGCAGGGCAGCGTATCGAAGCGCACTCTGGCCAACCTGCTCCATCTGCAAGCAAGGGCGCAAGGGCAAGAGGTGATCCGTGACGTGCACGGGGAGAGCACGGGCGAGATCAAAGTGCCCACGGCTGGCCCGCAAGGGCAAGACTGAAGGCAGGCGCGCCGCCCGTACGGACCTGCCCAAGTATTCGGATGTAGATGACATCCATGTCTCCTCTCAAGTTGAAGCGGGCCCTCAGGAGGAACGCTGTCATCTCGCAGCGAGCTTTTGAGCCTCGGGCATGTACCACTTGATGACGTTCCGGGCCTTATCGGCAAGCGGCGACTTCCAGTCTCGGAAGAGTTCCGTGACCAGCGCGAGGGAGGTATTAGGGATCGCACCGGCCGCCGTTAGCCGTTCGATCGCGGTCCGATGTGCGAGCTGGGACACCCCGCCGACTGCATCGACGACGAACATCGCCTCGTAGCCTTCGCCCAAAGCCTGCAGATCAAAACCTCACAGTCACTTGATGGCCTTGAGGGGCGCAGGCGGGGCAATTGTGAGACGTGCTTAACACAAAGCGGTAATGTGTCCGTGAGAAAAAGTCAGGTAATCCGAAAGAGCTCGTGACCGGTCACAGAACCGGCAGTCTGCGCTCGAGAACTCCAGCAATTGGTCGATACTCAGGTCAGCCACCTGCTCTGCGACATCAACCTCTGGAGAGTTAATCTATGTTTGGCAAGAGAACACTGAAGCCGAATGCGCGCATGCTGCTCGCGCTCGCTGTGACGGTCATGGCGGCCGTTCCAATCTGCAGTCATGCCGACGAATCGGCACAGGCGGCTGTGCACGTGAACTACTCGAAGTCTGACCTGAGCACCACGGAAGGCGCCCATCACATCTATGCGCGCAT
Organism: Gammaproteobacteria bacterium; assembly: GCA_003136935.1. Taxonomy (GTDB): domain Bacteria; phylum Pseudomonadota; class Gammaproteobacteria; order Steroidobacterales; family Steroidobacteraceae; genus 13-2-20CM-66-19. Next base: position 20,743 of record PLEC01000159.1, read on the forward strand.
TGAGGCAGCTGCTAACACTGCCTGCAACACTTCAAGTACCGATATCGACTTCATAATGCGCGGCCCCAGCCCGTGTGTACGACGCGCGATTGCCCGTGCGGTAAATGCCACTAAGAGCACAAACCTCGCGCAGGTGTATATCAACAAGAATGGCGTCCATGCAGCGCGCGAGTTTGGTGTCAGGACCGACGTGCTTATCACCAAGAATTGAGCCGCTCCTATTGAGGGCGCACCGAGAGCCTTGAACAAGGCTCTCGGTGCGTCAGTGCAGCGCAATGCGGATGACCGAGTCATCCTGTCGATCGCTAGCGTCGGCAGATCTGGAGTTCGGCAACCAGGTCGCGGGGCTCCCAGCTTGATCAACGGCCACGCCTGATTATCTGCTGAATACAGTGTGATGACCGCCAAGCGGCAGCCGGATGCCAAGGCAGGATCCCGAGCATCTGAACAGACGAAAAGTGCTGCGCGCCGGAGAGCTTTGAGAAAAGCGCTGTCAGGACGCCGAGCATCGCGCACCCACCAGTGCGAAGCACGACGGGCTCCAAGATCGCCAGGAAACAGGACCACCGGCAGGCGTACGGGCCCGCCCAAAGAAGCGGGAGCGTGCGCGGTAGAAGATCGACGACGATCGTCAGCGCACTCGGGCGAAGGCGCGTGGCACCGCGCACTGAATCCGCGGGTATACGAGCTTCGCGACGACGATGAAGCTCTACGGCGGACTCACCGCGGAGGCGTTGGAAAGTGCAGCAGGCCCGCTTGCGGATGCCTTCGAGTCGCGACCGGACAAATCCCGGACAAAGGCCTCAACGGGAGTCGAGAAGTGAGGCGTAACTCATTGGCTCCCCGGGCGTTGCGGCCGAACAGCGTCATAAGTCGTTGGTCGTGAACCCCGGTGCACGCGTTGAGTTCACCATGACCGGGGTCCTGCACCCCTCAATTCAAGTGAACTGCGGCGAGTACTACTGGGAAAGCTCCTTTACCGTGTTGTCGTTGTCATCGTTGAAATAGATCACGTCGGTCTGCGTGTTTATCGGCCCGTAGGCCCCCATCGTGGTGACGGTAATGGGCACCGTCACGATGCCAAAGATCGCGCCGCCGGCTCCGGTATCGACGTTCATCGTGGCTACCACACCAGTGCTCGGTGAGATCTCGACAATCAGATTCGTGCCGTTCGGATCGAGGGTGTTACCCACGACGAGATCACCATTCACGAGCAACGCACCGCTGATCGGACCATTGAGCGGCGCGCCGGAGGCGATGACCGTGGCGGAGGCCGCCGAAGCGCCTGAAAAGTTCGCGCCGGAAACGATCACACCGTCCGTGCCGATCGCCGAGACATTCGCAAGCGCGACGCCGCGATCGGCGTTGGTGTCGACGACGTACAAGGTGTCGCTGCTGGCGTCGTAGGTGAGCCCTGCTGGCGCCGAGATCGATCCGGGTGCGCCGAGGTTGGTACTGAATCCGCTGGCAATCTCGGTGAAGGAGCTCTGGGTGTCACCGTTGAGCGCGATGCGATCGATGGAACCGTTCATCGCATTGGAGACATATACGAATTCGTCGCCTGAATGAGTCGCATAGATCGTGCTCCAGGGCTCGGCGAAGGTGTCCGCTGAGAAAGGCGCAGAGATCGCGCCGCTGGGCGCGACGAGCACGGTAGCGTTCGCCTGGCCGGCCGTGGCGACGAGGCTGCCGTCCGGGAGACTTGTGAGTGCGGAGCACCCGAGCAGCTGCGCCGACTGCGCGATCCGATAGGGTGTCGCACCGGTGGTGGGTTGCAGCCCGACCACCGTGGTGCCCATGCCCTGGGTGTTAGTAGCGCCGTCATTGAAGTTGCAGACGATCAGATCACCCGCGGTGATCAGCCCCGCGGTCGCGGTGGCCATGGTCAGTCCATAAGGGTTGCCGCCGTGCTCGATGGGGTCGAGCGTCGACCCGATGGTCGTCTCCATCTTGAGCGTGGGCAGCACCGGGCCGGAGATGGTCACATTGATGACCATATTCTGCGTGCCGCCGCCGCCGCCATAGCCGCCCCCACTGCAGCTGGTCAGCAGGAGAAGCAGTGCTATGAGCGCGGCGTCGGCGCCAGTGCGGTGTGAATATCGTTGGCTTTTCATACATTAGTTCCCCATCGGCCGTAGAGGTGATTCCGGCGCCCGAGGGCTCGAGGAGCGTTCCCCGGTTGCGTTCCCATCATTGAGTACGTTGGCCACTGGTTTAGGTTCAAGGGGGTGAGACTTTTTGACGGGGGAGGGCGCGCGCGTTAGGCACTCTCCGGTCTCAACCGCGTAGCGGAGGACATTCCCGCACTCGGAGCGAGCCCGATGCGCCGGCCGTGAGCCGGAAAGCCGCGCTCTTCTTGTCGATCGACCGTGCCGGACATCAACGGGATGTGATCGGCGACTTTCCAGCCGTACTGGTTCGCCAGCTCCCCTGACCAGTGCTCCCGTTCGTATCTTCTGGAAGGCCGCGACGTATTCGGGTGCTATCGGGAAGGTGAACGCCGACAGCAAGCAGCCCACGTCCGCCGTTGCGGGCCTCCAGTGCTGGTACCTGGAGGGTCCCGCGCGCGCGGACCCAGCTCGTACTGACGTGACCGGAAGCGCCCAAGGGAATTCTGTGCTTCAATGTTCATAAGCGATGGGTGTACCTCATGGATCGGCGCGAGTTCCTCGAAGCGATCGCCGGCATTTCGGCCCTGGTACCTGGGCTCTCACTGCTCCCGGGGTCGTATCAGCTGGCGTTTGCCCAGGGGGTGCATGCGCGGGCTAAAGCGGCGGCAAACTTACGAACACTGAGTCCGCAGCAGGATGCCACCCTAACCTGCATTGCGGAGATCCTGTTGCCGCAGACGGGTACGGTCGGGGCGACCGCCGTGGGGGTGAACCGATTCATCGACCTGCTGCTCAGCGAGTCGATGCTAGAGGCGTATCGGGATCGGTTCCTTGAGGGTCTGGCGGCGATCAACGCGCGCAGCCAGTTCCTGTATGGCGCGCCATTCATATCCGTGCGAAGGCAGGAGCAGGAATCCCTGATGCGGGCACTTGATGTTCACTTGCCCGAGCCGCATCCGACGCCGGCCGAGGCCGCGGCGCTTGCCAAAGAGCCCATCACTGCCGCGGGCAGTTTCGCGTTGCTGAAGCAGCTGGTGCTGTTCGCTTACTTTACCTCTGAGCCCGTGGCCAAAGAGCTGATCAAGGCTCCGATCATTCCCGGAAGGTACGACGGCTGTGTCCCCGTCTGACCCCGGCTCGGTGGAATTCGACGCGATCGTCGTCGGCTCCGGAATCTCCGGCGGCTGGGCCGCCAAGGAGCTGACGGAAAAAGGCCTGCGAACCCTGGTGCTTGAGGCCGGGCCGCCGATCGTGCCAGCCAGAGATTATGTGGAGCACGTGCAGGCGTACTCCCTCCCGTATCGGGGTTACGGAAATCTGCGCAAGCTCCGCGAAGAGCAGCCGATTCAGTCGCTGACCGGGCCGTGCAATGAGTGGGGGTCGAAATTCTTCGTGAACGATCGCGAGAACCCCTACCACAACGATCCCGACAAGCCCTTTGCCTGGATCCGAGGCCGCCATGTCGGTGGGCGCTCGATCATGTGGGGTCGGCAGGTTTATCGCTGGAGTGATCTGGACTTTGAAGCCAATGCGAAGGAAGGCCTCGGAGTGGACTGGCCGCTGCGTTATGCGGATATCGCCCCCTGGTATTCCTATGTCGAGAAGTTCATCGGTGTGAGCGGCCACCCCGAGGGGCTGGCGCACCTGCCGGACGGAGAGTTTCTGCCGCCGATGCAGCTGAACTGCGCCGAGCTGCACGTTCAGGAGGCGATGGCCAGGCGCTGGCGGCGCGAACGGTTGTTGACCATTGGCCGGTGCGCAATCCTGACCCGCCCTCACCAAGGCCGCGCAGCGTGTCATTACTGCGGACCCTGCGAGCGAGGCTGCATTACGCACTCGTATTTCAGCAGCATCGGCTCAACGCTCCCGGCGGCCGCCGCAACCGGACGTTTGACGCTGCGGCCGAACTGTGTGGTCGCGCAGGTGATGTACGACGAGCGCACGGATCGGGCCACCGGGGTGAGGGCGGTGGATGCTGCGACCATGCAAACGCTCGAGTTTCGCTCACGGGTGATCTTCCTATGCGCCTCGGCTCTCGAGAGTGCGCGCATCCTGCTCAACTCGAAGACCACGCGTTTTTCGACCGGACTTGCAAACTCGAGCGGTGAGCTCGGGCGCAACCTCATGGACCATCCGTTCGGCGCCGGCGCCACCGGCACGCTCCCCGGCATGGAAGACCGCAAGACCTTCGGCAACCGTCCGAATGGCATCTACGTGCCGCGCTTTCGCAACGTCACGGACAAGCATCCGCAGTTCGTGCGGGGTTACGGCTTTCAGGGTGGCGCCGCCCGCACGGATTGGCGACGCGGCGCGACGACCCCTGGTTTTGGCGCGGAGTTCAAGAACGCCCTCCTGAACAATCTGGGACCGTGGGGCTTCTGGATGGGGGGTTGGGGGGAATGTCTTCCGCGCCACGACAACTACGTGGCGCTGCATCCGACGCTCAAGGACAAGTGGGGCATTCCGGCGCTGCACATCCAATGCACCTGGGGGCCGAATGAGCTCGCGATCCTCAAGGACATCCAGGTGACGGCNNCGCATGGGGCGGGATCCGAAGACCTCGGTGCTGAACGGCTGGAATCAGTCACACGATGTGCCGAATCTCTTTGTGACCGATGGCGCGTGCATGGCGTCCTCGGGCAATCAGAATCCATCGATCACCTACATGGCGCTCACCGCCAGGGCGTGTGACTACGCGGTCGAGCAGCTGAAGCGGCGGGACCTGTAGTGCCCGACCGAGTCTCTCGGCGCCGCTTCCTGCGGGTTTCCACAACCTCGATGGCTGCCCTGAGCGCGGCTGCTGGCACCTTCGGCAGGGCCGATGAACGCGCGCCTGAGGCGTTCCCGGGCGTGGGCCGTCTCAAGCAGTCGGTGTGTCGCTGGACATTACCGGGGCCGTTGCCGGACTTGTGTCAGCGCATCAAAGGACTGGGACTGCAAGGGATTGACCTGCTCTATCCGGACGAGTGGCAGGTGGCGCGCGCGTCTGGTCTCACCTGCTCGATGGGGTATGCTAGCCGGCGCGGTCACTTAATAGAGAATGGCTTCAGCGATCCGCAACAACACGCGCTGCTGATCGAGGAACTCAACACAGCGATTCCCTGGGCGGCGCAGGCCGGCGTGCCCAATCTGATCGCGATGTTCGGCAATCGGCGCGGACGCAGCGATGCGGAGGGGATTGCGAACTGCGTGGCGGGGCTGTCAAAGGTCGCGCCGGTCGCCGCTGCGCACGGCGTAACGGTGTGCGTGGAGCTGCTGAATAGCAAAGTGGATCACCCTGACTATCAGGGCGATCACACTGCATTTGGCGCGGCGGTGATGGCCAAGGTGGGCTCGCCACACGTGAAACTATTGTATGACATCTACCACATGCAGATCATGGAAGGCGATGTCATCCGCACGATTCGCGATCAGCGGCAATGGATCGGGCACTTTCATACCGGCGGAGTGCCAGGGCGGCATGAGATCGATGGCTCGCAGGAGCTGAACTATCACGCGGTGGCGACCGCGATCGCCGATGTTGGATTCAACGGGTACATCGCGCATGAGTTCACGGCGAAGGGGGAACCCTACGCCGCGCTGGCGGAGGCATGCCGGATTTGTCAGGTGTGAATTGACGGCGAGGCTCGCGAGCGCGAGCCGCCGATCTCTCGTCCGGTGCACGGCTCTAATCGATGACGACGGTCGAGCTCTCGGGTGCCGGCGCAGCGGACGGCTGCTGTTTGAGTTTCGCACTCGGGGTGGCATCCGCGCGCAGGTCACCGAGGGCGAACTGGATGCCGTCGAGGTAGTGCTGCAGGATCTGCGGAGTTCGGTAAATTTCCGGGTTATGCCCCAGGGACGTGTAAAACACGCGTCCGTTGCCCTCGCGCTTGATCCACGCGATTGGGAAATCATTGTCGTCCCTGACAAGCTGGTCGCGTGGGCGGGCGTTCTCGGGGCGGGACATGTCGAGACTGAGGAGGACATGCACGTGCGTACGGCTATAGGGGCCGTCGATCTGGTAGATCTCGTCCTTGACCCAGAATCCGTGCCCGCCGAATGCGGCGGTCAGCGGTGACTCCCGATCTTCGAGCTTGACTGCGACGGTGTCGTCCGCGGTCCAGGGGTGGCTGTTGAATATGCCGCCCAGCAATGACTGGCCTTCGGGCCAGGTGTAGAAGCTATCGCTGGCGGCGTGGATGCCGACCAGGCCCTTACCCGCCCTGACGAAGGCGAGTAGCGCTTCTCGCTGAGCCGGCGTGAGCGATAGATGCGTTGTGTTGTTGAACACGACGGCGTCGTAGCGGGTGAGACTGCGTTCCGAGAGCGCATCCAGGTCTTCGCTGACTGCGGCACTGTATGCGCCGGTGGTTTCGCCGAGCTGCTTCAGCGCCTCGTTGGCGAACGGAATGCAGGCGTGCACGTAGCCCTCGGTGCGGTACAAGATGAGTACGCGGCGCGGCCTCGCGGGCCTGGCGCGGGCCTGCGCGGGGATCGCGGCTCGGATGGCCTGCCGCTCGGTCTCGGTTAGCGGCGTGAAGGTGTGACCGGGCTCAGCATAAGCCGTAGCGTTAAGGGTAAGTGCGATCGCGAGCCCGATGGCGGGCACGCTGGTAGTTACGATGGAAAACTGCGCGAGCAGACGCTTCATGATGTCTTTACGCATCTCGTCAGCCCGTGCCGGCTTTCGGAATGACGTGTGAGGATGGCATGTCTACATCACGGCAAGAAGCACGCAATCGGGTCGAAGAATAGGCGATTAGGCGGACGTGCAGGAAAAATAAGGAGATGGCTCCCTGGTTGAGGCAGAGCCGCGCTGTCGGCCATCCGATGAGATCTTTAAGACCGTTCTCCCGCCGCGCCTTGCCGCCCGGGGGCCGTAACATCTAGATGAGATATCACTTTCATCTAATTGAAAAATAAGTAATTGGCTCCCCGGGTTGCATCCAAGGGACCTCCTAAGCCACTGAGGGCATAGGAGTTGCCTGACACGGGCGATCGCGCTACCCCGAGCGTTA
>PLEC01000007.1 GCA_003136935.1 Gammaproteobacteria bacterium
CGCGCGCCTTCAAGCCGCTGCGACCAAACCAGATGAGCTACTGGCAGAACTTCAACAAGTTCTTCGTCAGCACAATGAAGGCGTGGTGGGGAGACGCGGCCACGGCGGAGAACCACTGGGGCTACGACTACCTGCCCAAGCTCGACAAGCTCTACGACATGCTGCAGACCTTCGAGCTCATGTACCAGGGCAAGATGACCGGCTACATCTGCCAGGGCTTCAATCCGCTGGCCGCGGCGCCGAACAAGGCCAAGATGAATGGCGCCCTGGCCAAACTGAAGTTCCTCGTCATCATGGACCCGCTCGCCACCGAGACGAGCGAGTTCTGGCGCAACTTCGGCGAGCACAACGACGTCGACCCGAGCAAGATCCGCACCGAGGTCTTCCGCCTGCCGACCACCTGCTTCGCCGAAGAGTACGGCGCGCTGACGAATTCCTCACGCTGGCTGCAGTGGCACTGGAAGGGAGGCGAGCCGCCCGGCGAAGCGCGCAGCGACCTGCAGATCATGGGCGAGCTGCTGGTACGCCTGCGCACGATGTACCACAGCCAAGGCGGAGCGTACCCGGACCCGATCGTGAATCTGTCCTGGCCGTACGCGGTGCCGAAGAGCCCGTCGCCCGAGGAGCTCGCGAGGGAATATTCGGGCCGGGCGCTCAAGGATCTCGCCGATCCCAAGACCCCAACCCTCGTCACGCGCAAGGCCGGCGAGCAGTTGGCAGGATTTGCCGAGCTGCGTGACGATGGCAGCACCCTCTCGGGCTGCTGGATTTTCTGCGGCGCCTGGGGGCCCGCGGGAAATCTGATGGCGCGGCGGGACAACTCGGACCCGACCGGTATCGGCCAGACGTTGGGCTGGGCCTGGGCGTGGCCTGCGAACCGGCGCGTGCTGTACAACCGCGCCTCCTGCGATCCGAGTGGCAAGCCGTTCAATCCCGATCGCAAGCTGATCGCCTGGAACGGTACCGCCTGGAGCGGCCCGGACGTGCCCGACTACAAGGTCGACGAGGAGCCCTCGCTCGGCATGGGGCCCTTCATCATGAACCCCGAAGGGGTTGCGCGCTTCTTCGCGCGCGGCAACATGGCCGAGGGCCCGTTCCCCGAGCACTACGAGCCGTTCGAGACCCCTCTCGCCCACAACCCGCTGAGCCCCAGAGATGCTCGCTCGCTCAACAACCCCGCCGCCCGTGTGTTTGCCGATGACCGCGCCGCTTTCGGCAAGGTCGAGCAGTTCCCACACACTGCCACGACCTACCGCCTCACCGAGCACTTCCACTACTGGACCAAGCACGTGCGGCTCAACGCGATTCTGCAGCCCGAGCAGTTCGTCGAGATCGGCGAGGGGCTCGCCAAAGAGCTGGGCATCGCAGCCGGCGATCACGTGAAGGTGTCCTCGAATCGCGGCTTCATCAAGGCCGTAGCGGTGGTCACGAAACGCCTGCGCACGCTCAAGGTCGAGGGCAAACCCGTGCACACGGTCGGCATCCCCATTCACTGGGGCTTCAAGGGACTCGCCAAGCCGGGCTTTCTTGCCAACACGCTGACACCCGTGGTCGGTGACGCCAACTCGCAGACGCCTGAGTTCAAGTCGTTCCTGGTGAAAGTGGAAAAACTGTGAGTCAGGCGAAGAGGTACTGAGATGGCCCTGCAATCCCTCGACATCGTCCGGCGATCCGCGACCACCATGCCCGAGCCCGAGGTGCGGGGCGCCTATACGGGCACCGTGGCCAAGCTCATCGACACGACCAAGTGCATCGGCTGCAAGGCCTGCCAGGTCGCGTGCATGGAATGGAACGACCTGCGCGATGACATCGGCACCAACGTCGGGGTCTACGACAACCCGCCCGATCTGACCGACCGGTCGTGGACCGTGATGCGCTTTGCCGAGTACGAGAACCCGAAGGGGGATCTCGAATGGCTGATCCGCAAGGACGGGTGCATGCACTGCGCGGATCCCGGGTGCCTCAAGGCGTGCCCGTCGCCCGGGGCGATCGTGCAGTACGCGAACGGCATCGTGGATTTCCACGAGGAGAACTGCATCGGCTGCGGGTACTGCGTCACCGGCTGCCCGTTCGACGTTCCCCGGATCTCGAAGAAGGACAAGAAGGCCTACAAGTGCACCCTGTGCTCGGACCGCGTGGCGGTCGGGCTCGAGCCCGCCTGCATCAAGGCCTGCCCGACCGGCGCGCTGGTGTTCGGCACCAAGGAAGACATGCAGCAGCACGCCGCCGAGCGCATCGTGGATCTGAAGTCGCGCGGCTTCGAGCACGCCGGGCTGTACGATCCGGCGGGCGTCGGCGGCACGCACGTCATGTACGTGCTCCACCACGCCGATCAACCGCAGCTCTACTCCGGGCTGGCGCCCGATCCGCACATCAGCCTGCTGGTGCGCGCGTGGAAGGGCAGCACCAAGCCCCTCGCGCTCGCCGCCATGGCGCTGACCGCACTGGCCGGCTTCTTCCACTTCGTGCGCGTAGGGCCGAACGAGGTCGATGAGCGCGACGAGGCGGCCGCACGGCAGGCACTGGAGACCGCAGCGAATCCTCCCCCGAACCGCAATACGGAACTGCGCCCATGAGTGATGATGAACACCGCGCAACCCTGGTGCGCTACGGCGCTGGCGAGCGCACCAATCACTGGCTGGTCGCCCTTACCTTCGTGCTCTCGGCACTGTCGGGACTCGCGCTGTTTCATCCCGCGCTGTTCTGGCTCAGTAACTTCTTCGGTGGCGGTCCGTGGACGCGCGTTCTGCACCCGTTCATCGGACTGTTCATGGTGATCGTATTCGTGTTCCTCGCTGCCCGCTTCTGGCACGAGAACCTCATGCGGCCCGCCGATTGGCAATGGCTGCGGCAGTACCGGGATGTGGTGAACAAACGCGAAGAGCGGCTCCCGGAGGTCGGACGGTACAACGGCGGACAGAAGCTGCTGTTCTTCGTCATCATCGCCTGCCTGCTCGGCCTGCTCCTGTCGGGCATCGTCATCTGGCGTGTCTACTTCTCGCTCTACTTCTCCGTCGGCGTGATTCGCCTCGCCTCGCTGCTGCACTCGGTGTGCGCGTTCGTGCTGACCTGCGTAATCCTGGTGCACATCTATGCCGCGATCTGGGTGAAGGGCTCGCTGCACGCCATGCTCCGGGGCACCGTGACGCCCGGCTGGGCGTGGAAGCATCATCGGGCCTGGTTCCGACAGATCACTCATGCCGCGCATCCTCGATCCCGGTCAGATTGAGGCCTTTGCCGAGCGGTCAATTCCGCGGCTTCGCTTGCCCGACCGCGCAAGCGTGTTCGCCGCGCGCGCCCGGCGCCTGCGGCAGCAGGCGGCAGCCGGCGCGCCCGGGCAGGCGATCGGTGACTACCTGCGCTTGATGGCGGCGGTTGTCGAGGCCCAGGGGCTCGCGCTCGAGACCTTCGTCCCCCCGCCGCTCGCCGCGGCCGAGCTCGCCCGCGCGCACACCCATGGC
>PLEC01000014.1 GCA_003136935.1 Gammaproteobacteria bacterium
ATTCGTTGTTGGTGCCGTAGGTGATGTCGCAGGCATAGGCGGCGCGCTTTTCCGGCTGGCTCTGCGCGTTCTTGATGACGCCCACGGTGAGCCCGAGAAAGCGGTGCACCGGTCCCATCCAGTCCGCGTCGCGCTGTGCGAGGTACTCGTTGACCGTGACGATGTGCACGCCCTCGCCCGAGAGGGCGTTGAGGTACGCCGGCAGCGTCGACACCAGCGTCTTGCCTTCGCCGGTGCGCATTTCCGCGATCATGCCCTTGTGCAGGGCGATGCCGCCGATGAGCTGCACGTCGAAGTGGCGCATCTTCAGCGTGCGGCGCGCGGCCTCGCGCACCACCGCGAACGCCTCGGGCAGGAGGTCATCGAGGGTCGCGCCTTCTTTCAGGCGCCCCCTGAACTCGTCCGTCTTGGCGCGCAGCGCCTCGTCGGGGAGTTCCTTGAGCTGCGCTTCGAGCTGATTGGCGGCGCGCACGTAGCGGCTGTAACCGCGCACGATGCGCTCATTGCGACTGCCGAAAACGCGGGTAAGGAGTTGGCGCAAGGGGTACTCGGTCGGTAAAAATGCTTGTCCCGACAAGCACTTAGGTTGCCCCTCGGGTCAGGAAGCGGCGTATTGTAGCCAATAGACGCCGTATGCGCCCAATTGGTTCTGGGCGCCGCGATTTCAAGGCTCGTTAGAGTCGGGTCAGCGCCCGATGTAGGACAGCGGATCGACCTGGCGGCCGTTGTGTACGACCTCGAAATGCACGTGCGGTCCGGTCGAGCGGCCGGTGGACCCCATGAGCGCCACGGGCTCGCCGCGCTTCACGGTCTCCCCGACGCTCACCAGCGTGCGTTCGTTATGCGCATAACGGGTCACGTAGCCGTCGCCGTGATTGATCTCGATGAGCTTGCCGAAGCCGGAGCGCTCGCCCGCCCAGGTGACGACGCCGGCGGCCACGGCCATAACCTTGGAGCCGGCGGCGCCGGCGAAATCCACGCCCTTGTGGAACGCCTCGCGCCCGTCGAACGGGTCCGAGCGCTCGCCGAAATAGGAGGAAATAAAGCCGTTCGCAACCGGGCGGCCTTCGGGGTGAATCTCCTCTTTTAACTCGCGCGCGAGAATCACGTTTTCGAGCGCGGACAACTGCGACTCGCGCAGGTCCACCCGCTGCTCGAGCTGCGTGAGCATCAGGGTGAGGTCGGGAATCTGCGCGCTCACGCCCTCGCCGTCGGCCTCGGGTCCGCCGCGCGGGGGATCCCGATCGAAATTGAACTCGCGGCTGTCGATGTCCGCCATTTCGGTGAGGCGCTTACCTAGCGCGTCGATGCGGATAACGTGTGCGTTCACCTCGCCCAGGCGCATGGCCATGGCGTCGACGCGCAGCTGCACCTGCTGCTTTAAATCTGCGATCTGCTGCTTCTGATCGGCCAGGGCGCTCCCGAAGCGCACCGTCTCGCCCAGGACCGAGCGCTGGTGGCTGCCGCGGCCCAGCTGCAGGCCCAGCGCAAAGATCGAGCCCAGCACGGCGAGGGTAACCCCGCCGATGATACTTAACGTAAGCGGGCGGCCCAGATTCAGCTGGCGCGCCTTACCTTTACGTCGGGACAGAAAAATGACGTTCATGCGGTGCGGCCCACGCTCGTTAAACCCCTGGTGGGCACGAGACGCAAGCGGCCATCCCCGAGTGTGGAACACCCTGTTTTGCTTGAAAAAGACTGTACCATGCTGGCAACCCCGCTGTCATGGCTCCTCGCTTTAGACCGGTGGCTTTGCGTCCCCGCCTTTCGGCGGGTTTGCCCAAATGCAGCCAAGTCAATATGCACAAGAAAATGTCGCGAAACAAGCGAGGGAAAGCCCCAATGAGGAGTCGGGCACGTCGTGCGCCCTCCGGCACTCATTCTGTAAAAGACCTGCTGACGCGCATGGTACCTACCTTGACGCGCGTCACAGAACAGGCGAGCCGCCAGAACTATTGGCTCACCTGGCTGTCGCAGCACTTGCCCACCGAAATCCACGCGCGTATTTCCGGAGTCACCGAACGACAGGGAATTCTCGTGGTTTTCGCGGAAAGCCCCGCCTGGTCCGCGCGCCTGCGCTATGCGGTGCTGGAGGTCGAGGCGGATATCCGCGCCGCCGGGCCGGAACTGACCAACGTCGAAGTGCGGGTACTGCCGCGCTAATCCATTGGCGAAAATCGCAGGAAGCGATTTTCGCGGACATCAGCTTCGTTTCCGCCGGCCAAAGGCGTGACTTTGGCCGGCTGCGGCGGTGTCGCGAGGCTGGGCCGTTCGGCGTTGGGGGACTCAGCCCCCCGGGGGATGCAGCGTCGCGGCCTCGGTGTAGGAAATCGGCGCATCCTGATAGCGCTCGAATACGACTTCTTCCCAGGCCGAGGTATCGCTCAGCAGCGTGCGCAGCAGTTTGTTGTTGAGGGCGTGCCCGGACTTGTGGCCGCTGAACTCGCCGATCAGGCTGTGGCCGAGCAGGTACAGATCGCCGATGGCGTCGAGGATCTTGTGCTTGACGAACTCGTCCTCGTAGCGCAGTCCGTCCTCGTTCAACACGCGAAATTCGTCCAGCACGATGGCGTTGTCGAGACTGCCGCCGAGCGCGAGATTGCGAGCGCGCAGGGTCTCAAGATCGCGCATGAAGCCGAAGGTGCGCGCGCGGCTGACTTCCTTGAGGAACGAGGTGGTGGAGAAATCCATCGAGGCGCGCTGCGAGCGGCGCTTGAAGATCGGGTGGTTGAACTCGATCTCGAAGTTGACCTTGAAGCCATCGAAGGGATCGAACTGCGCCCACTTGTCGCCGTCCTCGACCCGCAGCCGCTTCTTCACCCGAATGAAACGCTTGGGTATCGCCTGCTCCTCGAAGCCCGCCGACTGCAGCAAAAACACGAAGGGCCCGGCGCTGCCATCCATGATCGGCACTTCGGCCGCCGACAACTCGACGATGGCATTGTCGATCCCCAGGCCCGCGAACGCCGACAGCAGATGCTCGACGGTCGAGACGCGTGACTCACCCTTGCCAAGGGTGGTCCCGAGCATGGTGTCGCCGACGTTCTCGGCATGCGCCCTGATGTCCACCGGGTTCGCCGTGTCGGTACGCCGGAACACGATCCCCGCATCGGGGGCCGCGGGCCGCAGCGTCATGAGCACTTTTTTGCCGGTGTGCAGGCCGACGCCGGTGGCGCGAATCGAGTTCTTGAGCGTGCGTTGGCCGACCATACTGTCTGATGCTTGCCTTGAGTCCCGAAGCGCCGCTATCCGCGGATGACAGCGCGCCTTGTGCGCCTATCGCAGGAGGGCCCGCCTGATAAGGGGGGCCCCTCCGAAGGCGCTAAGCAAGGCGCGCTACCGTATCACATCAATCAGCCTGTCGTCGCAGGAACGCCGGGATATCCAGCACATCCTCGGCATCCGCCGCCGGCTGCAGGCCATCGCCAACTGCACGCTGACGTTGCACGGTGGGCTTGTCGAGAGCGGCGTAGTCGCTGTTCGACAGCGGCGCGCCGCGTCGCACCACGCGCATCGACGGCTCCCCACGCAGATCGCGGGAATCGCGCGCCGACAGGCCGTCACGCTCGCGCATCTGGCTCTGCGGGGCTCGGCCAGCCGCGGCCGGCCGTCCAAGTCCGGTCGCCACCACGGTCACGCGCACCTGGTTCGCCAACTCCGGGTCGATCACCGTTCCAACCACCACGGTGGCGTCCTCGGAGGCGAACTGCTTGACGATCTGCCCGACCTCCTGGAATTCCCCGATCGACAGATCCATGCCGGCCGTGACGTTGACCAGGATGCCGTGCGCTCCGGCCAGGTTGATGTCCTCGAGCAGCGGGGAGGAAACCGCGGCCTCCGCCGCCGCGCGCGCCCGGCCCTCGCCGCTCGCCGCACCCGATCCCATCATCGCCATGCCGGTCTCCGCCATCACGGTACGCACGTCGGCGAAATCAACGTTGATGAGGCCGGGGCGGGTGATCAGTTCGGCGATACCCTGCACCGCGCCCTGCAACACCTGGTTGGCCGCCTTGAACGCATCAAGAAGCGTGGTCTGCGGTCCTAACACCGTCAACAGCTTCTGGTTAGGAATTGTAATGAGCGAGTCGCAGTACTTGGTCAGCTCGGCAATACCGTGGTCGGCCACGTAGCTGCGCTTGTTGCCCTCCATTTCGAACGGCCGGGTCACGACCGCGACGGTAAGGATGCCGAGCTCCTTCGCCACCTGCGCCACCACCGGGGCAGCTCCCGTGCCGGTGCCACCGCCCATGCCGGCGGTTATGAACAGCATGTCGCAGCCCTCGACGAGCTCGACGATGCGGTCACGATCCTCCATCGCCGCCTGGCGGCCGACTTCCGGATCAGCTCCAGCGCCTAAGCCCTTGGTGATGTTGCAGCCGATCTGCAGCGCGGTCTTCACCTTGGCGTGCTTCAGCGCCTGTGAGTCGGTGTTGATGCACATGAACTCCACGCCGTCGATGCCGGCCAGGACCATGTGCGCCACGGCGTTGCCGCCACCTCCCCCTACACCGATCACCTTGATGACGGCGCTTTGGCTGTATGCGTCCATCAGTTCAAACATGGTTCTCGCTCCTTACACAATACAAGTGGTTGGTTGAATCGTCTTCTTAAGGCACTGTCAGCTTCAAAAGTTGCCCTGGAACCAGGAACGCATGCGGTCGAGTGCCGACTTTGCGTTCCCTCCCAGCGAGCGCCCGCGCCGCGCGGGCAAGGCGTTGTCACGCGCGTAGAGCAAGAGCCCCACGCCCGTGGAATAAATCGGATTGCGCACCACATCGCTCAGGCCCTGCACAGCCTGTGGCACCCCTAAGCGCACCGGCATGTGGAAGACTTCCTCGGCGAGCTCGATCGCGCCCTCCATCTTGGCGCTGCCACCGGTGAGCACGATGCCGGCGGCGATGACTTCTTCGAAGCCGCTGCGCCGCAACTCCTCGCGCACCAGTCCAAACAGTTCCTCGTAGCGCGGCTCGACGATCTCGGCGAGTGTCTGGCGCGCCAGGCGCCGCGCCGGCCGCTCACCCACGCTCGGCACCTCGATGCTCTCGTCAGGGTTGGCGAGCTGCGACAGTGCGCAGGCGTAGCGGATCTTGATGTCCTCCGCGTACTGGGTGGGCGTGCGCATGGAGACGGCGATGTCGTTGGTGACCTGGTCGCCGGCGATCGGGATGACGGCGGTGTGGCGGATGGCGCCGTTGGCGAATACCGCCAGATCCGTGGTGCCACCGCCGATGTCCACCAGGCACACCCCGAGCTCCTTTTCGTCCTCGGTGAGCACCGCGAAGCTCGAGGCGAGCTGCTCGAGCACCACGTCGTCGACTTCCAGCCCGCAGCGCTGGATGCACTTCTCGATGTTCTGCGCGGCACTGTCGGCGCCGGTGACGATGTGCACCTTGGCCTCGAGCCGCACGCCCGACATACCAATCGGGTCGCGGATGCCCTCCTGGCCGTCGACGATGAATTCCTGCGGCAGGACGTGCAGTATTTTCTGATCCGCGGGGATGGCCACCGCCTTGGCCGCGTCGATCACGTGATCGACATCGCCCTGGGAGACCTCCTTGTCGCGCACGCCGACCACGCCGTGCGAGTTGAGGCTGCGCACGTGGCTGCCGGCGATGCCGGCGAACACCGAGTGGATCTCGCAGCCGGCCATGAGCTCGGCTTCCTCCACCGCGCGCTGGATGGACTGCACGGTGGACTCGATGTTGACCACGACTCCTTTCTTCAAGCCGCGCGAGGGCTGGGAACCCAAGCCCAGCAGCTCGATCGAGCCGTCGGCGCCGATCTCCCCGACCAGCGCCACGACCTTGGAGGTGCCGATGTCCAGGCCCACGATGAGATTTCGTTCCGAGCGCTTAAGCATTGTGTGGCCCACTCGCCGCGGTGTGGGTGGCGTTGCCGCGCCAGCCGATGGCAAAGCCGTTGGTGTAACGCATATCCACGTAAGCGATGTCCTCGCCGCGCTGCGTGACGATCTTCAGCGCGGCCGTCATGAATTTTTCGAATCTCTCGTCCACCTGGCGCCTCCCCAGGCGCACCGTCACCCTGTTGGCGAGGTCGAATTCCCAGGCACCGCGCGCGTCCAGGCGCATGGCGGTGCAGCGCAGCCCGGCCTGCAGCAGTCGCCCCTGCGCGGCGAGGTAACGCTGCGCCACCTGGGACTCCTTGCCATCGGGCCCGGAGAGCTGCGCCAGCTCCGGCGGAATGTGCCGCTCGTCGGTATCGAAGAGCTCGCCGCGCGTGTTGAGGAGGCCGCGCTCGCCCCAGCGGGCCGCGGCGCTCTGCTCCACCACCAGTACGTCGAGTCCCCGCGGCCAGGCGCGCTGCACGCTGACCGCATCCACCCACGGCAGGGTGTGGATGGCGCGCCGCACGCCCGCGAGGTCCACCGACAGGAGGCCGGCGCTGTGCACTTGGGTTCTCACCACGCGCTCGACGTCCACCGGCGTTACCCGCTGGAAGCGCCCCTCCACGGCGACCGTCTCGATGGGCTGGTTGAAGGCCCACATCACCAGCGCCGCCCCAATCCCCGCCACGGCGAGTGCGCCGGCGCCGACCCCGAGCGCGCGCCAGTTGACGGCGGGCAGCCGGAACTTGCGCTCGGATTGCTTACGGCGGTTTTTTCTGGGGCGGGCAAACATCGTTAGCTTCAGGCCTTCACTTTCGTGCCCGGCGCAAGCCGCCGGACAAAACTGGTCTCGAGTACGCGCCACACGAGCTCGTCGAAGTCGACGCCGATGGCGCGCGCGGCCATGGGCACGAGGCTGTGGCTGGTCATGCCGGGAATGGTGTTGATTTCCAAAAGCTGCGGCCGGCCACCGCTATCCATCATGAAGTCCGCGCGTCCCCAGCCGGATGCCCCGACCGCCTCGAAGGCGGCGAGCGCGAGCTGCGCGAGATGCTCCTCGACACTCGGCACGAGCCCCGAGGGACAGAAGTAGCGCGTGTCGTCGCGGAAGTACTTCGCCTCGTAGTCGTAGAAGGTCTTGGGCGTTTCGATGCGGATTGAGGGCAGCGCGCGATCGGTGAGAATCCCCACCGTGTATTCCTTGCCGGTAATCCACGGTTCTGCGAACACCAGCGTCTCGAACTGCGCCGCCGCCGCGTAGGCGGCCGGCAGATCCGCCGCGCGCTCGACCTTGCTCATGCCGACGCTTGACCCCTGGCTCGCGGGCTTGATGATCATGGGCAGCTGCAGCCGCTCTACCGCGAGCTCAAAGTCCTCAGGCCCGCGCAGCACCACGTAGTCGGTGGTGGGGACCCCGGCGGCGAGCGCCAGACGCTTGGTGCGCAGCTTGTCCATGCCAATCGCCGAGCCCATCACGCCGCTGCCGGTGTAGGGGACGCCGAGGTATTCGAGCGCGCCCTGCAGCGTGCCGTCCTCGCCGCCCGGCCCGTGCAGCGCGATCCATACGCGCTCGAAGCGCTGCTCGATCAGCGCGGCCAGCGCCGCATCGCGCGGATCGAAGGCATGCGCGTCGACACCGCGACGCTTGAGTCCCTCGAGCACCTGGTTACCTGACAGGAGTGATATCTCCCGCTCGCTCGAGTCGCCGCCAAAAACCACGGCGACGCGGCCGAACTCGCGCGCCTCGGTCACGCGGCGCAGCTGCCCCGGTTCGTAAGTCAGGCGCACGCTAGGGCTCCCCCACGATGCGCACTTCCGGATGCAGCGCCACACCGTGCACCCGCGCAACGGTTGCGCGCACGTGTCCGATCAGGTTTTCCAGGTCGTGCGCGCTCGCCTGGCCGTGATTGATAATGAAGTTCGCGTGCTTGCGCGACACCGACGCATCTCCGATGCGAAAGCCCTTGAGTCCCGCCGCCTCGATGAGGCGCGCGGCGTGATCCCCTGGCGGGTTGGTGAACACCGAGCCGCAGCTCCACTCCCCGATCGGCTGCGACGCCTTGCGCCGCGCGAGCAGCAGGCGCACCTCGTCGGCGTGTGCGCCGGGGCGCTGCTCGAAAGAAAGGTCCGCGCCGATGAACCACTCCTCGGGGACGGGAGCCGTGACCTGCCGATAGGCGATGGCGTACTCGGACGCGGCGCGCGTGCGTGTGTGGCCGCCCCGGTCGATGGTCGCAACGCTGAGCACGTGCCGCCAGGTCTCCCCGCCGAAGGCGCCGGCGTTCATCGCCAGCGCGCCACCAAGGGTGCCGGGAATGCCGGCGAAAAATTCTGCCGGACCCAGTCCCCACTTGATGCATTGCCTGGCGATGCGCGCACAGGCGACCCCGGCCTCGGCGCGCACCGTCGTCTCATTCACGCGGGTGAGCACATCGAGCGTGCCATGGGTGCTGATGACGACGCCCTTGAGGCCTCCGTCGCGCACCAGGAGATTGCTGCCAAGCCCGATCCAGTGAATCGGCGTGCCCGCAGGCAGCGCCTGCAGAAACGCGGCAAGCTCGGCGACGTCGCTCGGATTGAAGAACACTTCCGCGGGCCCGCCGACGTGCCAGGAGGTGTGGCGGCTCAGGGGCTCGGCACGCCGCACGCGGCTGGAAAACTCAGGCGCCAGGGCTACGTTCACGGCGCCCTCCCCGGCGGCAGGAGCGCCGGCAGATCTTGGGACAGGCCGTGGGCTACCGCGCTGATGTTGCCTGCGCCCATGGCCACGATCACATCGCCGTCGCGGATCACGTCCTTCAGCGCCGCGGCGAGATCTTCGACCTTCTCGACAAACAGCGGCTCCAGGTGTGCGCGGCTGCGCACGGCGCGGCAGATGGCACGGCCGTCGGCGCCGGCAATGGCCGGTTCGCCGGCGGCATAGACCTCGGTGACGAGCAGCACGTCGGCTGCCGAGAGCACCTTGCCGAAATCATCGATGAGATCGCGGGTGCGCGTGAAGCGGTGCGGCTGGAACGCGAGCAGCACGCGGCGGCCGGCGTAGCCGTGACGTACCGCTTCGAGCGTCGCGGCGACTTCGGTCGGGTGATGACCGTAGTCATCGATGATGGTGACCGTGCCGACCGCAGTGACCACCTCCGCGATGTGCTGCAGACGCCGCTCAATGCCCTGGAAGCAAGCGAGCGCGCGCTGGATGGCCGCATCCTCGATGCCCAGTTCCGTCGCCACCGCGATCGCCGCCAGCGCATTGCGCACGTTGTGCGTGCCCGGAAGATTCAGCGTCACCTCGAGCGCGGCGCCGCCGCGGCGCGTGACCTCGAAGTGGGTCTTGAGACCCGCGTGACGGATGTTGCCGCCACGTACGTCCGCGCCCTCCTCCAGGCCGTAGGACAGCACCGGCCGGCCCAGTTCCCCGACGATGCTGCGCACGTGCTCATCGTCCAGGCACACCACGGCCAGGCCATAGAACGGCAGGTTGTGGAGGAAATCGACGAAGCTCTGCTTCAGCAGCCCGAAGTCCCCGCCGTGGGTGCTCAGGTGATCATTGTCGATGTTGGTGACCACGGCCATGAGCGGCTGCAGGTGCGTGAACGAGGCGTCGCTCTCATCGGCCTCCGCCACCAGATAACGCCCGGCTCCCAGTTGCGCGCCGCTGGCGGCGCTCTGCAGGCGTCCGCCGATGACGAAGGTTGGATCCTCGCCGCCTTCGGACAGCACGCTCGCGATGAGGCTCGTGGTGGTGGTCTTGCCGTGGGTCCCGGCAACCGCGATCGAGTAGCGGAAGCGCATCAGCTCGCCGAGCATTTCCGCACGCGCGACCAGCGGGATGCGCGCGCTCAACGCGGCCTCCACTTCCGGGTTATCGCGCGGCACGGCGCCGGAGGCGACCACCACGTCGGCGCCGGCGATATTGCCCGCCGCGTGCCCGATGGTGATGGCTGCGCCCAGACTCGTCAGCCGCTGCGTCGCCGCGCTCTTCCTGGCATCAGACCCCTGCACCTTGTAGCCCAGGTTCAGCAGCACTTCCGCGATGCCGCTCATGCCGCTGCCGCCGATGCCCACGAAATGAATGGTGTTGATGCGCCGCATGCGATCGCGGCGCTCGGGCGCCGCACGGCGCTCGACCGGCACAGACGGAGGCAGCGTGCGTCGCTCGCGGCTCATGCAGCCCTCCGTGCAAGTTCCAGGCACGAAGCCGCGAGCTCATCCGCGGCGCGCGGCTTGGCGAGCAGGCGCGCGCGCTCCGCCATGGCCAAAAGCTTGCCGCGCCCGGCGCACAGGCGCTGCAGCTCCGCGGCGAGACGCTCCTCGGTCAGTTCGCGGTCGCTGACCAGCACCGCGGCCCCTTCGCGCACCAGGTACTGCGCGTTGTACGCCTGGTGGTCATCCACCGCGTTCGGGAAGGGCACCAGCACCGCGGCCACACCGACCGCTGCGAGCTCGGACACGGTGAGGGCCCCCGCGCGGCAGATCACCAGGTCTGCCCAGCCGTACGCCTCGCCCATGTCTTCAATGAAGGGCCGCACGTCGGCGCGCACGCCGGCCTGCGCGTAGCTCGCACGCCCGGCGTCGATCCAGCGCTCGCCCGCCTGGTGGCGCACGTCGAAGGACAGCCAGCCGGAGAGGCGCTTGAGTGCAAACGGCACCACCGCGTTCAGGCGCGTCGCGCCCTGACTGCCGCCGATCACCAGGATCCGAATCGGACCGGTGCGGCCGGCGAAGCGCGCCGCCGGCGGCGGCAGCGCGCTGATATCACGGCGCACCGGATTGCCGATGACGCGCGCGTGAACGCCGGGGCCGAAGCTGCCGGGGAATGCCTCCAGCACCTGGCGTGCAAGGTGCGCAAGGCAGCGGTTGGTGAACCCCGCGATGGCGTTCTGTTCGT
Organism: Gammaproteobacteria bacterium; assembly: GCA_003136935.1. GTDB lineage: Bacteria > Pseudomonadota > Gammaproteobacteria > Steroidobacterales > Steroidobacteraceae > 13-2-20CM-66-19. Next base: position 10,731 of record PLEC01000014.1, read on the forward strand.
GGATCACGAGCGGATGGCGCGTGAGCCACGCGGCGATCCCGCCGGGACCTGAGACGAAGCCGCCAAGACCCACGACGATGATCGGCCGATGGCGCCACATGACCGACAGCGCCTGCGCCAGCGCCACACTTAAGCGAAACGGCGCGGCCAGCCAGGTGAGTGCGCCCTTGCCACGCAATCCGCCCACCGACAGGCGCTCGAGGAGAATTCCCTCCGCGGGGATGACGCGCGCCTCGAGTCCGCGGCAAGTACCCAGCCACACGACCTCGAGGGACTGCTCGCGCAGCAGGCGCGCCAGCGCCAGCGCCGGAAACACATGCCCGCCGGTGCCGCCCGCCATGATGAGTACCGGACGGCTCATGCGTCGCCCCGTGCGCCGAGGCTACCCGCGCGCACGGTCGCAGAGCCACGCTGCTCACGCATGGCTTCGTGATACACGCGCAGCAGCAGCCCCACCCAGGCGAGCGCCACGATGAGGCTCGAGCGACCGTAGCTCATGAGCGGCAGCGTCAGGCCCTTGGTGGGCAACACGCCCATGTTGACGCCGATGTTGATGAACGCCTGGATGCCCACCCACAGGCCGAAGCCGGCCGCGAGATACGCCGGAAACTTCAGCCCCGCGTCGGCGGCGAGCCGCGCGATGCGGAAGCTGCGCCACACCAGCAGCAGGAACAAAGTCAGCGTCAGCACCACACCGATGAGGCCCAGCTCCTCCGCCAGCACCGCGAACAGGAAGTCGGTGTGGGCTTCGGGGAGGTAAAAGAGTTTCTGCACGCTGTCGCCGAGTCCCACGCCGAACCACTGGCCACGGCCGATGGCGATGAGCGACTGGGTCAGCTGGAAGCCGCTGGTGAAAGGGTGCGACCACGGATCCATGAACCCCGTCAGGCGGCGCATGCGGTAGCCGGAGGTGACCGTCAGCAGTCCAAACAAAGCCGCCGCGACCGCCGTCATCGAAATCACGTAGCGCAGGCGCGCGCCGGCGAGAAACAACAGTCCAAAGCCGGTGGCGAACAACACCGTGGCGGCGCCAAAGTCCGGTTCCAGGACCAGCAGCGCCCCCAGACACAGCAACAGCCCTAAGGGCTTCACCAGCCCCACGAAGGACTCGCGCAGCTGCTCCTCGCGGCGCACCGCGTAGCTGGCGATGAAAATGAGCACCAGTACACGCGCGAGCTCCGACACCTGAAAATTCAGGCCCGCGAGCTGTAGCCAGCGGCGGCCGCCCTTGGCGAGGTGCCCGAGTCCCGGCACCAGCACCAACACCAGCAGTGCCACCGCGATCGCGAGCAGCGGCAGCGCCGCGCGCTCCAGCAGCTGCGTCGGCACGCAAAACATCAGTGCCGCGCACCCGGCGCCGATGAGCGTCAGCAGCAGCTGCCGCTCGAGGTAATAGAAGGGTTGCCCGGTCTCCTGGCTGGCGATGGACACCGACGCCGAGGTGACCATCACGAGGCCTAAGAGCACGATCCCGAGCGCGAGCGCGATGGTCACCGAGTCGAGGTGTACGGCACCGTTCCTGGCACTCGAGCGGGCAAAGCCCATGAGGGAGCTGGCGGTGCTCATGCCGCGAGCTCCTGCACTGCCTGCGCGAACACCGCACCGCGCTGGGCGTAGTCCTTGAACATGTCGAGGCTCGCGCAGGCCGGCGAGAGCAGCACCGTGTCTCCCGGCTGTGCCGCCCGCGCGGCGGCCTGCACCGCCGCGGGCAGCGTGGCGCAGGTCTCAAGCGTGCACACGCCCGCGAGCGCGCGCTCGATGAGCGGCGCATCGCGCCCGATGAGGACCGTGTGCCGCACTTTGCCGCGAAACGCCGCGGCTAGTGGCGAGAAGTCCTGGTTCTTGCCTTCGCCGCCTAAAATCATCACCAGGGGACCCGCGAGGCCAGCGACCGCGGCGAGCGTTGCGCCGACGTTCGTGCCCTTGGAATCATCGATGTAGGTGACGGCGCCCACCTCGGCCACCCACTGCGAGCGGTGCGCAAGTCCGGGGAAGGTTTTCAGCTCCTCCAGCATCCCGGGCAGTGGCAGCTCAAGCGCTTCGCCAAGCGCAAGCGCCGCGAGTGCGTTGGCGGCGTTATGCAGCCCCTTGATCTTCAGGGAGGCGAGCGGCAGCAGCGGCGCGTGCGCGCGTGTCAGCCACCACTCCCCGCTGTGCGTCGCCACCGCGTAGTCGGCGCCGATGCTCGCTCGCAGCGAGAAACTTAAGGTGCGGCGCGCGCTCTTTGGCATGGCGACGATGAGCGGATCGTCGAGATTGATCACCGCCGTGTCGCAGCGGGCGAAGATGCGGGCCTTGGCGGCCGCGTAACTCGCCAGCGAGACGTAGCGATCCAGGTGATCGGGCGTGACGTTGAGTACCGTCGCCGCCTTGCATTGCAATGTGCTGGTGGTCTCCAGCTGGTAGCTCGACAGCTCCAGCACGTAGAGCTGCGTGCCGGCGTGCAGCAGATCCAGCGCCGGCTCGCCGAGATTGCCGCCGACCCGCACGCGCAAGTTCGCGCGCTCCGCCATGCGCGCCACAAGCGTCGTGACCGTGCTCTTGCCGTTGGTGCCGGTGATGCCCACGACCGGAGCCGCAACCGCGCGCGCGAAGAGTTCGATGTCGCCCACGATCTCAAGGCCCAGGCGCCGCGCCTGCGCGAAGAACTCGTCGCTCAGCGCGAGCCCCGGGGAGGCCACCACGCACAGCGCATCTTTGAGCAGGCGCGGGTCAAGTGCGCCCAGCCGCACCGGGATGCGCGCATCGAGGGCGGTGAGTTCGGGAAGTTTCGGGGGAGTCGCACGCGTATCGGTGACGGCGAGCCGCCAGCCGCGCGCGTGCAGGTAGCGCGCGCAGGACAGACCGGTGGTCCCAAGGCCGGCGATCACCGCGTAAGGCGCATTGTTGGTAGCGGTACTCATCGCAGTTTCAGCGTCGCCAGCCCGGCAAGCACCAGCAGCAGCGAGATGATCCAGAAACGCACAATCACCTTCGGCTCCGCCCAACCCTTCA
>PLEC01000173.1 GCA_003136935.1 Gammaproteobacteria bacterium
TGGTCATCGACAAGCCCGCCGGGATCGCCGTGCATGGCGGCAGCGGTATCAGTTTCGGGGTGATCGAGGCGTTGCGGGCGCTCAGGCCCGATGAGTCCCTCGAGCTCGTACATCGCCTCGACCGGGATACCAGTGGCTGCCTGCTCATCGCACGCCGCGGCAGTGCGCTGCGCAGCCTGCATGCGCTGTTGCGCGAGGACGGCTTCGAGAAGCGCTACCTCGCGCTGCTCCGGGGGCCGTGGGATCTGGGGGCCAAGCGCATCGATGCGCCGCTGCGCACCGACACGCGCGTCGGCGGCGAACGCACGGTGCGCGTTGCGCCCGGGGGTAAGGCCTCGGTGAGTGCCTTCCGTCCGGTGCAGTTCTTCGGCAACAAGGCAACACTCGTTGAGGTCATGCTCGAGACCGGCCGCACGCACCAGATCCGGGTGCACGCGCAGCATGCCGGCCATCCGGTGGCGGGCGATGAAAAGTATGGAGACGCGGCCTTTAACGAGACGATGCGCGCGCTGGGGCTCAAGCGCATGTTCCTGCACGCGCACAGCGTGAGTTTCACCTGGCCGCAGGGCGGGGAGTTCAGCGTCAACACGCCGTTGCCGCCGGATCTCGCCGCCGTGCTCGATGAGCTCGATACCAACAAGCGGCGCTCAGGCACGAGGCCGCGCACCACAGCCCGTGGCGGTCGCGGTGGCGCTAAGGCACCGGCAGGCCCACGGCGCGCAGCGCGCCCGCGAGCCAGATGAGCGGCAGGCCGATGAGTGCGGTCGGATCCTGACTTTCGATGCGCTCGAAGAGCGCGATGCCGGCGCCTTCAGCCTTGAAGCCTCCCGCACAGTCGAACGGGCGTTCGCTCGCGACGTAGCGCTCGATCTCATCAGCGCTGAGCGTGCGCAGCAGCACCGTGGTCGTGTCGACATGCGCCTGGCGGACCCCGGCGTTGACGCCCACCACGGCGCACGCGGTGTAGAAGTGCGCCGTGCCGCCACTGAGTAATGCGAGCTGCTCGCTGCAGCGCTGCGCATCGCCGGGTTTGTCGAGTTGCCGCTCACCGGCCTGTGCCACCTGATCGCTGCCGATGACGATGGCATCGGGGTGGGCGCTCGCGATCGCCTGGGCTTTTTCGTACGCGAGGCGCAGCGCCCGATCCGCCGGGGACTCGCCATTTACCCGCCCTTCGGCGACCCCCGGGGGCAGTGCTTCAAACGGTAGCCGCAGCCGCAGGAGAAGCTCGCGCCGGTACGCGGATGTCGAGGCGAGGATGAGGGGCGGTTGCACGCGGGAAAACAATGGCTTAGCCCCAAATCCGACTTTGACTTGGAACGGGTCGCTACCTATTATACGCGCCCCATGTCGTCGCCCTGGTCGAGTCCACTCGAAGTCGACCGGCTGGCCGATGGCGGAGCCGACGTCGACTTTGCTGTCCCGCTCGCCGAACTGACCGGCCTGCGCACGCTGCTCGCGGGCGTTGGCGGCCAGGTGGGCGGGCGTGCGCATTTCGCGCGCCAGCGGGGAGTCGCCGTGGCCGAGCTCACGATGAAGGGCACGGCGATACTGGAATGCCAGCGGTGCATGCGGCCACTGGAGATCCCGATCGATACACGGGTGCGGGTGGGACTGCTGGGATCGGAGGCGCAGGCCGGCGAGGTGCCCGCGGACCTCGAGACGATGCTTGCCCCGGGAGGCCGGATCGGGATCGGCGAGATCGTCACGGAGGAGTTGCTGCTGACCCTGCCCATCGTGCCGCTGCACGGGCAGGGCGATGACTGCGCGGTGGCGGCGGCGCCGCCTGCCGCGAAGAGCGAGCATGCGGGCGAGACCCACAAGCCGTTTGCGCGACTTGGCGACCTGTTGAAACGTTAGAGTGCTTTAAGTTGGATCTGAGGAGCTGATATATGCCCGTTCAAAAAAGCCGCAAGACGCCCTCGACCCGCGGCATGCGCCGCTCGCACGACTCGCTGGCGAAGCCGGCGCTGTCTGTCGACCCGCAGTCCGGCGAGACGCATCTGCGGCATCGCATCACGCCGGACGGTTTCTACCGTGGCAAGCGCGTGATCGAAAAGCCCGCCGGAACCGAGGACAAAGAATAGCCCCGCAAGTCCTGCGCCGGACCTAAGAAGGGCCTGCGTGCTGCCGATCGCAATCGATGTGATGAGCGGCGACTCCGAGCCGCACGAGTACGTTGCCGGCGCATTGCGTGCGCTGGCCGACGACCCGGAGCTGCGCGTGCTGCTCGTGGGGGATGGGCAGCTGCTCAGCACGACGCTGGCGTCGCTCCCCGCCGCAACCCGGGAGCGGGCCATCGCGGTCCCCGCCTCGCAGGTGGTGGCGATGGACGACAAGCCGCGCGAGGCCATAAGACACAAGAAAGACTCCTCAATGCGGGTCGCGATCGACCTGGTGCATGAGGGACGCGCCTGCGCGGCGGTGAGTGCCGGCAACACCGGCGCGCTCACCGCCATCGCGCACTTCGTGCTGCGGACGCTGCCTGGAGTGGAACGCGCGGCGATCATTTCACCGATCCCCGCGGCGCACGGCCACACGCACATGCTGGACCTGGGCGCCAACACCAAGGCGACACCCGAGCAGCTGCGGCAGTTCGCCGCCATGGGAACCATTATCGCGCGCGACGTCTACGGCCTGGCCGCACCACGCATTGGCCTGCTGAATATCGGCGAGGAGGACATGAAGGGCCACGAAGTGGTGCAGTCCGCGCACGCGCTGCTGCTGCAGACCGGGCTCAATTACGTGGGCTTTGTGGAGGGTGACGACATCTTCTCGGGCGCCGTCGATGTCGTCGTGACCGACGGGTTCACGGGGAATGTTGCGCTCAAGACCATGGAGGGTGTCGCCGGCCTGATCGCCGACCGCATGCGGCAGGAATTTCAGGCCTCGTGGGCCGCCCGCGTTGCCGGTCTCATTGCACGCCCGGTGCTGCGCCGCGCCGCCGCCGGCCTCGATCCGCGCCGCTATAACGGCGCCTGCATGGTGGGCCTCGCCGGGATCGTGGTAAAAAGCCACGGTCGTGCCGACAGTGTTGCCTTCTCGCGCGCGATCGGCACCGCGGCTCTTGCGGCGCGCCGCGGACTCACCGAGCACATTGCGCACGCGCTGCAGGCGCAAGGAGCGGCCAGTTGATTTATTCGCGTATCACCGGCACGGGCTCCTACCTGCCCGAAAAGGTCATCACCAACTTTGATCTGGAGAAGATGGTCGACACCACCGACGAGTGGATTCGCACCCGTACCGGAATCGAACGCCGTCACATCGCGGCGGACGGACAGACTACGGTTGATCTCGCCGAAGTAGCCGCGCGCCGTGCGCTGGATGCCGCTGGCATCGCGCCCACTGATGTCGACTACATCGCCTTCGGCACGACCACCCCGGACCTGGTGTTTCCCAACTGCGGGGTGCTGCTGCAGCAGCGCCTGGGATGCCGGGGAGGGCCGGCCTTCAGTGTCGAGACTGCCTGCGCGGGATTCATGTACGCCCTGTCGATCGCGGACAAGTACGTGCGCTGCGGGGAAGCCAGGCGCGCGCTGGTCATCGGCTCGGAAACCCTCTCCCGTATCACCGACTGGAGCGATCGCGGCACCGCGGTGTTATTCGCCGATGGGGCTGGCGCCGTGGTACTCGAGCCGAGTGAGGCGCCCGGGATACTTTCCACGCACCTGCACGCCGACGGTCAGTACAAGGATCTGCTGTGCTGCGCCAGCGGCGTTTCCAAGGGTTTTGCGCCCAAGCTCAAGATCACGATGTCGGGAAACGAGGTCTTCAAGATCGCCGTGATCAAGCTCGGGGAGTCGGTGGAAGAGACCCTCGCCGCGAACGGGCTTAATAAGGAGGCGCTCGACTGGCTGGTCCCGCACCAGGCGAACATCCGCATCATCCAGGCAACGGCACGCCGGCTGGACCTGCCGATGGAGAAGGTGATCCTGACCGTGAAGGAGCACGGCAATACCTCGGCGGCCTCGGTACCGCTGGCACTCGACGTCGCGGTGCGCGACGGGCGTATCACGCGCGGCCAGCTGCTGCTTCTGGAGGCCTTCGGCGGCGGCTTTACCTGGGGCTCGGCGCTGGTGCGCTATTGAATTGGCCGAAAGTCGCCTGCGGCGCTTTCGGCAGGCCAACCGCTCGTCTAGTGCGAACTCGCCGGCGGCGCGCTCAAAAAAAACGCCGCGCATCTGCGCGGCGTTTTGACGTCACGTAAGACCTGACTTACTTGGAGACCGACCGCTTGAACATCCGGTCGATCTTCTCGTTGGTCGCATCGCAACATGACTGGCTGGCATGAGAAGCAGCCAACGCCTGGTTGGCGGTGCTCTGCGCGCCGCTGGCCGACTGGCTGGCCGAAGCAGCCGCAGCGTTCGCCTGATCGGCCTCGCTCTTGGCCGCCGAAGCGTCGCCCTGGGCCTTGGCCAGCTGGGCCTTCAGATCAGCCATTTCCGCATTGACAGGCTTCAGATCCGTGCAACCAGCAAGTCCAATCACCGCTGCCGCGGCAGCAATCTTCACAACGCTCGCGAACTTCATACACGTCCCCTTCTGGGTTGTTGATTCGGGATGTCCTGATAACCGATGCGACGCCGGCATGCAAGCTACGACCCGCCGATTCGCCGCGCGCAACTGCACCAAATTTACCGCCTGAATGCAACTACAAACACATGACTTGTCTTCTGAACGCGACAGTGTATCAGCCTCAGGGTGCACATGCCGCGGCGCGTGTTTGCAAACAGGTGGTGGCGTTTGAGACAGGGATTTTCGGGTGCGTATCATCGGTGGCAAGCTCGCGAGTGGCGGGGGGGTGCGCTGACCCTCCGCGGGCAGGTTCCTTAAGTTTTTTTAATCGCTCCTTCAAGTCAGTTGTCAGGCGTGGCATTCCGTCCGCAGCAAGTTGCCTTGATCGATGTCATGTCATGGCCCGGTCAGGCCGCCGTGCACCGCTGGCTGCGAGTCTCTTGCCGCAGGCCATAAACTGGATATAATCACAGTAACTGTATATATAAACAGCCAGGTGACGAAAATGTCCGACCTTACCCCCCGCCAGACTCAGATCCTGCGTCTCATCCAGCGATTCATTTCCGATACCGGCATGCCGCCGACGCGGGCCGAGATCGCTCACGAGCTGGGTTTTCGTTCGGCCAATGCCTCCGAGGAGCATTTACGCGCCCTGGCCCGCAAGGGCGTGATCGCACTCGTGCCCGGCACCTCGCGGGGGATCCAGCTGAAGGACACCATCCGCGAACAGATAGGCCTGCCACTCATCGGGCGGGTGGCTGCCGGCAAACCGATTTTCGCCGAAGAGAACTTCGAGGCGCGCCTCGCGATCGACCCGGAGTTGTTTCAGCCTCGGCCGCACTACCTGCTGAAGGTGACCGGCATGAGCATGAAAGATGCCGGCATCCTCGACGGGGACCTGGTTGCAGTGCACCGCACCTCCGAAGTTCGCAGCCGCCAGATTGTGGTGGCGCGCCTGGAGAATGAGGTCACCGTAAAACGCTACCGCCAGGAAGGCTCCGTAGTGTGGCTGCTGCCCGAGAACACCGCTTTCGAGCCGATCAAGGTGGATCTGAAAAAGGAGCCGCTGCTCATCGAGGGCATTGTGGTGGGCGTCGTGCGCCGGGGCCGCGCGAGCGGTTTGATGTGAATTCTCATGAGCTGTCATGGGCATCAATCCGAAACTGGCTCGCCTGCTCGAGCACCCGGCCGTCTGGCGCGGCCGCAGCGCCGCCCCACTGCAGGTGCTGCCCACTGGCTTTGCGGCCCTGGATGGGCAGCTGCCCGGAAAAGGCTGGCCACGCATCGGCCTGATCGAGATCCTCCTCGCCCGTTTCGGTAGTGGGGAGCTTGATCTCCTGTTGCCGGCGCTTGCCGCGCTGACGCACGCCGTGGCAGCGCGCTGGTGCGTATGGGTCGCACCTCCCCTCATGCCCTTTGCACCGGCACTCGTGTCCCGGGGAGTCGCACTCGATCGCGTGGCGGTGGTGAACGGCGCGCGCCCGTTGTGGGCTCTCGAGCAGGCGCTCGGCTCGGGTGCCTGTGACGCAGCGCTTGGCTGGGCGCGCCAGCCGCAACCGCGCGAAATTCGTCGTCTGCAGCTGGCCGCCGAGCGCGGCCGCACTCTGGGTGTGTTGTTTCGTCCACGGCGCGCGATGCGGGAGCCTTCCGCCGCGGTTTTGCGCTTAAGTCTCGAGCCGTGCGCCGCGGGCGTGCGCATTACGCTGCTGAAGGGCCGGGGCGTTCACGGTACCGTCGATCTGAACCTGCTGGCGTAACTGCGCATGCGCTCACTCACGCCGCCATCTGCAGGGTTGCCCGCGCCGGCTCGCGAGCGTACCGAAGTCACGCGCCCGTCGCTGCGCGAGGTGACCCGCTCACCTTTTATCCCGGCTCAGGCGCACGAGCTGTGGGCGGGTGCGTACCTTGCCGGGATTGATGAGGAAAGGCTCATCCGTCTCGCCGAGCGCGCCCAGCGGTTCACGCCGCGGGTGAGTCTGGCACCGCCGGATGGTCTGCTGCTGGAAGTGCGGGGGAGTCTGCACCTGTTCGCGGGTGTGGCGGGCCTGCGCGCGGCTCTTACGCAGGAGTGCCTGCATCTTAAGGTTCAGCCAGTGCTCGCGTTCGCGCCCACGCCGTTGGCGGCGCTCATCGCGGCCCGCGCCGGCAAGCCGCTCGAAATCCTGGATCCAGCACAACTCACCGGGCAACTGGCGCCTTTCCCTTTAAGTGCGCTGCGCTGGCCGAACGAAACGCTGGCGCGTCTGAAGCGCATGGGCGTGCGCACCATTGGCGCCGTGTTGCGTCTGCCGCGCGCCGGTTTCGCGCGCCGCTTCGGCGCGGCCCAACTCACGATGCTCGATGCGCTCATGGGACGTACGCCGGATGTGCGCGCCGCGCATCAAGTGCGGGCGCGTTTTCGCCGCCGCCGGGAGCTGGACTGCGAGCTGCAAAGCCATGAGCGGCTGCTGGCCGCGCTCGCCCCGCTGTTCGCTGAACTGGGGGCATTTCTGCGATCGCGCCAATGCGGTGTGCTGGAGCTCGAATGCCGGCTGACACACCGGCAGACGCCGGTGACCTGTTGCGTGCTACGGCTCGCCTCACCGTTCACCGATGCGCAGCGCCTGAGTGAACTCCTCGGCGCGCAGCTGCGCGCGCTGCAGTTGCCGGAACCGGTGCGTGCCTGCGAGCTGCGTGCCTCGACCCTGGTGCCATACGTGCCGGGGCCGGCCGCACTGTGGCAACCCGGCGAGCACGGCGGCGATGCGGGCAGGGAAACGTACGGACTCATCGAGCGGCTGCGCGCACGTTCAGGTCCTGAGGCCGTGCAGGGACTCACGCTCCTCGAAGGGCATCGGCCGGAAAGCGCCTGGGCGGTTACCGGGCCGCCGCCGGTGGCGCGCACGCGGCGCGCAGCACCCGGGCTTGCTCCGGAATTTTCCGCCGCGGCGCTGCGTCGCCCCCTGTGGTTACTCCCGACGCCGCAGCGGCTGGCCGTGCGGGACGGAATGCCGCGGCGGCGCGGACCGCTGCGTCTGGTGAGTGAGCCGGAGCGCATCGAGACCGGCTGGTGGGATGGCGGTGAAATCGCGCGCGATTACTACACCGCGCTCGACATTCATGGCGTGCGGCTGTGGGTATTTCGTGAGCGCGCGGCGCCGCATGGGTGGTACTTGCACGGCGTATTCGGATGACGCATGGAGCACGTCAATCGAAATGCAGCCGCGCTCGCGGGAAAGGCTTTTCGGGGCCGCCGTGAATCCATTGCGCTGCGCAGTCCCTGCTGCGCGCAAGCCCTGGGTGGCCATCCATGGCCACCCGTGCGCCGCATGCGGCGCACCCATGGAGGCTGCGGGCGCGCAGTCCCTGGCGCGCACGCCCCCGAAAAGCCTTTCCCGCGATCACGTCTGCGTTCGTGACGGTGCGCCGTGTACGCGGAGCTGCACTGTCTTTCCAACTTCACCTTCCTGCGCGGCGCCTCGCATCCGCATGAGTTGGTGGAGCAGGCGGATGCACTCGGCTACAGCGCGCTCGCCATCACCGATGAATGCTCGCTGGCCGGAGCCGTGCGTGCGCACATGGCGGCGAAGAACCGGCGCATCAAGCTCATCGTCGGCGCGGAGTTGCGGCTTGGCTGCGGACTGAAATTCGTCGCGCTCGCCAGTGACCGGGGTGGCTACGGCCGGCTGTGCCGCCTTATTACCCGCGGACGGCGCGCGGCCGACAAAGGGCAGTACGCCCTCACGCGCGCCGATCTTGAGGCCGCGGACATGGAAGGGTGTTTCATCCTGTGGCTGCCGGCGGCACGGCCGCTGTCTGCAGAGCTGTCCTGGCTCGCGCAGCGTTTCCCCGGGAAAACGCGGATCGCGGTTGAGCTCCTGCGCGATGGGCGCGATGGCGAGCGGCTCGCGGCGCTCACGGGAATTGGCGCGCAGTGCGGCGTGCCGCTCATCGCCAGCGGCGACGTGCATATGCACGTGCGGGCGCGGGCGCGCCTGCAGGACGCGCTGACGGCGATCCGGTTGAGCGTGCCGATCACGCAAGTGGGCTCGCGGCTGTACGCCAACGGCGAGCGCTACCTGCGCGAGCCCGCACGTCTCAAGCGGCTGTACCCGCAGGCGCTGCTCGCGGCGACGGTGGAGCTTGCCGCCGCGTGCCACTTCTCACTCGATGAGCTGCGCTACGAATACCCGCGTGAGCTCGTACCGGCCGATGAGACCGCGGCCAGCCACCTGCGCCGCCTCACGCAGGAAGGCGCGCGCTGGCGCTGGCCCAATGGTGTGCCGCAGGGTGAACAAACCGCCATCGAGCATGAGCTGGCGCTCATTTCCGAGCTCGGCTACGAGCCTTACTTTCTTACCGTGTACGACATCGTCGCCTGGGCGCGGGGCCGGGGGATCCTGTGCCAGGGCCGCGGTTCCGCGGCCAACTCGCGCGTGTGCTACTGCTTAGGGGTCACTTCGGTCGACCCGCAGCGTGGCGCGGCGATGCTCTTCGAACGTTTCATCTCGCGCGAGCGCAACGAGCCACCCGACATCGATATCGACTTCGAGCACGAGCGCCGCGAGGAGGTGCTGCAGTACGTCTACGGGAAGTACGGACGTGAGCGCGCCGCACTCGCCGCGACGGTCATCATGTACCGGCCACGCAGCGCGTTGCGCGACCTGGGCAAGGTGTTTGGGCTGACGCCCGAGGAGAGCGCGCGCCTCGCAAAGGTCATGCAGTGGTGGGACGGGAGCACGCAGATTACGGCGCGTGTGCGCGAGGCGGGGTTTGATCCGCAGAGCCCGTGGTTGTCACGGCTGCTGCCGCTGGCGCACGAGCTGGTCGCCATGCCAGGTTTTCCCCGGCACCTGTCACAGCATGTCGGGGGCTTCGTGATCGCGGCGGGACTTCTCGAGGAGCTGGTGCCGATCGAGAACGCGACGATGGATAAGCGCAGCGTCATCCAGTGGGACAAGGACGACCTCGAATCGCTCGGCCTGCTGAAGGTCGACATCCTCGCCATCGGGATGCTGAGCGCGATCCGCCGCTCGCTCGGCTACATCGGCACCCACAAGCTCGGCCGCGCGCCGCTTCTCATGCAGGAGATCGAGGAGGGCGACATCGCCACCTACGACATGATCTGCCGGGCCGACACCGTCGGCGTCTTCCAGATCGAGAGCC
>PLEC01000175.1 GCA_003136935.1 Gammaproteobacteria bacterium
TCGACCACGAAGCCGGTGGCGATGGTGAGGGCCATCAGCGACAGGTTGTTCAGACTGAAGCCAACCAGGTACATGACCGCGAGCGTGCCGACGAGGGACAGCGGCACCGAGAGACTCGGAATGAGGGTCGCCGGGATGCTGCGCAGGAACAGGAAAATCACCAGCACCACCAGGATCACAGCCAGCGACAGCTCGAACTCCACGTCGTGCACCGAGGCGCGGATGGTGTTGGTGCGGTCGGTGAGTATCGCGACGTCCACCGCCTGCGGCAGCGTCGCCGACAGCGCCGGCAGCAGCGCCTTGATGCGATCCACCACCTGGATCACGTTGGCGCCCGGCTGACGCTGGACGTTGAGGATGATACCGGGGGTGTTGTTCACCCAGCCGGCAAGATAGGAATTCTCGGCGCCGTTCACGACCTGCGCGACGTCCGACAGGCGCACCGGGTTGCCGTTCTTGTAGGAAACGATGATGCCCTGGTAGGCCTCCGGACTTTGGATCTGGTCGTTGGCATTGAGTGTCCAGGAGCGCGCCGGTCCGTCGAGCGTGCCCTTGGGCGAATTGACGTTGGCGTTGGCAATGGTCGTGCGCAGGTCATCGATGTTGAGGCCGTAGGCTGCCAGCGCCCGCACGTTGGCGATGACGCGCACCGCCGGGCGCTGCCCGCCGCTCACACTCACCAGTCCCACCCCCTCGATCTGCGAGATCTTCTGGGCCATGCGCGTGTCGGCGAGGTCCTCGAGCTGCGTCAGGGGGAGCGTCTTGGAAGTGATGCCGAGGGTGATGATCGGCGCGTCCGCCGGATTTACCTTGGCGTAGATCGGCGGCGCCGGCAGATCCGACGGCAGGAGGTTGCCGGCGGCATTGATTGCGGCCTGGACTTCCTGCTCGGCGATGTCGAGGTTCAGATTCAGGCTGAACTGCAGCGTGATGACCGAGGCGCCCCCGGAACTGGTGGAGGACATCTGGTTCAGGCCCGGCATCTGTCCGAACTGCACTTCCAGCGGCGCCGTGATCGAGGAGGTCATGACCTCGGGGCTGGCGCCCGGATAGAAGGTCTGGACCTGGATCGTCGGGTAGTCGACCTCGGGTAGCGCTGACAGCGGCAGGAAGCGGTACGCCACGATGCCGGCGAGCAGGATCGCCACCATCAGCAGCGAAGTGCCGACCGGCCGCAGTATGAAGATGCGGGACGGGTTCATGCGCTAGAGGCCGCTCGCCGCAGTGCCCGGCTGCTGACTCACCCGCCGCCTTGAGTGCTCGGCGGCTTGTGGCTCTTGCCGCCGCGGCCCTGGCCCGGCGTCTGAGCCTTGCCCGCGGCGGCTCCGGCGTCTGCGGCACCCTTCGCCGGACGCAGTTGTACCTTGGCGCCGTCCTTGAGCTTGTCAGTGCCGTCGGTAACCACGGTCTCACCGGTAGTCAGTCCCTGGGTGATGGCGATGTTGGTGGCGTCCCCGGGTCCCAGCGTGACCTTGCGTACGCTCACGGTCTGGTCCGCGTTGTTGACGACGTAGATGTAGGTGCCAGGCGCGCCGCGCTGGATGGCCGCCTGCGGGATGAGCGTCGCGCCATGCAGTGTGTCGAGCAGCAACACGACGTTGACGAACTGTTGCGGGAACAGACTTTCGTCGGTGTTGGGGAAAATCGCCTTGAGCTTGAGTGTGCCGGTGGTGGTATCGATCTGACTATCGATGGACTGCAGTGATCCGGTGGCGAGCTGGTGCGTGTTGGTGCGGTCAAACGCCGTCACCGGCAGCGTGGCTCCGGCGTGCAGCTGCTTGAGCAGCGGCGGGATCTGATCCTCCGGCAGCGTGAATACCACCGTGATGGGCTGCAGCTGCGTGACCACTACCAGGCCATTCGGCTCGTTGGCAGTTACGTAGTTGCCGAGGTTTATCTGCTGCAGGCCGACCCGGCCGGCGATGGGCGACACGATGCGGCAGTAAGTGAGGTTCAGTTTCTGCGCGTCGATCTGCGCCTGGTCGGTTTTCACCGTGCCCTCGTCCTGCACGACCAGGGACTTCTGCGTGGCGAGCTGCTGTTCGGCGATCGAATCCTGCGAGAACAGTGTCTGGTAGCGGCCGAGGTCGACATGAGCGTTGGCGAGCAACGCCTTGTCGCGCGCCAGCGATCCCTGCGCCTGTTCGAGCGCCACCTGATATGGCCGCGGATCGATCTGAATCAAAGGATCGCCCGCCTTGACCGTCTGACCTTCCTTGAAGGCGATGTGCATGATCTGGCCGGCGATCTGGCTCTGCACGGTGACAGTGGCGAGCGGCGTCACGGTGCCAAGGCCGATGAGCGTGATGGGCATATCTCCCGAGCGGGCGGTCGCAGTCACCACCGGCATCGGTCCGCCCCCGCTGAAGCGTCCAGTGGGTGCCTGCGAGGCTTTCGGCGTCAGGAGCCACGCCAGGATTGCAAGGCCGACGAGGACGGCGACGATGATGAGCACGCGCCGGGTAAGCAGGCGTTCACGCCACGTGGGCCTCGTGCCTGAATCGCTCAGGATGGGGCCAGGGGAACGGTTTTCGTCATTCATGAGCTAAGTCGCAGCAAAGACGTCTGGATGCCGGGTTGATTCAAGCGCCGCCATTCGGCGCGGTCACACGCCGCCCAGTGCGGAAGCAGGCAGGCCTCCTTCCGCCGATGCGCCGCGGGGATGGACCCGTACCATAACAGCCACACGTCTCAACAAACGTTAAGGCTTTTATAAGAACTGCAAAACCGAGTCTAGTCGATTCATTTTACTAGTCTATCGGCCAAAATCGCAGGAAGCGATTTCGGCGGACAGTGGTTCCGTTTCCGCCGGCCAAAGGCGTGACTTTGGCCGGCTGCGGCCCGATGGCTTCAGCCGAACTGCACCGCGAGCATCGATACCGAGCCGCCGTCCATTCCGGTAACCGGGAAGCCCGGATCCTCACCCGGAAAACTCGCACCCAGAACGTAAAGCAGGGGCAGGAAGTGCTCGGGCGTCGGGACCGACAGCTGCGCATCCTCCCCGCCCGCCAGGTAGTTTACCAACGCGTCCGTATCGCGGGTTTCAAGCTGCCGGCGCACCGCCGTTTCAAAGCGCAGCGCCCAGTCATAGGGCTCGCGCGGGTGCCGGCCCCACGCGTAAGTGTGGAGGTTGTGCACCACGTCGCCGCTGCCCAGCACCAGGACTCCCTCCTCGCGCAGCGCCCGCAGGCTTATGCCGATCTCATGATGGAAGCCCCCGGGCTGAGTCTCATCAATACTCAGTTGCACGACCGGCACGTTGGCCTGCGGGTACATGTGACACAGCACCGACCAGGTGCCGTGATCCAGGCCCCAGCTCTGATCGGCCTGCACCGGCAGGGGCCTGAGTAGCGCCTGAACGCGCCGCGCAAGTTCGGGGTCCCCTGGCGCCGGGTAGCGCACCGCAAACAACTCGCGCGGGAATCCCCCGAAGTCATGGATGGTGCGGGGCGCTGACATCGCGGTGACGCGCGTCCCGGGCAGGTACCAGTGAGCCGAGACCGAGAGCACCGCGCGCGGCGCAGGCAGTCGGGCACCGAGTTCGGCCCAGGCGCGCGTCCAGTCGTTGCGACTCAAGGCGTTCATCGGGTTGCCATGGCCGACGAACAGAGCAGGCATGCGGGTGCTCATTGAGCGAGCAGCTGCACCGCCGCCTGGTATAGCCGCGCGCGCACCGCGAGACGCTCGCTGGCACGGGTTACGTACCGCACCGCGATCTCCACGCCGCCACCGGTCGGGCGCACGGCCACGGCCGGCTCGGCGGAGACGTTCGCATCGCGCGGGCCTTTCGAGACTCGCCGCCACTCCGCCTCGGCCTCGCCGGCGCTGTCGGCGGTGGCCGCCACGGCTTCCTTTTCAATGGCAGCCGCGATCGCGTGCGCATCCTTGCCGTATGGCACCGCCACCGAGATCTCATCCCACAGCCACCGCCCGGTGGTCGAAAAATTGAAGTAGTGCCCCTCGATGGCGAAGCTGTTGGTGAAGGTCACATGCCGGCCGGTGGGATGGCCCGCGTCGGTCCAGTTGCCGGTCTCCAGCAGCACGGTGTGGAACATGCCGAGCTCGATGACCTCGCCACTCACACCGTTGATCTCAACCCAGTCGCCCAGCCGCACGCCGTTCTTGCCCATGAGCACGAACCAGCCGACGAAGGCGACGATGAAGTCCTTCAGGGCCACCGTGAGGCCCGCACCAGCGAGACCGAGCATGGTACCGAGCTGCGCGGGAACCCCGACCAGCACCAGCAGAATCACCACCACGCCGCCGATCTGCAGCGCGACACCAATGAGGCTGCGCAGGGTCCCGAGCTGACGCCGGTCGATGGGCGCGCGACCGAGCAGCCGTTCGAGCCAGCGATCCGCAAACAACAGCAGCAGCAGGGCGCCCAGTACCAGCGCGGTGCCCGCAAGGCAGGCGTGCAGAATGAGGCGGCCCTCTGCCGCGACCACGCCATCCCATTGCTGATAGATGCTGGCGATGCGCTGGCGCGCGGTGATGCGCTGATCGCGCAGCGTCAGCCGGTTCTGTTCGGCCGCGACCTGCCGCGTGAGCGTCAGAAGTCCCGCAGGCGCACCCGCGGTGTTCGCGCCCGGCCGGCTCGCCGGGGCGGGCGGCTGGTGAGCGGCACTGGCTGCCGGCTGAGCCAGCGCTGCCTTGCTCGCTTGGAGTTCGGCGGCGATCTGCTTGCGCTCCACAGTAAGCTGCTCGGCACTCTCACGGACCTGACGCTGCGCGTCGGCGAGCAAGCGGTGCTTGTCGCGCAGCGTGAGCCACACGCGCACGCGGCCGNNTGTTGCATCATCTGGATGCGCTGATGGGCGTTGCCGCCGGCCTGCAGCAGATCCTCGTTGGCCTGCTGGACTTCGTCCCGGTTCAGCTCCGCCTGGGACTGGGCGAGTTCGAGGCGATCCTGGATCGAGGGCTTGTCCGCGTCCCTGGCGGCGGCGAGCGCCGCGGTGAGGCGCTTGACGTCCTGGTTATCGCCGTCGAGCTCCTTCTGCGCGCCCTGCAGGCGCTGCTGGATGCTGAGGGCCGCGGCACTTAAGACCGGCGGATGCGCCTCGAGGTGGCGCATGGCGGCGGTGAAGGCCAGATCGAGCTCATCGTCGGCAAGCTGCACCGCCTGTTTCGCGAACGGCAGTTCCTCGGGCGTGTTGGCGAGGCGCGCGAGACGCTGCGCGGTGAGCAAGGTGTTCTCGTCGATCACCGGCACGGCGCCCGAGGCGGGCGTGCCAGCGCTCGCCGGCGTCCGCACCGCCTGGGCAGCGGTCAGCGGTGGCGCGCGCGTGGTCCACAGGCCGTATGCGGTCAAGACAAGCAGCAGCGCCAGCGCGGCCGCCGCGATTCGTTGCAATACGCTCATCCGCCTATGATGCCACGGCGCACCGCCTCAGCTTGTGACCCAAGCTAAGGCGGTACGGGGAGGGTGGTGGCGCGCTGTCAGCAGCGCGCGGTTCAGTGCCTGTCAGAACGCGTAGAACGGGCCCGCGTTGCCGGCGACAGTTGCGCCCTCAACAGCCGTGTACACGTGGCGACCGTAGAAGAAAGCGAGGCCGAGGTCCAGTGACTGCGGATCGCCGTTGGTGCCACCGAGATTGGAGAACGCCGCGAACGTGGGATTGGTGGTGAACAGGTCAGTCGCGTTGGCAACGCTGAACGGTTCCGACGGGGTCGGCACATTGTTCGTGCCAGTCAGCGTGGTGGTGAAATTCAGCGTCGACGGGGGGCAGTAGAAGCCGGTAGTCGCCGGCGGAGGATTTGGGTTGGTGCACTGAGGGATCGCGGTCACGGAGTCGACAAAGAAGTTGCCATTCGAGCCGCTGTCGATATAGCTGTCCGGATAGCTCGTGCCGACGAGCCCGTTGCCGTTGATAGTTGCCGTGACGTAGCCGAAGTTACCCCCAACTGTGTTGGCCTCAAGTACCGTCACGCCTGCTCCGAGCGCGTTGTTGGCCTCTGTGCCGATGCCGAACACCAGCGATCCGGCGACCGTAAGCTGGCCGGTCGTCCCCACCGCCGGAAGCTCCACGATGACGCCGTTGTTGTCGGTCGCGAACAGGGTTGCCGTGTTCGCAAGCTGTGCCGTCAGGGGTACGTTCTCCGCGACGCAAGAGGAAGTCGTTGCGCAGCCGTAGTACACGGGCAGTGGTGCCCCGGCTCCCGGAATGCACGCGTCGCCGCAGTCATACACGGCCGGCCCCACTCCGAGGATGCCGTTCGCCCCGAATGTTGGAACGGTATCTTCAGTCGGAAGCGGGCAGTCAGCGGCCGGGGGACGGGCAGCCTCGTAGGCGGGGTCGCCGATGATCTGCACGATGACTGAGGTGGCTGACTCGCCTGAGCTCGGGAACTGAATGTCCGCGGTCGCGAGCGAACCCCAGCTCGAACCATCGGCGAATGCGAGGCATTCGGCCATCGGGTTGTTGCTGGCATCAAGCGCAGCCGGCAGCGTGATGCTGGTGAGCGCCGATGCCAGAATCCGCAGACCCGACGACTGGGTGTCAACCTGGATGTGATCTACAGTCTGATAGCTGCTGGAGCCCGGAACGCACACCTTCACGCTGACGAAGGCCTCGTTGACCGCCGCGAACCCGGCGTTCTGCAGGGCCGTAGGACCCTGATCCACGATGATCGGCTCGACATTGCTGGTGGTTGCGGCGCTGCAGGCGCTCATGACGCCGCCGCTGCTGCCGGAGCTGCCGCCGTAGCCGCCACCCCCACCACCGCAGCCGGTCAGGATCAGAATCTGAATGAATGCCAGAGCAAGGTACTTGCGCACGGGTATTTTCCTCACTGCCAGTGCTGGTCTATTTAATGTCATCCGCAGAGACGTTCTGCGGGATGAGATCCGGAGTCCACGCGCGGCCGTAGAAGGCACGCATGTGCCCGCTCGAGTGCACGATGAGTCCGGGCACCTCCACGTTCATGTGCCGGTGTCCGACGTGCGGCGCGCTCGCCGCCTGGACGTACTGCGCGTAATAGCTGCCGAGAAACTGCTGCAGATTGGGCATGAACGGCCCGCGCCAGGCGAGGCCAAACACCTTGCCGGCCGGGGTGAGGTATTCACGCACCGTGGTGCCGGATGGTGTCGTGATCTCGTGCACGCTGTAACTGGCGGCGGCGCTGATACGCAGCGTGCCCTGAGTCTGATCGCGATCGGTCAGGACCGAGGCGGTATCACCGCCGAGCGCCGCAAAGGCGGGCGCGGCGGTAACGGCGGTCACGATCAGGGCTGATCCGAGTTTTGAGATGAACTTCATGAGCGGGCGGTCCTTGAAGGGATGCTTGGCATTGTGCCTGATGACACCGCCAGGCGCGCGCATGTCGTTGAGAAGCGACGACATAACGTATCCGAGGCGGCTCGCCTGGATACAGTTGCACAGCGCGCAGAACTCGAATCGGTTGACCTGCTGCGGGTTCAGGCAGTGTTCAGCCACCGCGGGGGCCTGCATTGCCTTGCGATGCGCTCGCCCCCGGAAAGCCATCCGCCGCTGCCCGAGCGAAACTGCTTGTGGCCTTATTCATCAATCCGTTAGGATTCGCCCCCCAAATTCGGAGCGGTAGTTCAGCTGGTTAGAATACCGGCCTGTCACGCCGGGGGTCGCGGGTTCGAGTCCCGTCCGCTCCGCCAATATCTTCCACTCCGCTTAAGCCAGCTCCAATCATGCTTCAGAGGATCCGAGACAGACTGCACGGCACCTTCGCGTACCTGGTCTTAGGACCGATCGTGCTGGTGTTCGTCGCCTGGGGTGCCTACGGCATCGTCAACCTGAGCGTCGGTGGCGCCAACTACGCCGCCGAGGCGGATGGTGGCAAGGTCTCCCTTGAGGACGCCCGCAACGCCTGGCTGCGGCAACAGGCGCAGTGGCAGCAGCGCCTGGGTGGCGCCGACCTGCCGCCGTCGCTGCGCGCACAGCTGCAGGAGCAGGTGCTCGAGGGGCTCATCCGCAACACCTTGCTCTCGCAACGCACGCACGCGCTTGGCTACCGGGTGAGCCACGATGATCTCGTGGACGCCATCCAGAGCGAACCGGCTTTCCAGGTCGGCGGGCAATACTCCGCGGAGGCCGCCAAGGCGCGGCTTGCTTCGGCGGGCATTCCGCTCGAGACCTTCCAGGACGACCTGCGCGAGCAGTTGCAGCGCACGCAGCTCGAAGGCGGGATCAGCGTATCGGATTTCCTCACGCCGGTTGAGCTCGCGCGCCTGAGCGATCTCGAAGACCAACAGCGTGAGGTGCGCTTTTTTGTGCTGCCGTCCGAGCGGTTCAAGTCCGCATCTGCCATAGCCGACGCGGACGTGCGGGCGTACTACCAGGGGCAGCGGGCGCAGTTCATGACGCCCGAATCGGCACATCTGCAGTACGCGGAGCTGCGCCTTGAGGCGCTTGCGGCGCAGGTGTCGTTAAGCGACGCGGACCTGCGGGCCGCCTACGACAAGGAAAAGTCGAAGTTCGAGACGCCCGAGAAGCGCCACGCGCACCACATCCTCATCACCGGCAAGGACGACGCGACGGCGCTGAAGCAGGCTCAGGATGTGCTCGCGCAGCTCAAGATGGGTAAGGATTTTGGCGCGCTCGCGCAGCAGTATTCACAGGATCCAGGGTCCGCGCACAACGGCGGGGATCTGGGCTGGGCCGAACGCGGTGCCTTCGTCGCGCCGTTTGCGGACGCGCTGTTCGGCATGTCGGTCGGCGAGATCAAAGGTCCGGTCAAGACCCAGTTTGGCTATCACATTATCCGCCTGGATGAGATTCAGCCCGTCAAAGGCAAGTCCTTCGAGGCGGCGCGTCCGGAGCTCGAGGCCCAGGTGCGACGCGACCGGGCGACCGACCGCTTCGGAGAAATCCAGGAGCAGCTGCAATCCAAGCTCGGCGAGCCCGGCGCGGATCTCGAGGCGCTCGCGAGCGAATACAAACTGCAGCAGGGTGACATCCCGGACTTCCTCAAGGGCGCCGGAGCGCCCCCCCTGGGGGCGGCGCCGGCGCTGCAGGACGCGGTGTTCGGCGAGCCGCCGCTCGCCGCGGGGCATGTCGGCGGGCCGGTGCTGCTCGGCGACGACGGCCTGGTGATCGTGAAAGTGCTCGAGCACCGTAAGCCGGCGCTCAAGCCCCTGAGCGAGGTGCGTGCGACGATCGTCGCCGCCATCACCAAGGAGCGTGCCCGGCAGGCGACTCTCGCCGCCGCGCAGAGCGCGCGCACGCATCTTGAGGCCGGCGCTGAATTCGACACGGTCGCGCGGGAGTTGGGAGCATCCGCGGATGCCGCGCACTTCGTCAGCCGCCGCGATCCTTCCACGCCCGCGCCGGTTCGCGACGCGGTGTTCGCAGCGCCCCGCCCGGCCGGCAAGCCCGTGTTCCGCGCGCTGGCGCTGGAGAATGGTGACGCGGCCGTGGTGGCCGTGATGGCCGTACGCAGCGCACCTGCGCACGATGCGGCGGCGCAGGCCGACCGCGCGCTACAGCAGGCGCGCAGTCAGGGAATGGCAGATGTCACGGCGTACGTGGACGAGGTGCGGCGCACCGCGACCGTGCGCAAGAACCCGAAGGCCTTCGAGTAGCCTTTAGCCTTCGGCTTCCTGCGGGAAGCTCATGCCAACGGTGCTGAAGCCGCTGTCGACGTAGAGGATCTCGCCGGTGATACCGGCGGCCAGATCCGAGCACAGGAATGCCGCGGCGTTGCCCACGTGTTCGAGCGTGACGTTACGGCGCAGCGGCGCGATTTCCGCGACCCTGCCGAGCATCTTGCGAAATCCGGGGATCCCGGCGGCGGCCAGCGTCTTGATCGGACCTGCGGATATGCCGTTCACACGGATGCCTTGCGGCCCGAAATCCGCGGCGAGAAAGCGCACGTTCGCCTCCAGACTCGCCTTGGCGAGTCCCATGACGTTGTAGCCGGGAATCGAGCGCACCGCACCGAGGTAAGTGAGTGTCAGCAGGGCCCCGTTGCGGCCCAGCATCAGCGGCCGCGCACCGCGCGCGAGCGCGGTGAGGCTATAGCTCGACACGTCGTGCGCTACGCGAAAGCCTTCGCGGCTCGTCGCTTCGGCGAATGATCCGGTGAGGGCTTCACGCGGCGCGTAGGCGACCGCATGCACGACAACGTCGAGCCCGCCCCACTCACGCCGCAACAGCTCGAACGCCGCGTCCGTCTGGCTGTCCACCGTGACATCCAGCGGCATGGTCAGTCGCGCCCCCAGCGATTGCGCCAGCGGCTCCACGCGCTCCTTCATCTTGTCGTTGACGTAGGAAAAGGCGAGCTCCGCGCCCTCGCGGTGCATCGCCTGCGCAATACCCCAGGCGATCGAGCGGTCGGTTGCAACCCCTACGATAAAGGCGCGCTTGCCGGCAAGAAATCCCATGGTTGAAAGCCTCCTGCGGCGATTATGCCGCAAGTGGCGCGCTGTCGGCGGGCGGGCTCAGCTGTGCTGGACGGTATGCACGCGCAGCTTCTGCCCGGCGTGTATGGGGCTGTGCGCGCCCAGGCCATTCCAGGCGCGCAGCTGCGGCACGCTGCACTGGAACTGCTGCGCGATNNCCGTTCATCATGGCCAGCGTGTTGACGTTCATGCCATGGCGGCGGGCGATCGCCCACAGGGAATCTCCACGCCGCACGATCTGCACATGCGGCCGCCGCGCCGCGCGGTCGCGCCCGTCGATGCGCGCGGCTGCCAGCACCACCTTGGCGGGCAGTTCGGGCACCGCGCTCGGAACCCGCAGGTCCATCCCCACGGTGAGCCGCCCGACCGGAAAATCGTTCAGCTCGCGGATCACGTTCACGCTGGTGTGAAACTGCGCCGCCACCGAGGCCACCGAATCGCCGTGATTCACACTGTAGTGCGTCGCGCCCAGGCGCTGATCGGCGCTCAGCTGAGCGACGCTGGTCGCAAACACGTCGGCCGAGTCCACCGGTAGCAGCAGGTAGTGCGGGCCGGCGGGATCAGTTGCCCAGCGATGGAAGGCCGGGTTCAACTCGTAGAGTTCCTCGGGGCTCACATTGGCAATCTGCCCGGCAATCCTCAGGTCGATCTGCCCCACCGTCGCGACGCGCGCGAAGTAGGGCTGATTGGGAATGGGACTCATGGACAGCCCGTAAGCTCCCGGGTCGCGCACCAGGCGTTTCATCGCCAGCAGCTTCGGCACATATTCGCGCGTCTCGCGCGGCAGCCGCAGGTTCCAGAAGTCAGTCGGGCGCCCGGCGGCGCGGTTGGCGCGCACCGCGCGTTCCACCTTCGCCTCGCCGCAGTTGTAGGCGGCGATCGCCAGCAGCCAGTCGCCGTTGAATTCGTCGTGCAGGTATTGCAGGTAATCAAGGGCCGCGCGCGTGGACTCCACGACGTCGCGCCGGCCGTCGTACCACCAGTCCTGCTTCAGGCCAAAACGCGAGCCGGTGCCGGGGATGAACTGCCACAGGCCCGAGGCGCTCGCGCGCGAGTACGCGTAGGGCTCGAAGGCGCTCTCGACCACCGGCAGCAGCGCTAGCTCCAGCGGCATGCCGCGCGCCTGCAGCTGGGTGACGATGTGATACAGGTAGAGGTCTGCGCGCCCGAACGCGCGCTGCAGGTAGTCCGGGTTGCCGGCGTAATAGCGCAGCTGCTGATCGATCGCGCGGTGATCGGCTGCGTCGTCGAGTGTGAAGCCCGCGCGCATGCGGTCGAAAAGGTCCGCATATTGTTCAGGCGTGAGGACCGCGTTCGTGTCGGGTGGCGCGGAGGCCGCCGTGTCCGCGACCTCTGGGGTTGCCGCGGCCGGCGTGCCGGCAGGCGCCGCACCAGCTGCGGACTCGGGCATGTTCACCGCCGCAGGGGGCGGCGTGGCCTCAAGGGGCGGCGTGGCCGCAGGGGGCGCCGCGGGCACGGTGATGAGTGATCGCCCGGGAGCGGCAGCGCGCTCCACCGGCGTGTGGACGCAGGCCGAAGTGGCCAGCAGGGCCAGGGTAAGGAGCCCCAGACGGACGCGTCCGGTCATTGCCGTAGTCAAGTTCCGTACCCTCTGTCGGCGTGCTACTTTTCTCGCGCCGCGGCACTGGGGGCGCCCGGGGCCTTGGGTCCCGGGTTCTTTACCTCAAGCACGCTACTATGTCGTGGGGCGGAATTTAACCGGTAATTTCACATTATTTCCAGCATTTAAATGCGGCCAGTTCTCACTTCGGGCATCCCGGACCGCGACGCCTCACTGCGCGCCTGGTGGGCCTCCCCGCTCGGACGCGCGCTCGTGGCTGCCGAATCGGAGCTGCTCGGCGAGGCACTCGAGGACGTGTTCGGCTGGGAACTGCTGCAGGTTGGCGCCTGGGGCAGCGGCCGCGAAGTGCTCGCCGGCAGCCGCACGCGGCGCCAGAGTCTGCTCGCGCCTCCTGGCTTCGCGGCAGGTGCCGATATCATCGCGCGGCCGTCGCAACTGCCGGTGATGAGCGACTGCGTGGACGCGGCGCTGCTGCCCCATACGCTCGAGTTTGTGCCTGATCCGTACGCCATCCTGCGTGAGGTGGATCGGGTGCTGGCCGGCGAGGGGCAGCTTCTGATCCTCGGGTTTCGCCCGTGGAGCCTGTGGGGGATACGCTCGCGCTGGAGCCGCAGCGGTTTTCCGCCCGGGATGCGTCGCGTGCTGTCGGAGACGCTGCTGCGCGAGTGGCTCGTGCTCCTGGGCTACGAGGTGGTCACCGCGCGACGCTATCTGTACCTGAGCCCCTGGAGCGGCGGTCTTGCAAGCGGCGCCGGCGCGGCACGCCTGCTACGCCCCGGGATCACCTACCCGCTGCCGGCGGGCGGCTACCTTCTCAAGGCTCGCAAGCGTGTCTACACCATGACCGCGATTCGTCCGCGCCTGCGTGAACGGCCTACGGTGCTTGGCGGGCTCGTCAAGCCGACGACGCGGTCGCAGGCGTGATCGAGATTTATACCGATGGCGCGTGCCGCGGCAATCCGGGACCGGGCGGCTGGGCGGCGCTGCTGCACAACGGCGAGCACGAAAAGGAAATCAGCGGAGCCGAGTCTCTCACCACCAACAACCGGATGGAGCTGACCGCGGTGATCCGCGCGCTCGAGAGCCTGAGGAAGCCGGTTCAAGCGCGCGTCAACACGGATTCCGAGTATGTACGCCGCGGCATCACCGAGTGGCTCACGGCGTGGAAGGCGCGCGGCTGGCGCACGGCTGACCGCAAGCCGGTCAAGAACCAGGATCTGTGGGAGCAGCTCGAAGCGGTGAGCGCCAGGCATCGCATCGAGTGGCGCTGGGTGCCGGGGCACGCCGGCGTGCCCGGTAACGAGCGCGTCGACCGCCTCGCCAACGCCGCGATCGACGCCTTGCACGCGCGCACCTTGCGGTAGACTAGAACGCCATGCGCCAGATCGTCCTCGACACCGAGACCACGGGTCTTGAACCCGGGCTCGGACACCGCGTCATCGAAATCGGCTGTGTCGAGCTGCACAACCGCAGGCACACCGGGCGCACGTTTCACCGCTATCTGAATCCCGAACGCGATATCGACGAGGGCGCACTCGCGGTGCACGGTATTTCACGGGCGGATCTTGATGATCAGCCGCGCTTCGGCGCGATCGTGGAGGAGCTGCTGGAATTTCTCGGCGGCGCGGAACTCGTGATCCACAACGCCGCCTTTGATGTGGCATTCCTGAACGCCGAGCTCGCACGTCTGCCCGGTGAGACGCGCCAAGTGGCGGAGCTGTGCCAGGTACTCGACACGCTGGCGCTGGCGCGCGAGCTGCACCCGGGACAGCGCAACAGCCTTGACGCGCTGTGCAAGCGCTACGACGTCGACAATGCGCGCCGCGAGCTGCACGGCGCGCTGCTCGATGCGCGCATGCTCGCCGACGTTTACCTGGCGATGACCGGCGGGCAGGGCGCGCTCGCGCTCAGCGACGCCGAACGCGACGCGCTCGGCAGCGAGGGGGCCCGGACCGGGCGGGCGCTGGTGCGCGGTGCCGAAGTCCTGCACGTCGTGTGCGCCGACGAGGTGGAGCTTGGCGCCCATGAAGCCATGCTGGCGCTCATTAATAAGGTGAGCGGCGGGCGCTGCGTGTGGCTCAGCAGTGAAGCCGCGGCACGGAGCGGGGAGCCGCGCCTGCACGTCGCATGAAGATCCTGGTCACGGGAGCCGCGGGGTTCATCGGCTCGCACGTTGCGCAACGCCTCCTCGATCGGGGTTACGAGCTCGTAGGTCTCGATAACCTTAACGAATACTACGACGTCACGCTCAAGCAGGCGCGGCTGGCGCGCCTCACGACCCAGCCGAATTTCCGCTTCGTGAAACTCGACCTCACCGACACGGCGGCGATGGCGACGCTGTTTGCGAGTGAGAAGTTCGCGCGCGTCGTGCACCTGGCCGCCCAGGCGGGCGTGCGCTACTCGCTCGAGGACCCGCACGCCTACGTGCGCAGCAACGTGACCGGCACCTTATGCGTGCTCGAGGGCTGCCGTCACAACGCCGTCGGGCACCTGGTGTATGCATCCACGAGCTCCGTATACGGCGCCAACACCAACATGCCGTTCTCGGTACACAACATCGCCGACCACCCGCTGTCGCTGTACGCCTCCACCAAGCGCGCGAACGAGCTGATGGCGCACAACTACTCGGCGCTGTTCGGCCTGCCGACGACCGGACTGCGCTTTTTCACGGTGTACGGACCGTGGGGCCGCCCTGACATGGCACTGTTTCTCTTCACCCGCAATATCCTCGAGGGCAAGCCGATCGACGTGTTCAACCACGGCCATCATCGGCGCGACTTCACCTACGTGGACGATATCGCTGAAGGCGTGGTGCGCGTTCTCGAGCGTCCCCCGCAGCCGGATCCCAAGTGGCGCAGCGACGCGCCCGATCCGGCTACGAGTTTTGCGCCATTTCGTCTTTACAACATCGGCAACAACCGCCCGGTGGAGCTGCTGCGCTACATCGAGATCATCGAGGAGTGCCTGGGGCGTAAGGCACAGAAGAACTTTC
This sequence comes from Gammaproteobacteria bacterium, assembly GCA_003136935.1. Lineage (GTDB taxonomy): Bacteria > Pseudomonadota > Gammaproteobacteria > Steroidobacterales > Steroidobacteraceae > 13-2-20CM-66-19. The sequence goes on from PLEC01000175.1 coordinate 14,950, forward strand.
TGCCGCTGCAACCCGGGGACGTCCCGGAGACCTGCGCCGACATCGATGATCTGGTGCGCGACGTGGGCTACCGGCCGGCGACGCCGGTGGAGGTCGGGGTGAAGAATTTTGTCGAGTGGTTCTGCGGATACTACGGCTACCAGCGCTGAGCGCTGTGCGGCAGTGCTCGGGAATGGATCAGCGCTGCCCCAGCTTTTCCGCAAGCCACAGCTTGATGAGCGACTGGCGCGTGATGCCAAAGCGACGCGCCTGGCGGTCAATCGACTCCACCATCCAGGCGGGGAAGTCCACGTTGACGCGCTTGGCCTGCACTCCGGGACGATGCGCTTTCCTGAGGTCGAGTTCGCGGATAACGCTCTCACCCGCATCGAACTTCTCGTCAAATTTAGCCGCTTTCATAGATCGCCACCTCCTCATCCCGTGATCGCCTGACCGAGATCAGGCGAATGTTCTGTCCGCGACGCGCGATGACTGCGGACCAGTGCCGCGCGCCTATCCTGCCGATAACCAGCCAGCGCGGCTCGTCGGTGACGCGCGCCGGAATCTCCACCAGTGCGGAGTCTTCCCACAGCTGCTGAGCTTCCTCAAAGTCGATGCCGTGCTTGCTCTTGTTTGCCGCACTCTTAGCGTCGTCGTATTCGAATTCCATGACCGCCGAGTCCGGTATAGGAAAGGTATAGTTACTATATCATATCCACTCGGGGCCGCCGCAGCACCCTCGGGAGTTGGCCGCTGCGCGCTGATAAGATGCCCGCCCCGCGCGCCGCTGGAGCCGAGCTTGAACGCGACCGAATCCGAGCCTGCCATGCAGGTGCCGCTGCTGGACCTGAAGCCACAGTACCGGCCGCTCGCAGCGCAGATTCAGGCGGCGATCGCCAGGGTCTGCGCCAGCCAGCATTTCATCCTGGGCGCGGAGGTGAAGGCGCTTGAGTCGAGCGTTGCCGCCTACAGTCACTGCCGCTACGGAATCGGTGTGTCATCCGGGACCGATGCGCTGCTGCTCGCGCTCATGGCGCTCGGTATCGGGCCCGGGGACGCGGTCATTACGAGCCCGTTCACGTTTTTTGCGACCGCCGGCACCATCGCGCGCACTGGCGCGCGACCATTGTTCTGCGACATCGATCCGCTGACGTTCAACCTGAGCCCGGCGGCCGTGGTCGCTTTCCTCGCGCAGCAATGCGAACGGCGTGGCAGTGATTTGATCCATCGCGCGAGCGGCGTACGCCTACGCGCCATCATGCCGGTACACCTGTACGGGCAGGTGGCCGACATGACTGCGCTCATGGAGCTGGCGCGCGACAACGGGCTGAAAGTAATCGAAGACGCCGCCCAGGCCATCGGCGCCGCGGACGCGCGGGGCAAGCGCGCGGGCAGCTTCGGGGATGTCGGCTGCCTGTCGTTCTTTCCCACCAAGAACCTCGGCGCGTTTGGTGATGCCGGCATGTGCGTGACCAACAATGCCGCGCTTGCCGAGCGCATGGAAATCCTGCGCGTTCATGGCGGGAAACCGAAGTACTACCACGCACTCATCGGCGGAAATTTCCGTCTCGATGAACTACAGGCAGCCGTGCTCAACATCAAGCTCACGCATCTGGATGCCTGGAGCACGGGCCGGCAGAAGAATGCGGCCTTCTACGACGCCGCCTTCGGACGCGCGCAACTCGCGGATGCCGTGCGGACGCCGCACGCCGTGTCGGGCGCCCGGCACATCTACAACCAGTACGTGATCCGCGTGCCGCAGCGCGATGCGTTGCGCGACAAGCTCAGCGCCGCGGGCGTGAGCACCGAGATCTACTACCCGGTGCCGCTGCACCTGCAGCAGTGTTTTGCGTACCTCGGCGGAAGGGCCGGCGACTTCACACAGTCCGAGCGCGCCGCGGCGGACACCCTGGCGCTGCCGATCTATCCGGAGCTGAACGACACACAACTTCAATACGTGGTCGACATGATCGCGGCCCATCTGCCAGGGAAGGGAGGCTGAAATGGCCATGAGCAACACACCCGGACCCACCACCGGCGTCTGGGCCGAACTCACCGCGCACGCCACGCGCCTCGCGGCGGTGCCGGTGCGTGAACTGTTCGAGCGCGATCCGAAGCGTTTCGAGCGTTTCTCGCGTGAGCAGGCGGGACTGCTGCTGGACTTTTCGCGCCAGCGCTGGGATGAAATTGTGCTGGCGAAGCTGCTGCAACTGGCTGACGCGGTAGGCCTGCGCGCGCGCATCGATGCCATGTGGCGCGGCGAGCACATCAACACCACCGAGGACCGCGCCGTGCTGCACGTGGCGCTGCGCCAGCCGCCGGGGGCTGCGATCGGCGGAGCGGACATCGAAAAGACCGTCATGACCGAGCGCACGCGCATGCTGTCCTTTGCGCAGGGTGTGCGCAGCGGGACGATCCGCAGCAGCACCCAGGCGCCGTTCCGGCTGGTCGTGAATATTGGCATCGGCGGCTCGGACTTAGGTCCCGCCATGGCGGTGCAGGCGTTGCGCGCTTACACCTCTGGCGCGCCGCGCTGCGAGTTTGTTTCCAACATCGATGGCTGTCATCTGGCGGAAGTTCTGGAAAGCGCTGATCCGCAGACGACGCTTTTCATCGTCTCCTCCAAGACCTTCACGACCCTTGAGACCAGGACCAACGCGAACAGCGCACGCGCCTGGCTAAGCGCGAAGCTGGGCGAGAAGGCGGTGCCGCTGCATTTCGCCGCTGTTTCGGTCAACACCCCGGCCATGGATAAGTTTGGCGTGCATCCGCAGTACCGTTTCCAGATGTGGGACTGGGTCGGGGGCCGCTATTCGGTGTGGTCCTCGATCGGCGTGTCGCTCGCCATCGCTATCGGCGCGCAGAACTTTGTGGATTTCCTCGGCGGCGGCCACGAGATGGACGAGCACTTCCGCACCACGCCATGGCAGGAGAACCTGCCGGCGCTCTTGGGACTTGCGGCTGTGTGGAATATAAACTTCATGAACCTGCCGACGCTGGCAGTGCTGCCCTACGATGATTCGTTGCGGCGGTTTTCCGCTTACCTGCAGCAGCTTGAGATGGAAAGCAACGGCAAATCAGTGATGCTCGATGGCAAGCCGGTGCAGTGTCAGACTTCCGCAGTCATCTGGGGCGAACCCGGCAACAATGCCCAGCACTCCTTCTTTCAGCTGCTGCACCAGGGCAGCGCGCGCGCGGCGCTGGATTTCCTGCTGCCGGTACGCTCCTCGTGCGGCAACCAGGCGCAGCAGAATCTCGCCATCGCCAGCTGTTTCGCGCAGGCGGAGGCGCTCGCGAACGGCCAGTTCGCGGAAGTGGTGCGCGCCGACCTCGAACGTCAGAACCTGCCCCCGGCGCAGCTCGAAGCGCTGATTCCCCACAAGGTCGACCCCGGAAGCCGTCCGAGCACCATCGTGATGTTCCGGCAGACCGATCCTGCGACCCTCGGCCGGCTTATCGCGCTCTACGAGCATGCGGTGCTCACCCAGAGCGTCGTGTGGGGAATCGACGCGTTCGATCAGTGGGGTGTGGAGCTCGGCAAGAAGCTCTGTGAGCAGCTCGCTCCGGCCGTCGAGGACCCGGACGGCGGGCATCCGGCTCCGGCGGCGGTCATGAAGCTCTTGGCGACGGTGGAGAAGTGGCGGCGGTAAGGGCGGGACAGCAGTAGCGGAATCTGCGCGCTCCAGTACAATCGCGCACGCCCGCGTGGGGGCCGGCTGCACAGATCGGTCGCGCGTGCCTTATTTGATCGGCATAAAAGGTTTGTAATGCGATTGATGCAACGCTCTTCGGGGCTGCTGGTTTGGTCCGCTCTGTCAGCCGCTATGGTGATCTGCGTCGATCCCGCGTATGCGCAGAGTTCAGGTTCAATGGCGGATACCGGCTTGCAGATCCTGCAGGGACTGTCGCCTGACCAGCTCGGTGCGATCTCGCAACGGCTTGGGGGAAACGGGCTGGGCGTCGCGCAAGGCGGTCGCCAGCAATCGTCAAACGAAGAGCAGCAAAATCTCACGCTGCAGCAACAGCGCGATTTCCTGCAGGATCAGCAAAAACAGCGCGGAGAGCTGCAGCGACTGAGCCCGTTCCTGCAGGCCGAGGATTGGGTCATCATCACCATTGACTCCAGCCCCCTGCCGCCGCAGCCGCCCACCGGGCTGTTACAGGGTGGCGCGTTGGGTGGTGCCAACGCTCAGCAGCAGAACATTCTCGGCAATCTGCCGCCTGGGCTGTCCGCGAATCAAGCTTTGAGCCAGCTGGGTAGTGGGACTGGTGCCGCGCAGAATGGCATCGCCGCGGCAACGGCAGCCGCAAGCGCACCCGGCGCTCAGAACGTGGCCGCGGGCGGCTACACCCCCCTTCCGCCCCCCTGCACGGGACAGGTGAACTGCGACACTTCGCAGCCGGCACAGCCGGAGCTAACCGATGAGGAGAAAAGGCCGCGAGAAACGCTCATAGACTTGATCCGTTCCAATAACCCCTATCAGCTCTCGCGCGACGGCGTGCTCGCGTTGCCGGGATTTGCGCCCATTCCACTCGCCGGACTCACCGAGCAGCTTGCCACGTCGCGTCTCGGAGTCGAGCCGGCGCTTAAAGATCTTTTCATACGTGTCACCAAGCTGCCGCTGACGAAGGTGGGGCCCACGGCGTTGAAGCCCTTCGGCTACGACCTGTTCGATCGGCAGATCTCGAGCTTTGCCCCCGCGACGGATGTGCCGGTGCCTTCGGACTACATGGTCGGTTCGGGCGATGAACTCGACGTGGAGCTGTACGGGACAAAAAATGCAAATCTTAAGCTCGTCGTGGGCCGCGATGGCCGCGTGAGCCTTCCGGAACTGGGGCCAATCGGCGTGGGCGGACAGACCTTCGCGAGCGTGAAGGCTCAGCTGGAGTCGCGGGTTGAGAGGCAGATGATCGGCGTGCATGCGAGCGTCACGATGGGCGACACGCGCACGATTCGCGTGTTCGTACTAGGAGATGCAAAGTCGCCCGGCTCGTACACCATCAGTGGATTGGGCACGATCACCTCGGCACTGTTCGCCGCGGGCGGCGTGCAACGGATCGGTTCGCTGCGCAATATCCAGCTGAGGCGACGCGGCGAGCTGGTGCGCCGGCTGGACCTCTACGACATGCTGATTCGCGGGGACACGACCGACGACGCTAAGCTTCTGCAGGGCGACGTGATCTTTATCCCGCCGATCGGATCGACGGTTACCGTGGACGGTGAAGTCCACCGACCCGCGATCTATGAGATTCGCAATGAGAGTTCGATTGCCGAAGTGGTGCGTTTGGCGGGCGGACTTACACCCGAGGCTGACACGGCAAAGGTGGCGCTGACGCGCATCGATGCCGCCTTGCACCGCGTCGTACTACAGGTCGACCTCACGGCTACCGGAGGCAACGCGGAAACCGTGCGCAACGGCGACAGCCTGCGGGTCTCGCGCTTGCGTCCGACCCTCGACGCCGGAGTACTGGTACAGGGCTATGTTTACACGCCCGGCGCATTTGCCTATCGCCCGGGTATGCGCCTCACGGACGTGGTCCGCTCGGTGGATGATCTGAAGCCCAGCGCGGACTTGCACTACATCCTGATCCGGCGGGAACTGCCCCCGGATCGGCGCATCGCGGTGCTCTCTGCCGACTTGTCAGCGGCCCTGGAAGATCCGCACTCGGGGGCGAACCTGCCGTTGATGGCGCGCGATCGCATCATGGTTTTTGACCTGCAGTCGAGCCGCGACCGAGTCATCCGGCCGCTGCTTGATGAACTCAAGCTGCAGTCAAGCATCCAGCTACCGGATGAGGTGGTGCGTATTGACGGACGTGCCAACGTTCCCGGTGAGTACCCGTTCCAGGCTGGCATGACCGTGCGAGATCTGATCAGAGCCGGTGGGGGCTTGAGTGACGCGGCCTACGGCGGCAGTGCCGAGCTTACGCGCTATGAGATCGTGAATGGCGAGTCACGCCGGACGGAGCTCGTCCGGATTGATCTGGGGGCGGCGCTGCGCGGCGATGCGGCTGCGAACCTGCGGCTCGAGCCCTTCGACAGTCTCAGCGTCAAGGAGATTCAGGCGTGGACCGATCAGGAAGCGGTCACGCTTCGGGGGCAGGTGAAGTTTCCCGGCAGATACTCGGTTAGACCGGGTGAGACTTTGAAGTCGGTGTTGGAACGTGCTGGTGGTCTCACGCAATATGCTTTCGCGGACGGCAGCGTCTTCACCCGCAGGGAACTGCGTGACCGGGAGCAGAAGGAGCTGGACATGCTTGCCGTGCGCATGCAGAACGACATTGCATTCGTGGCTCTGCAGGGCAGTGTGGCAAACCAGAGCGGGGCAGCGTCCGCCCTGAGCGTAGGCCAGTCGCTTTTCGCGCAGCTGCGCCAAGCCCGGGCTGTGGGCCGCCTCGTGATCAACCTACCGCGCCTGGAGCGCTCACCCGTCGCGTCGCCGTATGACGTGGTACTTCGCGATGGGGATCAGCTCATCGTGCCGAAACTGCAGCAGGAAGTGACGGTGATCGGTGAGGTGCAGACGGTAACGTCACACTTATACCGGCCTGGTCTATCGCGCGACGACTACATTGCCCTGAGCGGCGGCAAGACAGCACGTGCCGACAGCGGTCGCATCTACGTCGTGCGCGCGGATGGCAGCGTCGTCGCAAACAGCGGCGGCGGCGGCTGGTTCCGCAATTCAAGGGTGAGGATCGAGCCGGGCGACACGGTGGTCGTGCCACTCAACGCCGAGCACATACCGCCCCTACCGCTGTGGCAGGCCGTGACGCAGATTCTCTACAACGTTGCGATTGCGGTCCTCGCTGTGCATACCCTCTGATCATCGCGCGGTTACGGCAATGCGTGTCGTCACGCGGGTGGCGAAGGTCGTGCGCCCCGATTGACACTCTATGAACTCATGTGATCTCATGTTTCGATTACAGCGTTCAGCGACTGAACGCTGCGGCTCGGCGGCCTCATTTGGTGTGAGGACGCCAGTAACTCGAGACAGCGCGGGGACGCATGCTGCGTTGGTATCTGATCCGCACGAAGCCAGCGGGCGAGTCGCTCGCAGTGACAAATCTGGAACGTCAGGGATACGAGGTCTACTGGCCACGGGCGGTCCAGGTTGTGCGGTGCAACGGCCGGTGGCGCGACCGAATTGGGTCTCTGTTTCCCGGCTACCTGTTCCTGCGCCTCAACGAGGGCACGCAGGCGCTAAATCCAGTGAACTCTACCGTGGGTGTTCTAGGGGTAGTGCGCTTCGGATGCCGCTATATAGTAGTTCCCGAGCAGGTAATTCGCGATCTGCAGGCTCGGGTCGATCCGAACACCGGGCTCCATCGCTTGAGTCACGTCTCCGTGCTGACGGCGGGCACGGTCGTGAGTATCAAAACGGGGCCCTTTGATGGTCTTGAAGGGGTGTTCGAACGGCACGCCGGTGCTGAACGGGTGGTTATCTTGCTTAACGTATTGGGTCAGAACGCGTCCGTGTGTTTTCCCGTCGATTCCGTCCTACTCCGTTATGCGGTATAGAAGGGCACCTACCGACTGGGTACTTTGTTGTTACTCCCTGCAACTTAGCCATGGCGGCCGCAGCAGTGCACGTGCTGTAACAGATGTTGTTACCTCACATTTCGGCGAGTGAGAAAGTCGCGCGGTGAACGTACCCAAAAGCGACGATGACCTACGGCAGGTCATGACCGGTCCCCCAGCCGGATACTTCGTGATCGTCCCGCAGTCCCAAGCCGAGGACGTTGTCAACCTCGCTGCGATCTTTACGATCCTGGGGAACTCGTGGAAAGGACTGATATCGGCGGCGCTCTTAGGTGCGATCATCGCTGCGGTGATCTCGCTGCAGATGCGGAGTCTTTACCGCGCTGAGACCCTAATTGCCCCTGTGACTCGGGACAGCCTCGGCGGTCTAGACGCATTGCGTAACCAGTTCGGCGGCCTCGCGGAGTTGGCGGGCGTCGACGTTGGCACAAGCGGGGGGAGAAGGGAGGAGTCGTTCGCGACCCTAACCTCGATGGGGTTCGCGCGCAGTTTCCTTTTAAGCGAGAGTCTCATGCCGATTCTATTCGCCGACCGTTGGGATTCAAAAGCGAGCCGTTGGCGCGAGGGCGAGAAACAACCCACCCTTGAGGACGGAGTCAAAAGTTTTACCAAAAAAGTTCGGACCGTTACGGAGGACCGCAAGACCGGGCTAGTCACCGTCTCCGTCGAATGGTATTCGCCGCAGCTTGCAGCGCGCTGGGCGAATCGCATCGTCGAGATGGTCAATGAGCGTCTGCGTACCCAAGCGATCCGTAATACCGATCTGAGCATCGACTACCTGAACAAGGAGCTGGCGAAAACCAATGTCGTCGAGATCAAACAGGCTATATATCGGCTGATCGAGAGTCAGGTAAACAGCGCGATGCGCGCGAACGTCGAACACGAATACGCGTTTCGGGTGATCGACCTTGCTGTTGCGCCTGAGACCCGGGTGAGTCCAAAGCGAGTCGTTATGACGCTCGTGGGGTGCGCTACCGGGCTATTTGTCGGCGTGATTTTCGTGTTCGTGCGGCGCGGGTTCCACGCTCCGCGCAGAAGCTCCATGGCCTCGGCTGTTGACACCGCTACTCGTGGTACTTAGACTGCGCTGCGTTCAACTGATGAACAGACGGCCCGGATGGTCGCGTGCGGGCTTGAGGCTCGCAGCAACGCGAGGCGGTCACCGTAGTGTCGAGCGAGACCCTGAACGAGCGCATTGCGCGCTGGCATCTAGCCTGCTTCCGGCACTGCGGCCCGCAGGCGCCTGCGCAGTCTGCAGTTGACGTCGCTCCCTCGCTTCCGGTCGTTCGCTTTGACTTCAACTCTGCTGTCATCCCTGACAAGGTCGACGCCGGCTTGCCCAGCGGGTTCCTAATGCCAGATTCGAAGCACATCGCCGATCTATCCGTCATGGCCGCGATGGGAGTGCCCAGGTGCAACTAACGGATGAGGTCCGCTACAAGCTACTGAAGCTGCTCGGAAGCAATCCGAGGGTCAGCCAGCGTGAGGTTGCGCAGGAGCTTGGTATCAGCTTGGGCAAAGTGAACTATTGCCTGAAGTCGCTGATGAATAAAGGTTGGATCAAAGCGACCAACTTCAAGAACAGCAGGAGCAAGATCGCCTACATGTATCTGTTGACCCCGCGAGGCATAAAGGCGAAGGCAGGAGTCACTGTGCGATTCCTGCAAAGAAAGATGGGCGAATACGACGCATTGCGAGTCGAGATCGAGCAGATTCGCGCGGAATTGACCGAACGGAACAAGCAGTGATGCTTGACGATCCCGCCGGGGACCCGCTTCCCGCGTGACGGGCCGAAGAGCCGCAGCACATTTGATGCGAACCCTTGGGGTGTCTTCGCAGGGCGGTAGCGTTCCTGCGCGAATCGCAGTTGGAGCGCTCTGCAATCGACAGCGCACCGTGCAGCGGTAGAGCACTGCGACAGCGCAGGTCACGGCAATGAAGACGGTGAAGCAAGTCTGGGATCTGCTGCAGCCCTCGCAGAGACGGTCAGCTGCGGTGTTACTGTGCCTGATGTTGGTCGGGATGGTGCTGGAGACGCTCGGCATCGGCTTGATTATTCCCGCCTTTGCCTTCATGACACAGAGCGATCTGGTCGCGCGATACCCAAGAGTCACTTCCGGGACGGGTTGGTTGGGACACCTGAGCCGGGGCGAGCTAGTCGTGATTGGCATGCTGGTTCTGGCAGCTGTGTATGCTGTGAAGGCGCTGTTCCTGGCGTTCCTGACCTGGCGGCAGATGAGTTTCGTATACGGCCTGCAGGCGGAGCTCTCTCACCGCCTGTTTGCCGGCTATCTGCGCCAGCCCTACATGTTTCACTTGCAGCGCAACTCAGCTGAGCTGATTCGCAACGCCATCACCGAAACCAACCTGTTTACCCAGACATGTCTGGTGGCCGGAATGGGGCTGCTGACGGAGATGCTGGTAGTCATCGGCATCTCGGCGCTGCTGGTGCTGGTCGCGCCCCTGGGAGCGCTGGTCGTGGTGGGCATTCTTGGAACTGCAGTGTGGGGGTTCAATCGCGTAACACATCAGCGGCTGCTGCGTTGGGGTGCGGCCCGACAAATGCACGAAGGTTTGCGACTCCAGCACCTGCAGGAGGGCCTCGGTGGCGCCAAGGACGTGAAGTTGCTGGGTCGCGAGCAGGAGTTTCTCGCGCAGTATCACCAACACAATCTTGGGAATGCCCGAGTGGGCCAGCGGTATCAGACATTGCAGCAGTTCCCGCGACTCGGCTTGGAGCTGCTGGCCGTGTGCGGCCTCGCCGCACTCGTCATTGTCATGGTCGCGCAGAATAAGCCGCTCGACGCTCTGTTGCCGACTCTGGGATTGTTCGCAGCCGCTGCTTTTCGGGTGCTGCCGTCCGCCAACAGAGCGATGATGGCAGTTCAGAATGTTCGTTACGCTCTGCCGGCCATCAACGTCCTACATGGCGAGCTGCGGGTACTCAAGTCGGCTGAGGAACCCGCCGCGGCAAGGCAGCTTGAGTTCCAGCAATACCTGGCGCTCGACAACGTGAGTTTTTGCTATCCGTCTTCCCATCGGCCGGCCCTGCAAGGGGTCAGTTTGACTGTACTCAGAGGTACAACCGTGGGTTTCATCGGCGAAAGTGGTGCCGGAAAGAGCACGCTGGTAGATATCATACTCGGACTGCTGCAGCCGAGTAGCGGAGCAGTCAGGGTCGATGGCGTGGACATTCGGACAAACCTGCGCGGCTGGCAAGATCGGGTCGGTTATGTTCCTCAGACAATCTTTCTCACCGACGATACGCTGCGCCGCAACGTTGCGTTTGGTCTGGCGGACGCTCAGATCAACGAACATTCCGTGTGGAGTGCGGTTCGCGCGGCGCAACTCGAAGAGTTCATCAACAGCTTGCCGCAAGGGCTGGATACGATGGTGGGCGAGCGCGGTGTGCGACTCTCTGGTGGTCAACTCCAGCGCATCGGAATTGCTCGAGCGCTGTATCATGACCCTTCAGTACTCGTGTTGGACGAAGCAACGAGCTCTCTCGACACGCAAACGGAGCGCGGAGTCCTGGACGCAGTGCGGAAGCTTCATGGGGAGAAGACGATCATAATCGTCGCACACCGCATGAGTACAGTGGAGGACTGCGACCAGCTATTCAGGCTCGAGGGCGGGCGCATCGTAAGCCAGGGGGATGTCGAGTCGATGCTTGGCCGAATGACGACTGCGAGTTGATGGACACTCTCGTGACGGTACTGAACCGCTCGATAACGCTTCTACATGACAGGCACGCGGATGTTTGATGGCAAATCAGTCCTGATCACAGGGGGCACCGGCTCATTTGGCAAGCACTACATCAAGACCTTGCTAGAGCGTTATCGGCCGAAGCGACTAATCGTCTATTCCCGCGACGAACTCAAGCAATTTGAGATGACGAGCGACTTCAATCAGGAGTGCATGCGCTACTTCATCGGCGATGTACGCGACCTGGGGCGATTGACGATGGCGATGCGCAAGGTCGATTTCGTCATCCATGCCGCGGCGCTCAAGCAGGTGCCTGCGGCCGAGTACAATCCAATGGAGTGTATAAAGACCAACATACATGGCGCCGAGAACGTGATTCACGCGGCACTCGCCAACGACGTCGACAAGGTCATTGCGCTGTCTACAGACAAGGCCGCTAACCCTATCAATCTCTACGGCGCGACGAAACTGGTATCCGACAAATTGTTTGTCGCCGCCAACAATTTCGCTGGCGATCACCGAACGCGGTTCTCGGTAGTTCGATACGGCAATGTCGTCGGATCCCGCGGCTCTGTCGTTCCGTTCTTCAGTAAATTAGCCGCTGAGGGAAGCGACCATTTACCCATTACCGACCCGCGAATGACTCGCTTCTGGATCACCCTGCAGCAGGGCGTGGATTTTGTTCTCAAGAATTTCGAGCGGATGTATGGGGGGGAGGTGTTCGTCCCAAAGATACCCTCGGTTAACGTCGTGGACATCGCTCGGGCAATGGCCCCTACGCTGCCGCATAAGATTGTCGGCATCCGGCCCGGTGAGAAGCTGCACGAGGTGATGTGTCCGGGAGACGATTCGCATCTTACGTTGGAATTCGCCAATCACTATTTGATCCGCCCGACCATCCAGTTCAGCCGCGAGGTCGATTTCACCACGAGTAGACTAGGTGAGACAGGTCAGCCGGTTCCGCAGGGCTTCGAGTATCACTCGGGCCGGAACCCACATTTTCTCACTGTCGAGGAGATTAGAGCCTTCAATCGTCTTGCCGGTGTCGCATGATCCCGTACGGGCACCAGGACATCAGCCAGAGTGACGTCGATGCCGTGGTGCAAGTCCTCCATTCGGATTTCCTAACGCAGGGGCCCATGGTGCCGCGCTTCGAACAGGCAGTCGCGGCTCGCGTCGGCGCGAACTATGCCGTAGCGGTCAACAGCGCTACATCGGCCCTGCACGTCGCTTGTCTCGCCCTCGATCTAAGGCCTGGCGATCGCCTTTGGACGGTTCCGAACACCTTTGTGGCCTCGGCGAACTGCGGTCGCTACTGCGGTGCAGATGTGGACTTCGTCGACATCGATCCGCGCACCTATAACCTCAGCACTTCCGCCCTTGCGGCCAAGTTAGAAGAAGCGGAGCGTTCCGGCACTCTGCCGAAAGTGCTGGTGCCGGTGCATTTCGCCGGCCAGAGTTGCGACATGGTCGGAATCCACGCCCTGGCGCAGCGCTATGGGATCAGGATCATCGAAGACGCCTCTCACGCGATTGGCGGACGCTATCGAGGAGCCGCGATAGGCGGTTGCGCATACAGCGATATCACGGTCTTCAGTTTCCACCCCGTGAAGATCATCACGACCGGCGAAGGCGGTATGGCGCTGACCAACGATCGAGAACTCGCTGCTCGCATGCGGTTGTTGCGTACTCACGGGATCACCCGCGAGCCAGACCGGATGGAAGGGTGCGATGACGGGAGCTGGTACTACGAACAGCTGGATCTTGGATTCAACTATCGGATGACGGACTTTCAGGCTGCTCTGGGTTTAAGCCAGCACGATCGTGTCGATGAATTCGTTTCCCGGCGCCGCCAGATCGCCAGTACTTATGATGAACGGTTGGCAGGCCTACCGCTGATATTACCGTTCCAGCACCCGGATACCGAGTCAGCATTCCACCTATACGTGGTCCAGATCGATTCTGACAGCACTCTGATAGCGCGTCGTACGGTCTTCGAGCGCCTGCGGAAGGCTGGCATCGGCGTCAACGTGCATTACATCCCGGTTCACACGCAGCCGTACTATCGACGTAGAGGCTTTCGGCTCGGACAGTATCCGGAGGCCGAGAAATATTATTCCCGTGCGATCAGCATTCCTATGTACGCAGCGTTAGAGACAAGTGCTATTGACCGTGTTACAGCCGCCCTTCGCGAGGCCCTCAGCTAGTGCGCATCGGATGTTTTCTGGAAACAGTTACCAAGATATTCGACAACAGTAATATCCATTACCATCGATTTATCGGTTGCATCAACGGCAGCAACCGAAATGCGCTGGAATACAACCCTGGCCAGACTATCAAGCGCGCTACCGTACCAGGGCAGTGCCCGCTGATTATCGAGGGATTTCCCGGCGATACTGCAACCGAAGAACTCATTATCCGAAATAGTGCGGGTCAGAGGCTCTTCAGTATCACAAACCAGGGCAAGTTCTCGCGCATCAACGGCGCTCCTGCTGCTGTCGTGTCGGGATCTCGGGGCGACAATATGGCTATACAGAGTCTTCTAAGCGCGCTAAATAACTATGGGCTAATCGTAGACAATTCATCACCGTAACAACCAGGTACGGCTCGTACAGAGTTTCTCGGAACCCCGAAATTGTTTATGGAAATCGGCTTAGGCACTGTCCAATTTGGAGTTGACTACGGAGTTAGCAACTCTCGTGGCAAGACCCCATTCGACGAGGTGGTTCGCATCCTAAAGGCGGCAGCTGCGGGTGGTGTCAGTTGGCTCGACACCGGTTCGATGTATGGCGATTCAGAAGAGGTGCTCGGGAAAGCGCTGCGTTCGGCCGGCGGGGAGTTCCGGATTGTCACCAAGACGCCCCACTTTGTCGACGCGGAGATTTCTGACGCCAACGCCGATCACCTCGAGGAATGCTTTCACGCATCCTTGCGGAAACTGCGGCGCTCTTCGGTTGAAGGATTGCTGCTTCACAACCCTCAAGATTTGTTCAAACCGGGGTGGGAAAAGTTGTGGCAGCGAATGCTCGCTCTAAAGGCGCAGGGTCTTGTCCGCAAGATCGGCGCCTCGGTTTACAATCCGCAGCAAACGCGGAATCTTCCGGAGGAGGTTCATCCGGACATAGTTCAACTGCCGTTGAATTTTTTGGATCAGCGGTTTCTTCACAGTGGTGAACTGCAGCGTTTAAAGAGTCTAGGTGTAGAGACTCACGTCCGCTCGATCTTTCTTCAGGGCTTATTGCTGTTAGATCCAGGGCGTCTGCCCGCGTACTTCCAATCGGTTCGAGGCCATCTGCTGATGATTCAAGAGACCCTGCGGAAAACATCGTTCGAGCCGCTTGAAGCGCCTTTCTCCTGGGCAGAGCGCGTCGCGGGCATCGACGTGCTGGTAGTGGGCGTTGCGACGCTGAAGGAATGTCATGACACGCTGGCCGCTGCCGCTCGGCGCCACGAAGGGGCTCGGCGGTGGAACATTGATATAGAAAGCTGGAACTGCAGCGATGTGAGTGTCATCAACCCCACTCTTTGGCCAACGGAAGGACGGGAAGGCAAACCCGTGGTTGCTATCCTGCAAGCGCGCATGTCGTCGTCACGTTTGCCCGGGAAAGTGATGCTTCCAATTCTCGGGCGACCCATGATCGGGTGGCTGATCGAGCGTGTTCGCAAGTGTCGTCATATTGACCGCTTGGTTGTTGCGACGAGCACGGAACGATCAGACGATTCGTTAGTCGAGTATGTTAGTTCCTTGGGTGTTGACACATTTAGGGGCAGCCTTGACGACGTGCTCGGACGTTTCGCGGCAGCCAGCGAGCGGTTTCCCGCTCAGCATTACGTCCGCCTTACCGGAGACTGTCCCTTAGCGGATCCGGAGATCATTGATCGCACCATCGATCGACATCTGTCCTCGGGTGCTGACTTCACATCGAATAGCCACGAACCGTCTTTCCCGGACGGGCTCGATACTGAAGTAATGACCGCGAGGACCTTGCGGCGAGCGGCCGTCGGTGCGTCGCTGCCTGCTGAGCGGGAGCACGTTACCCTTTATGTGCGGCGGCGACCGGATCTCTTCCGCATCGAAACTCTTAAGAATGAGCAAGACCTGTCGGAGTATCGGCTCACGGTCGACACGCCAGCAGATTTTACATTGGTGACCGGGATTTTTGCGGCACTCTCACCAGGTGGAGTTTTCGGCTTGACTGATGTTGTGCGACTCCTCGAGCAGAGCCCGAATCTTCGAGAACTGAATTCCGATTCGGTGAGAAACGAGGGGCTTATGAAATCTGTCCGGAAAGATGAGTTGGCTCGTCGCTACCACGTCTCCATGAAGTGGTTGCGTCGAGCGGAGGATACAATTCCGCTTGGTAGTCAGACGTTCAGCAAGAGCAGAACGCAGTACCCCTATGGCGTGTCACCCTATTTTATTGTGAGGGGAAAGGGCGCGCGCGTCTGGGATCTTGATGCCAACGAATACGTCGACTTCGTCAACTCGCTCGCCGCCGTAAATTTGGGATACGGCGATCCGGACGTCTCCAAGGCGGTTCTTAAGCAGCTCGAGGACGGGGTGATCTTCAGCCTACCTCACCCTCTGGAGACCTTGGTCGCGGAAAAAATGGCTGAAATGATTCCCTGTGCCCAGAAAGTGCGCTTTGCTAAGAACGGTTCTGATGCCACGGCCGGAGCTATCCGTGTCGCGCGCGCATTCACGGGTCGCGATCACGTGATTTCTTGCGGATATCACGGGTGGCAGGACTGGTACATTGGAGCGACCGCTCGCAATAAAGGCGTGCCGCAGTCGACACGCGCGCTCACTCATACTGTTCCGTACAACGATATTCCGTCTATAGAGAAGGTGTTCGAGGAATACCGTGGCCAGGTTGCTGCGCTCATAATGGAGCCGATGAATATCGCGTTCCCTGCGCCAGGTTATCTCGAGAGCGTCAAGGAAATTACTCACAAACACGGCGCCATTCTCATTTTTGACGAGATAGTCACCGGGTTCCGCTTTGCAGATGGCGGCGCTCAGAAGTTATTTGGGGTTATCCCGGATCTGGCCACTTTCGGTAAAGGCATGGCGAACGGTCATCCGATCTCTGCGGTCGTCGGTGAGGGCGAGCTCATGCGAGAGATGGAAGAGGTGTTCTTCTCGTTCACATTTGGCGGAGAAACGCTGTCGTTAGCGGCCGCCTTGGCAACCATGGAGAAGATTCAGCGGGAGCCGGTAACTGAGCACCTGCGCACCCAGGGAAAGAAGATCCAGGAGGGTCTGCGCGAGCGAATTCGTAGCCACGGGTGCGATGCGTTTCTAGAGATTGGCGGACATCCCGCGTGGTCTTTCTTTGTTATCAAGGATCATGCGCCTTACACGTCGTGGCAAATCAAGACCCTGTATCTTCAGGAGATGTTCGCGCGTGGCATTCTCACACTCGGCACGCACAACATGAGCTACGCGCACTCGAATGAGGATGTGCAAAGATTGCTCGATAGCTACGATGAGGTTCTGGGGATCCTGAAGACCGCGGTCGGCGGTAAGCTCGAACGGCTGCTCGTGTGCAAACCCCTCGAGCCACTTTTCAAGATTCGGTAGAGAGCACGGCTGTGCGGTCTAAATCGAACACGCAGTCGGAATAGACGCTTACGATGTGCGCGGCATCAGTAGCTATTCGTGTTGACAGCGGCGCTCAGATTGGCAGCGGGCACGTGATGCGGTGCCTGGCACTTGCGGGCGAGCTGCGGCAACGGGGCGCGCAGGTGCGGTTTGTGAGTCGAGAACATGGCGGTCACCTCATCGCTCAAGTCGAGGATGCCGGATATATCGTGCATCGATTACCGCTGCAATCCGCAGCACTCGCCGTCGGTGACCATAGCGGCTGGCTTGGCGCTACTCAGGCCGAGGATGCAAGCGAAACGCTGCGTGCGCTCGGTAGTGGGCGATATGACTGGCTGGTGGTGGACCATTACGGCATTGACGTGGCTTGGGAGAAATTGGTACGGCCCAAAGCAGAGCGTCTAATGGTTATCGACGATCTGGCAGATCGCCGCCATGATGCGGAGCTGCTGTTGGATCAGAATTACCTGGGCGCAAGTGGCAAGCACAGATATGTCAACCGCGTGCCGGAGCGCTGTCGTTGCATTCTCGGCCCGCGCTACGCGCTACTACAACCGATTTATCGGGAATTGCGCCAAGTGGTTCCGCCCCGAGATGGCACGGTGCGCCGTATTCTGACGTTTTTCGGTGCTCAAGACGCTACGAGGTCAATCGTCGCGGTACTGCAAGCACTGAACAGACCGGAATTTGCGGAAATTGCTATCGACGCGGTTCCGGGCAACGATCCGGAGACTGCCGCGGTCCTGCGTTCAGCCGTGCAAAGCCATCCGAACGTCACGATCCATGAGAGGTTGCCCAGTCTTGCCGGCCTCATAGCACGCGCAGACTTGGGAATTGGCGCCGGCGGAGCCACGACATGGGAGCGAGCCTGCCTCGGGTTGCCCTCTGTAGTTGCGACGACTGCGGACAACCAAGTCGAGACTGCCAGTGCGCTGGCCGCCGATGGCTTCATAAGCCTGGTGGGGCCATCGGCGAGCATCTCAAGCGAGATGTGGCACGCCTCGCTAGCGGAGATGGTCTGCAATAAGACACAACTGATGCGTCTCAGCCGTCGTGCGCATGGCTTGACGGATGGTTACGGCGCCAGCCGCGTCGCGAGAGCTATGATCGGTGAGTTCGAAATGCTCGTCCGTCCGGCTGCAACCAAGGACGAATTCTTGTTGTTTGAGTGGGCCAACGACCCCGCGGTTCGGCGCTTTTCCTTTAATAAGAATCGGATCACCCAGGACGAGCATCACAACTGGTTCATGGCGAGACTAGAGGATCCGACTTGTACGATGCTCATAGGTGAGGACTCTCAGGGTTTACCGCTGGGCCAGGTGCGTTTTGAGACTGATCTGAGTAGACACGAGGCGACCGTCCACCTCACGGTGGAACCGGCTCTACGTGGCACGGGCATAGGCTCTCGGCTACTGCGCGAGACGGTGACATTGTGGCGGAGCCGCGCACCGGAGTTCACGGTTGTAGCCGAGGTAGTCGGTGACAACGGTGCAAGTAAACGCCTTTTCCTTGGAGCAAACTTCGAAGCAGGGCGGGCACGGCGACCGAACAGTGTAGTTTTTAGGCTTCGGCCAGGCGTGCAAATCGGAGCAAGTGGATCAAAGCGATAAGGAAATACGTTCATCGACGTGGTCAACAGAGTTGCCTCCTGTTAGCCCGCCGAGGAGGATGAAGAGTGAGTATTAACATCGGTGGCGTTACGGTCGGGCCGAGCTCCGCGCCATTCATCATCGCGGAAATGTCTGGCAACCATAACGGCTCGCTTGAGCGCGCCTTGGCGATCGTTGATGCGATAGCGCAGTCCGGCGCGCAAGCGCTGAAGTTGCAGACGTATACCCCGGATACGATGACTCTCGACCATGATGGGGGAGAGTTCTTCATCAGCGACCGCAAGAGTCCCTGGTACGGGCAGAGCTTGTATACCCTTTATAAGCATGCACAGACGCCTTGGGAATGGCATGAACCGATATTTCGGCGCGCCCGGGAGCGAGGTCTGGTGGCGTTTAGCACTCCTTTCGATGCAAGCGCGGTGGAGTTTCTGCAGTCGCTCGAGGTCCCCGCGTTCAAGGTCGCATCTTTCGAGAACGTGGATTTGCCCCTGATCCGTAGGGTTGCCGCTACCGGCAAACCCCTCATCATTTCTACGGGAATGGCGACCGTCGCGGAAATCGACGACGCAGTTCGTGCAGCGCGCGAGGCAGGATGCCGCGACCTGATTTTGCTCAAGTGCACGAGCAGCTATCCTGCGAGTCCGACATCGTCGAATCTGGCAACGATTCCGCATATGCGCAACTTGTTCCGCTGTCAGATCGGATTGTCCGACCATACGCTTGGTATCGGAGCGGCTGTGGCGAGCATCGCTTTGGGTGCCACGGTCGTCGAAAAGCATGTGACATTGCGTCGTGCGGACGGCGGTGTCGACTCTGCGTTCTCGTTGCAGCCGGAGGAGCTGAAGCAGCTTGTCTCGGAGACACGGGCCGCATGGCAGGCGCTCGGAAGCCTGGAAATGGGCCCGACGGACGATGAGAAGGCATCTTTGTTCTTTCGCCGGAGCTTGTACGTTTGTGTTGATCTTAAAGCTGGGGACGTGCTCGATCGGAAGAGTTTGAGGGCCATCCGGCCGGGATTGGGGCTGCCGCCAAAGTTCCTGGAGTCACTCCTGGGTAAGCGCGTCACTAAAGCGGTGCGCCGCGGAACGCCGGCCGATTGGTCAATCGTCGGCTAGAGCTGTGGCCGAGAGATTCCTCATTACAACAGCGGACGAGCGTTCGTGGAAAACAGACGATCCGGTCATCTTTCTGGGCGAGTGGTGCAGGCGATTCGATCGAGAACCAACCTGGAGTCGGTTGGATGCAATCGTTGCGCGACCAGTTTGCTTCGGGGGAAGCCACCGAGACGGGATCGTCGCATTTATTGACGCGCTGTCGCGCGAATTGATGGGCGAGTTGGCGGAATTCCTCAACCGCTTCCACGGTATTCGTAAGTCACTGCGCTTTTGGCGAATCCTGCTGGGTCATTGGATTCACCGATATACATGTGTGCTATTCCATCGATGGCAGGCGATCCACCAGGTGCTGGAGGATAACCGGATCACAGGCACAGTCCTTTTCACGGGATCCTCGCTGCACCTTGCGGTACCTGACACCCTGTCATTTATCTGGGCGTGCGACGATGACGTGTGGAACAACGCGTTGATCGGCAGGATCCTGCAACGAATGTCGCACGTCCCGCTGGAGTACCAATCAATAGAGGCGCGGAAGTCTCTTGCGAGCCCTGACTTGCGTCATCCCTCGAACCGAACTGCTCGCAGCTGGCGCAGCTTGTATGACATCGCTGATGAGGCGCTCCATCTCTTGCAGCGCGATGACGAGGCATTCGTCATTGGCAGCTACCTGCCACGGGTACAGGCTGCAATGCTGTCCATGCGTTTGGGTCACGTGCCGCGGCGGAGACGGTCTCCGACCGTGCGACCAGTCGCCGTCGACGCGGATCTTCGGTCTGCAAGCCGGCTCAGTTCTGAGCCACGAGAGAGGTTTGCCGATTTTGCGCACGATATGCTGTTGCAACTGCTGCCCACTTGCTTTCTTGAGGGATTCAACTCGTTGAAGTCGCAAGTTGAGGAAGCACAGTGGCCGAGGAGACCTCGGTTGATATTCACCTCCAACAGCTTCGATACTAGTGAGGTCTTCAAGTTGTGGACGGCTGAGAAGGTGGAGACCGGTTGTCCGTACATCATCGGTCAGCACGGGAACAACTACGGTACGGCGCGCTACTGTCCATCGGAGACTGAGTGCGTGGAGACGGCGGACGCGTTCCTCACCTGGGGATGGCGGGACGATAAGCGAAAGTGCGAGCCAGCCTTTATCCTTAAGACCGCTGGTCGGTCGCAAGGTCGTTGGAACCCACGCGGCGGGGTGTTGCTCATAGAGACCTGTCTGCCGCATCTGCTTTCCGCTTGGGATCCGTATCCGGAATTCGCAATGTATCAGGAAGAGCAGTTTCAGTTCGCGGAAAGGCTGCCCGAAGCGATACGGCGGGCGATGACCGTGCGGTTGCACGCGGAGTACAAACGCCACCCGTGGCGCGAAGACGAACGGTGGCGCCGCAGGCAGCCCGAGGTCGCTCTGGATGACGGCACGATTCCGATATCAGCGTTGATACGCGAGAGCCGATTGGTCGTGCATTCGTACGACTCCACCGGAATTCTCGAGACCCTGTCGTTGAACACTCCCACAATGTGTTTCTGGAGCGGCGGTCTAACGCACCTGCGCGACTGTGCGATCCCGTTCTACGAACTGCTTGCTGCAGCCGGGATATTGCACGACACGCCACAGGCTGCGGCGGACAAAATCGCCGAGGTGTGGAATGATGTAGGTGCTTGGTGGAAGAGTGGGGTCGTCCAAGAGTCCCGACAGAAGTTCTGTGAGCGATACGCTCGGACAGAACCCAGGCCGGTCCGTACACTTACCAGGTTGCTACTGGATCATTCCTCGGCGGTTTCGCGGGGGCATTGATCACATGTGCAAACAACTCTCTTGTGTTGCATTGACGAGGGCGTCCCGCACGCGCAGTGCGGGCTTACGTGGCTTCTGAACGTACATTTGGCAACGGCATCTGAATGCACTCAAAAAAGCTACTTGACCTCGGATGCGGAAACAACAAACGTGTCGGTGCCCTGGGGATCGATTTCAACAGTCGAACCGCCGCCGACCTAGTCCACAACCTCAACGTGTTCCCATATCCCCTCGAGAGCGAGACATTCGATGAGGTCTACGTCGACAACTGCCTGGAGCATCTGGATGATGTGATTCGTGTCATGGAGGAGATTCATCGCGTCCTGAAGCCGGCGGGGCTGGTTAAGGTAATAGTCCCTTACTTCAGGTCTACTTGGGCACATATAGATCCCACCCACAAGCATTTCTTCACGGTCCACTCCTTCGCGTACTTCGATCCCGATGACCTAATCTGCCAGCGCTACGATTACTCGTTGGCGAGATTCAAGGTGGAGAAGACTGTCTTCAACGAAACTCTGGCGAATCGCTGGACGAAGAAGTTGGTCTTGAAACTGGCAAACCGGTGGCCCTCACGGTACGAGTATTACTTCAGCCACCTATATCCGCTCGATGACATATCCTTCTATCTGCGAAAGTTATGATTCTCCGTGACGTTTGCGAGCGCATATTTGTGATTTCGCCTGGCGGCCGCTGATGAAAGTCTCGATCTGTATTCCAACTTACAACCGGTGCCAGCATCTGACGAACTGCCTGCAATCGATCGTCTCGAATAAGGCGAGGGCGACCCTGGACTTTGAGGTATGCGTTTCTGATAACTGCTCTGCGGACGATACGGCGCAGGTCGTACGTCGGGCGCAGGCCCACATTGATATTAAGTACCACAGAAACGCGCGGAACCTGGGGATACCCAAGAACTTCCTAAACGTAGTGGAAATGGCGAACGGAGAATTTGTGTGGCTGATCGGGGATGATGATCTGCTGATACCGTCTGCCCTGGAGGAGCTTTGTAAGCTGATCGATGAGCATCCAACGGTTGATTTCTTCTATATAAATTCCTTCCATTTGATGGCGGAGTACGTCCTTTCTTGTCCACAGCCCTTTGACACCGCTAATTTGCCAAAGAATATGACGCCGTTTTCTTCCTGGCCGCATAGCGGCGAGATGAAGTTTATGGAGCTCGTGAACCCGAAAATTTCGTTCGATTTCCTGGGCGGCATGTTTCTCTCCGTATTCAGAAGACGGAACTGGCTACAGCACGTCGATGCACTCGATCCGGCAGCAGTGTGCGATCCGAGAACGTTCTCGCATTTCGACAACACGTTTCCGCACGTGAAGATATTCGCCAGGGCGTTCGCAAATTCGAAGGCTTTCTTCAGCGCCACGCCACTGAGTGTCTGTCTTACGGGCGCCCGGGAATGGGCACCCAAGTATCCGCTGGTGGCCAGCGTGCGTCTGGTAGAAGCGCTTGAGGAGTACCGTAGGAATGGCCTGCCATTTATGCAGTACCTGCGTTGCAGAAATTATGCCCTCAATAACTTCGTGCCAGATCTGGGCTCGATGTTCTTTCACAGAAAGCTCTCGGGGTTCGCGTACGTGAATCCGGTGAAACTTGTGTTCAGCAATCTC
>PLEC01000016.1 GCA_003136935.1 Gammaproteobacteria bacterium
GCCCTGCTGGTAGTGCCGGAAGGACTCCGCGTGCTCGCCGCGGTCTTCAAGCGCCTTGCCGAGCGCGAAGTGAACGTGCCAGCTGTCCTCAGCCGACAGGTCGGTGCGCTCGAGCTGGGCTTGCATCCGCGCCAGCTCCGGCGCGCCGAAGCGATAGGTCTTGAGGTTCGCCAGGCTCCACCACGCCTCGCCGATCCCGGGCTCGAGCTCCAGGGTGCGTCGATAGGCCTCGATCCCCTCGGGTACCCGCCCGGCGGTCTTCAGGGAGTGCCCGTAGCTCATCCAGATGCGCGCCTGGCGCGGGTATTCCTTGAGCACGCCGGTGTAGATGTCGATGGCGCGCGCGTACTCGCCGATGGCGGCCAGCAGGGCAGCCTGCAGGGCGCGGTAGTTCGGGTTGCGCGGCGCCGCTGCCAAGAGGCGCTCCACCTCCGGCAGGGCCGCCGCGTGATTGCCCTGCCGGTGCAGGGCGACGGCGTAGTTCTGGCGTGCACCGTGAAAATCAGGCGCCAGGTCGAGGCAGCGTTCCAGCAGCTGCTGCGCGTCGCGGTAGCGGCCGATGCGCGCCGCCACCTCCGCCAGCATGCGCAGGGCGGCGATGTCGGTCGGATGCACCTGCAGGTGTCCTCGCAGCAGCGCCTCGGCCTCGGGTATGCGGTTGTCGCACAGCGCCGCCGCCGCCGCCATCAGACGCGGGTCGCGCGTCGAGACCTTGAGGAAGCGCGCGCGTGCCGTGTCCGCGCCGGCCTCATCGCCCATCGCTGTCAGATGATCCGCGAGCGCACGCCACGCGTCCGGAAATTCCGGATTCAGTTCTACGGCCTGCCTGAGCTCGGCGACTGCGGCCTCGCCCCGTCCGAGTTCGCTTAAAGTGACGCCGAGTTCGTAGCGCGCCGCCGCCCAGCGCGGTTGCTTCACGACCAGGGGTGCGAGTGCAGCGAGGGCGCCGTCACGATTCCCGCCGGCGCGCTCGGCGATGCCGAGGATGAGAGTTGCGTTCGGCTCGCCCGGAAACGTCCTGAGGATCTCAGAGGCCTGCTCGGCCGCCAGCCGCGGGTCGCGTTCCAGCAGACGCGCAGCGTGAGCGAGCGCCACGTCTATCGAACCGACCGGTGCTGCGACGCCACTCCCCGCATTCATGTAAGCAAATCTAGCACGACTAAACAATGACTAGCCACGGATCGGCGGGCGTTGCGCACGCACCACGTCGATGCAACAGTGCGCGCATGAAGTGCACCGAAGTCCTGAGCACGCACCGAGGCGGACGCAGGCAAGCACTGCTGTGCGCAGTCGCGATTTGCTGCATAGCACTGCTGTGCGAGTGCAGTTCCGTGGACAGCGGGACACCTTCCGAGGTGCTCTCACACGGCAGGTTCGCGAGCGTACGCGTCTATCGACCGGCGGGTGCTGTGCGGCAGGTGGCGCTATTGCTCTCGGGCGACGGCGGCTGGAGCCCCGATCTGGGTGCCATCGCCTACAAGCTGAGCGGTGAGGGGACACTCACCGCCGGCATCGACCTTCCGCCGCTGTTTGCGAACCTCGCGCGGGATCCGGCGAGCTGCGTCTCCCCGGACACAGATCTTGCGGATCTCGCGCGCTACCTGACTGCCGGGGACAACTCCGGCCGCGCCCTGGACCGACCTGCATGGTCTGGAAGATCCGATCTGCACGCCTCTGGAAGCGCTGGGATTTCTCGCCGCGATTCCCGGGGCGCATCTTGTGCCTTTACCGCACGTGAGCCACAACTACGGCCATGCCGAACGCTGGTGGCCGCAGTTTTCGGCGGCAGAGAAGAGCCTCACCGGCGCGCCGCCCGCGCGGTGACGGCGGGCCTTCCCTCACATCGGATGGCGAGCCACCCGTGGGTTACTTCGGCTCGCTGCCAGGCTGCTGGTCGGAAAGCGGGTACGATTGCACGCCACTCGCCGGCTGCGGCACTGGGGCGGCGCCGGCGGGCGGGGTGCCCGCGGGCGCCTGCGCCGATGCCGAGCGCTGCTCACCGGTACTGGTGGCCACTGCGGTGAGGAAGCGATGCGCACTCTGGTCCTGGCTGGTGACGCTGCCGGACATGATCTCGGCAGCGAGCACGCCGGGCTTGTTGTAGAACGCGGCATCCGCCTCGTCATCGATGTTTATGGCGCCGCCGTCGAGGGCGAGGCCGATGAACGCGCCGCGGCTGCGTGAATAGGAATACACCTCAGCCTTGAAAGACGCATCGGTGCCCGCCGACGCCTGTCGGCCAACGGGCCCTGCGGCGACCGAGGCATCTGCACCGAGGGTGACCTTGCCGCCGTTGATCCCTTCAACGCCCTTGGGGGTGGTGAACACCAGCACGATATCCGTCGATTGCACGCCCCACTGCAGCCCGAAGCTGCCGCCCGTCAGGGTGACGAACACCGGGTCGCAGAAACGCCCGTCCTTGCCGCGCACCACGAGAACCCCATGGCCGCGCCGGCCCCCCAAGAACCAGGCCACCTTGGTGACGTCGGGAATGACGGCGATCCCGTAGGCGCGCTCGAGCAGGCGCTCGGGTATGGCTTCGTCACGCGCGCCGCTGAGTTCTTCGAGAACCTGGGACGCGATCAGCAGGCGTCCCTCCTCACGCGCCTGGGCCTGCACGCTGGCAGCGGCGCTGGCAAAAATCACGGCGGCGAGCAGGGTGATAAGAGAAGTGCGGGTGCGCATTGAAAGACCCCTTTGCGTACGTGGACTGTCGCTGCCTGCCGACACTCGCGCGCACGGACAACGAGCGAACCTGGAGGGGAGCTTAACTCACTCGCAACCCGGATGCGCGCAGGATAGGGACGCGCGCCGGCTAGAACCACACCGACGCGAACACCTGGAAGATGTTCGCGTTGAGCTTGTACAAGGGCTCGTTGCCGGCGCCGTACTCCCCGGCGAGCAGGGCGTTGCGGAAATCGCTGTAGTCCACCGTCAGGTGCTCGACGCGCACATTGAAGCTGCTCTTGCTGATCCAAGGCGCGCTCGGCACGTGAAACTCGTAAGACGCCCCGACACCCACGGTGTAGTCGTCGAAGGCGGCGAGCTCACGGTCACGTGCCATGAAATTCTGGTAGTCGGCCCGCGGGAAAAGATCACTGTAGAAGTCGGCGTGCGTCTGCTTGTAGAAGCGCAGGCTGCCGTCGAAGATCCAGTGCTTCCAGGCCGGGTGTGTGTAGTCGAACTCGACGGTGTGTGCGACCACACCCCAGGTGTCGGTGTAGAAACGGTACAGCCCGGTGAGCGCCGCGCGGTAGGGGAGGTAGTACTTCAGTTGCACCGAGGCGGCGTTGCTGGTGCGCGTGTTGGGATACACCTGGTCCGCGAGCGTGAAGCCTTCGCCCGCGCCCGGGGACAGATAGCGGATCTTGCGATACGGGTTGGCGAGGTAGCCCTGGTCGGTCAGCAGTTCGTAGTTGACGCCCAGAATGGTATTGCGCGTCAGGATCTGGCTTAAGGAAAGCGAGTAGCCGCGGTGGTCGGCCTGCTGGTGGAACGTCGGGTCATTGATGAGCTGGCCCTGCGGATCCTTGATGTCCCGGTAGACGTTGTCCCAGGCGCGCTTGTACCCCATGGTGACCGTGGTGAGATCACCGAACATGTCCTGGCTCACCGAGTAGAAGCTCGTGTCCGCGATGTAGTCCGGCTCCCTGCTGTGGATGAAGCCGACGCTGTAGGTGGTCTTGCCGTGCTGGTAGTCGGCGCCGACGTTTTCCTGCTTGCGCGTCTCGTGATAGGGGCTCGCCGAGAGCTTCACGTCGATCGAGGCACTCGAGATCATGTCCTCGTAATAGCCGGCCGACAGGGACAGGCTGTCGCCGACTTTCTTGCGCACCAGTAGCTCCGGGCCCTCCACGGTGATGTCGCCGCCGTTATAGACGTGCCACATGACATCGGCGCGGTCGTCGGGCAGCACACCCGCAAGCACCGGGGCGGTGATCACCAGCATCGCCAGCAGCGTGCGCGCGAACGGGCTCAATCCGCAGATCGGAGGCGGGCGCTCAGGCAGCGCCGCGCCGTTCAGTTGCATCCGCACCCGCCGCCGACCGCGCCGGTGCCGCCGTGGGCACCTTCGCGTGACTCGAAGACATGCTCGAGGTAGATGCTCGAGACCGGATCGCGGTTGAAGGACATGATGGGATCGGCGAAGTGCTCGCGCTCGTAGGGCTTCACCCAGGGAGTGGGCGCGGCGCAGGCAGCGAGCGCGCCGAGCAGCAGCGCCACGCCGAGCGTGCGTAGCAGCTTGCTCACCTTGCACTCCTCATGGTCTCCCTCCCTCGCGGCAGACCGCCCGCACTTATTCGCGGATCAGCGTGCGGATGCTGTCGAGATACTCGTTCTCGTCGCCGGGCACGTAGCCGCGGTGGATGAAGCGCACCTTGCCGGTGCGATCGATGATGACGGTGCTCGGCATGCCCGGCACATCATACAGCTTGCTGACCTTGCTCTCCGTATCGTAAAGGATGGGGAAGCTCACCGGCGTCTCTTTGAGCCATTTGTCGGCGGCCTGCGAGTCCGGTTCCACGTTCACACCCAGGAGCGTGAAACCAAGCTTGTTGTACTTTTTGTAAATGCTTTCGAGCAACGGCATTTCCTGGCGGCACGGTCCGCACCAGCTCGCCCAGAAATTGATCATCACCACCTGGCCCTTGTATTGCGCGAGGCTCACGTTGTGTCCGCCGCGCGCGCCGAGGCTGAACTGCGGCGCCGGAGCATTGGGGGCTGCGGCCAGCGTCGGCACGGACAGGAGCAGTGCGGCTGCGATGGCTGCGATTCGGTTACTCATGTGCGTCCTTTGTCAGAAAAACACGGTCGTGCCGATCTGCGCCTCGATGTTGTTGGTGAGCTTGGCGGTGCCAAGAATACTCGACTGGAACACGCGATCCTGCACGGTGATGTGCACCGCCAGCCAATCCTTCGGCACCACGCGGTAACCGGCGCCGAAGTTCACGGTGAACTTCGTGTCGCCGGCAAAGTCGGTGCTGCCGATGCCGCCGAGAACGTAAAAGGCGCTCGTCATGGCGCGGCCACGACCGATAAAAGCCTCGCCAGGCAGGAAGTTGTAGCCCAGTGAGAGATCGTAATACGTGAAGCGCCTCTCAGACCCGGTAAGCAGCTGGATGTTCGAGAGCGTTTCGAAACTGGTGCGGCCGGCGGTCGAGCGGCCGAAATCACCCTGGAAGAAAAAATCCTCGGTGATGTGGTAGGCGGCGGTAAGACCGTAGACAGGATTGGTGCCAAAGTCCTCGATCGACAGCATGCCGTAATCCAGGCCCACCTCGACGTTGGAGCTCTTGATGCGNNCGTCGCTGGCCGACTGCGAGCCCGCGCCGCTTTGCGCGTGGCGCTCGGCGCGCTGCTGGTACCAGTTGCGCACCGATGCGCAGCCGGGAAGGGCTGCCAGCGTCACGGTCAGAAGAAGAATGCGAATCCCATTTTCCATTCGTCAGCTTCCTCGTTCTCGTTGCGCCGGGTGAATATATAGTGGGCCTTGTACTCCGCGCGCAGGAAAAAGCGCCGCGTGAGGTAGTAGCGTATGCCGCCGCCGACGTAGGCGGATTGCTCGGTGCGGACCAGCGGTTGCACCAGCGTCGCCTTCGGCTCGGTGTGCACCAGCCCCACGCCCAGGGTCAGGAACGGCGACCAGCGAGCCTCCGGCGCGATCACGTGGGTAAGTCCCAGGTCGGCGGTCTCGCCGTTGGAGTAGCGGCCGAGAAACTGCCCAAGTGCCACTTCAATCGCGAGCTGCTGATTGAAAGACACCGAGTAATACCCGGATACCAGGTTCGCCCCCCCGTAAGCGCCGGCGAACAGCCCCATCTCGAAGCGGTGCGCCGTAAAGCCCGCGCGGTCACCGAGGTCGAAGGTGAAGGGCAGGCCGTCGGCCCGCACCATCAGCAGCATGTCATGCTGCGAGGCCCAGCCTTCTACGCCGCGCTCGGTGCGCACCTTGAACCAGTCGGTGCGACGGAACAGCACGTCCACGCTCTCATCGCGAGCCACGACGTGGAACACGGGGTAGCCGCGCCCGGGTCCGGTGTGCAGCTCCAGATACGGTTGCCGCACGAATAACTGCAGGTAGTCGCGTGCCGAACTCAGCGCCGGTATCGCGAGGAGCGAGACAGCTAAGGCGCCCGCGAAGACGAGGCGACGCGCACGCCCGCTCAGGAGCCGCTCAATTGGCCGGAGCCGCGAACGGGTCGTTGAAGTACTGTGCGCCAATATCCAGCCATTCCGACAACAGGCGAAGCTCCGCCGGGTTCAGCCACCCCGGATGTTGGCCACCGGCTGCAAACTGGCTGAAGAACTGCGCCGATAGCCCGCCATTCGCGCTGCCGGCATTCAAATAAGGTCCGTACGTCGTCGTGACCGGACCGTTGGCGCCCATCATAACTACGTTGTGGGGGAACAGCAGCTGCTGATATGAGGTGAACTCCGGTGGCACGTTGGACGCGGAGCTGGTCAGGTCGAGATTGCCCGCTGGCGTCTGCGCCGTGCCCGCCGCATTCACCGGATTGTGGCAGCCGGCCTGCGAGCACGTGTCGCTCTGCGTGGGCGTCACGGGATCGGGGCGCACCGCATCCCAGATGGGCTGGATGATGGTCGGATAGTTGATGACGATGCGGCAGTTCGAAGACCACGATGTCTGGCACAGCGCGGTCGTGGGTGGAGCCGGCACGGTGTAGGTGCTGCCGGCGTAGGCGTAGGTGATGGGTGTGCCCGGGGTCAGCGGTGGCGCGGTCCACACGTCCGTGTACAGCACGTTGACGCTCGGCACCATCTGCAGGCACGGCGGATTGTCATTCGCGCAGCTCTCCGCCATGCGCGCCTCGGCCATGGTTTGCCCGGCCTGCTGCGGTATGAAGGCCAGGGGACCCGAGGCGATGGTATTCGGGAAGGCGACTCCGGCGGCCGCCGCTCCCGCCCACGCGGATGCGAAGGTGCCGAAGCGTCCGTGCGAGAATCCCGGTTGGGTCGGCTGGGCGCCGGCAGGCGTGTGGCAGCCGTTGCACGCGACCACTTCGCCCGGTATCAGCTGCAGCCAGACGCCCTGGTCGGGCCGGTAAGTGCGGGCGTTCGCATCGAGCAGGCTCACATAGAAGGCAACGTTGGCGGGCACCTCGATGCGCACCGAGCCGTCCGGTTCGATGGGGGCGTAACCGAAGATCTGGCGCATGAAGTTGCTGGCGCCGAAGTCCGCGTCGGTGAGCTTCAGCACGTTCTTGTCGGGGATGGACACCGCCCCGACGAGGCGGATGAAGCGCGCCGGCTGCGTGCCCGGGGGAGTCTGCCCCGGATCAGCGAGCGCGGCGATGTTCGGTACCGCCGTGTCCACGCCATCGATGTCGTAGACACTCCTTATATCTATGACGCCCACACCGGCGTTCACGAGGTTCTGGTCGAGGTCCACCCCCGGCACCTTGTCGACGATGATGTTCGGCAGCGGCCGCGGCTGCGTTGCCACGACGTCCGTCACCATCACGCCCTCGACCGGCTGCATGATCGGCAGCAGGGTGTTCTGCGAGGGATCGAACATCCATACGCTGTAGAGCGGCGGCGCCACCACCGGGTTGGCCACGGCGAGGGTGGTCGCATCGCACGGCACGATCGTGGGCGGCGTCTGTGTCTCATCCATCAGGCGGCACTGCGACCAGCTGACGAGAATCCGGTTGGTGCCATCCCACAAGGGATCGGCTGAGTTGAAGCGTCCGCCGGGAGAGGGCCCCGGGATAGTGACCACACTGTAGGTCGTGGCGGGGGTCTGGCCCGGTCCCTTGAGGTTGGTGTTGCTCGCGGGGAAGGGTTCGGTGTTCTCCACGTACTGCAGGCCGTTGACCATCACCAGCTCGCCGCCGAAGTCGACAGCGGTGTACTGGCGCAGCAGCGTGAGAATGCTGCCGTTCTGCATCTCGCGCGGGTGCACGAACTCCGCCACCGTGCCGTTGGTGCCGGTCATGTGGCTGTTGGCGCCGTAGTAGAGCTCCAGGTCCGTGCCGTCAGGATTCGAGGAGTACAACGACATGCCGTCATGCCCCGGCATGTTGTCCCAGCGGCTCCACAGCACCCGCCCGTTCATCAGCACCGTGGCGTCGCGGTCGTGACTCTGGTTGAAGGAGATCTGGTGGATGCTGCCGGGGATACCATTCGCGTCCATGACCTCGAGCACGAAGTTGTCCTCGACGCGTGCCTCGTCGAGGGCGGAGAACTGCGGGTGCTGCTCATTGAGCAGCACGCCCTGCGACTGTGTCTGGCGCGTCGAGGTAAACACGATGCGCCCGTCGGGCAGATAGTGCGGGGAGACATCGTTGACCGTGGGCGGATCCGGATCATCGGCGGGGTTGATGACCGGCGCCAGCGTGTCGGTGGCGATGACGTACTGCCAGATGCGCCACGATGGCGGCTTCATGGGATCCTGGTTCGCAGCCAGCGCTCCGCGCATGGCGAAAATGACCGTGCTGCCGTCGGCGGAAACGTCCACGTCCTTGATGTCGTAGACAGCGCCGGCGGTGATGCGCGAGGTGATGTTGGTTTCGGCGGCGCTCGGTGAGGCCGCGGCGCGCTTATAGAGATCGGCCGCCGTCGGCACCACGTCATTCATGACGCGCAGGTCGTCCTGGATCAGGTTGCCTGCCGCGTCCGTGGGGATGGCGCGCTTAACATAAAAGATCGGGTAGTCGAGGGTCGCCGGATCGCCCGCCTGGCTGTTGGAAATGTTGACGCTGCCGCCGCCGCTGCAGCCGCCGAGCCCCGCCATCAGCGCCACGACCAGGCCCGCACACCAGCGGCCGGCGCCGCGTAGCACCGGCAGGCGCTCGTCCCGCGTACCTGTGAATAGGCCCGCCATCGACGCGAATGTAACGTAATTCGGAGTCACGCTGATTACTTTTCCCTTAACGCCAATTCCGTCACTGCGCGCAGCCGTGTTCCGCGCTTCCCTGAGGTCTGAAGGGCTGCTGCGCCGATCCGTACTACTAGGTAGTCGTTCGACCCGGCGCACGCCGTGACCGGGCTCGCAGTTTGTCGCGTGGAGCGTCGCCCGAGGCACAAACCAACAGGCCTGTCGGCGAGCGGCGACGTCAGCCACTTGAGACAAACGGGGCGGCAGCGAAGCGACCGTATAGTCCGGCGCGCAGCCGGCATTTTCGGGAGTTAACGAGCGCCATGGGTGTCATGACTGACAATCGCAAAGCGAGTCCGCGCGGCACGCGCCGCGTCGCGGCGCGCGTTGCTCTGGGCGTGCTGCTGTTCGCGCAGCTCAGCAGTGTTGCGCTCGCCGGCCCGACCGAGCAGGCCAAACGCATTTATGAGCGCATCGCCGGCGTACCGCCGCCGCCAGCGGTGCTGGCATCGATGACCACCGCCATCCAGAACAGCCCGGGTCAGCAGGGCTTGCTGGCCGCGGCGGTGATCGCCACTCAGGCGCCGACCTTCTACAACGTGACGCTCAAGAACTTCGTCATCCCCTGGACCAATCGCGAGCAGTCGGTGTTCGCGCCGTTCAACGACTACGCCGCGACCGTGATCGGCATGGTGCGCGACAACGTGGCATTCAACACGCTGCTGTCGGCCGACATCCTCTACACCGTCAACGCCCCGGGACTGCCGGCGCCTTCCAACGCCAGCAACGCCCACTACGCCACGGCCGAAGCCAATGGCGTTGACTTAAGCACCGCGCTGCATGCGAGCTCGCAGTCGGCGACCTACGGCACACCGACGGCGGCGACCGCCGGCGTGCTCACCACTTACGGCGCCGAGTCGGCGTTCTTCATCAACGGTACTAACCGCGCGATGTTCCGTTTCACGATGATCAATCACTTCTGCACCGACATGCCGACGCTGATGGATACCACGCGCCCCTCGGACCGTATCCGCCAGGACGTGGCGCGCTCCCCGGGCGGTGACAGCCGCATCTTCCTCAACAACTGCGCGGGCTGTCACAGCGGCATGGATCCCATGGTGCAGGCGTTTGCCTACTACAACTTCAATGGCACCCTCGGCGCGGTCATGAACACCGGCACGATGCAGTACACGCCCGGACAGGTGCAGCCGAAATACCTGATCAACGCCACCAACTTTCCCTACGGCTTCGTGACCCCGGATGACAGCTGGTCGAACCGCTGGCGCACGGGTCCGAACACCGTGCTCGGCTGGTCCNNGGCGCCAAGTCCCTGGGGCAGGAACTCGAGTCGAGCGCGACCTTCGCCCAGTGCCAGGTGACCAAGGTGTTCCAGGCGGTGTGCTTCCGCGCGCCGGTGAGTGCCGCGGACCTGGCGACAGTGGGCACGATCACGTCCAGCTTCACTTCCGGCGGCTACAACCTGAAGACGGTGTTCCAGCAGTCTGCCGCCGCCTGCCCAGGTTCTTGAAGGAGCCGTCATGAACAGGGAGCCCCTCATGAGCTTGCAGGTTGTGACGCGCAGTTGCCGCGCGCTAGTCGCGCTCGCCGCGCTCGCCGTGCTTGCCGCCTGCAGCGGCGGCGCCGCGACGCAGGTCGACCAGGTGTCCACGCCGCCGGGCAACTCGGCGGCCAATTACACCGGCCCCGCACCGGCGAATGCCGACGTGCAGGCCTTCAAGGCCTCGTTCTGGCAGAACGTCATTCCGACGGATCGCTGCGGCGGCTGTCACCACCAGGGCGGACAGTCGCCGATGTTCGCACGCACGGACGATGTGAACCTCGCCTACCAGGCCGCAGGTCCTTTGGTGAACCTCACCAACCCCAGCCAGTCGACTTTCGTGTTCAAGGTCGGCGGTGGTCACAACTGCTGGGTGGCTGACCCATCGGCCTGCGCTGCCACCATGCTGGTGTGGATCCAGAACTGGATCGGCACCGGCGCCTCGTCGCTGTCGAGCGTGACGCTGGTGGCGCCGCCGGTGCAGTCGGCCGGTGGCGGCAAACAGTTTCCCCCGCCGGTGCCGGCGGCGTATTCAAGCTCCGTCTTCCCGCTGCTGACACAGTTCTGTTCGGGCTGCCACACGCCCAGTTCCGCGAGCGCGCAGCAGCC
Source organism: Gammaproteobacteria bacterium (assembly GCA_003136935.1). Lineage (GTDB taxonomy): Bacteria > Pseudomonadota > Gammaproteobacteria > Steroidobacterales > Steroidobacteraceae > 13-2-20CM-66-19. The sequence continues at coordinate 11,007 of PLEC01000016.1, forward strand.
GTATTTCGCCGACGCGTCCAATCCGGTTGGCTCGTACATTGCGGCACAGCCCAAGATCAATCTGGCGACGCCTAACCTGTCGCGCTTCTATGAGCGCCTCGCGACCGATATGCACCACTGCTGGTCCACCACCGGACCCGGCGGCCCTCCGGATTGCGTCGGGAGTTCGAACGCGATGCTGGCGGCGCTCACGACCTTTGCCAACTCCATCCCGGTGACGCCGATCGATCCGACCCTGGTGGTCTCGAACGCGGTCACCCTCACTCAGGGCACCATCGCTGCGGGCGGCAGCCGCTTTGACGCGAACGTCATTGCCGAATACATGTTCGAGACCGGTCAGGGCAGCACCGCCTATGACACCAGTGGTGTTACGCCCGAAGCGGACCTGGCCCTGTACGGCAACGTCACCTGGGACAGCAGCTGGGGCATCATCATCGGCCAGGGAGGTTCGGCGCAGGCTTCCACCAGCTCGAGCCAGAAGCTCGCCGCCATGATCCAGTCTTCGGGCGAATACTCCATCGAGGCGTGGGTGGCGCCCGCCAACGTCACGCAGACCAACGCGTGGCTGGTGAGCTATTCCGGCAGTAACACCACGCGTAATGCGACGCTCGGGCAAGCCGCCACGCAGTACGAGGGGTTCGCACGCTCGAGCGTCACCGACACCAACGGCATGCCGCCGCTGGTGACGACCACCGCCAACGGCGCGGCCCAGGCGGCGCTGCAGCACGTGGTGCTCACTTACGATCCGGTCAACGGCCAGAAGCTCTACATCAACGGCATCTACACCGGGGACATCGATCCTTCCAAGGGCGGCACGCTCGCCAACTGGGACAGCACTTTCGCACTGGTGCTTGGCAACGAGACCACCGGTCAGCGGCAGTGGCAGGGCGAAATCAAGTTCGTCGCCGTCCACAACATCGCCCTGACGCCGGCGCAGATCCAGCAGAACTTCGCCGCCGGCGTGGGCCAGAAGTACTTCCTGCTGTTCGGCGTGAGTGCGCTTGTGGGTGCGCCGGCGAATTCCATGTATATCCTCTTCCAGGCGAGTCAGTACGACAACTACAGCTACCTGTTCAATCAGCCGAAGTTCATCAGCCTGAATCCCAACGCGGCGGTGCCGGCAAATCTGCCGATCAGCGGCATCCGCATCGGCGTGAACGGCCAGCTGGCACCCGCGGGGCAGTCATTCGCGACCCTGAGCGCCACGATCGGTGGCAGCAACTACACCGCCGCGAACGGCCAGCTGTTGTCGGATCTCGGTACCGTCATTCCGGTACAGCTGGGAGCGGCCAACGACCTGTTCTTCCTGTCGTTCGACCAGTTGGGCAGCCACGTGCACGCCTTTGTCGACCCGCCGGGGGTGCCGACGGCCCCGGTGCCCAACAACACCCCGGTGCCCGACTACGGCGTCGCGACCTTCGAGCGCGTCAACAACTCCCTGGCACGCATCACGGGCGTGCCGATCACGGACACCGTGGTGCAGACGCTCTACAACACTGCCCAGCAGTCGATGCCGGCGACGCCGCAGATCGCAGCCTTCCTGTCCTCGCAGCAGACGGCGATCTCGCAGCTCGCGAACGCCTACTGCGGTGCGTTGCTGACCAACCCGGCGTACGCGATCCAGCTCAACGCGTTCTTCCCGGGGCTCAGCGCCAACCTCGGCGCGAATGCGGGTACGTTCTTCGGCACGAGCACAAATCGAGTCATGGTGGAAACCGCGCTGGCCAACAACGCGGTCGGCACCGGCGTGTCGCCGGTGACTAACGCCGCGGTGCAGAGCGAGGTGGATGCGCTGCTCACGCGCGTACCGCAGATCAACCCGGCCGCGACCGTGACACAGGCGACCGTTGCGGCCTGTACCGCGGCGCTCGGCAGCGCCGCGGTGACGTTGCAGTAACGGGATTGAAGGAGTAATTGCAGATGCTCATTCGCAAAAAGCCCCCACGCCCCCACAAGCCCGGGGAGCCGCTGCTGCACGAAAACCATGCGCGTCCGGTTACGCGGCGCGAGTTTCTCGGCGCCGGGCTCCTCGGCGCGCAGGGCATGGTGATCGGCTCGGCGTGGCTCGGCGCCCTCTTGAAGGCCCAGGCCGCGCGCGCCGGTAGTCTCGACAACGACATTGCGCTGCTGGTCGGCAACGGGCAGTGCAACGTGCCGGCCGGCTCAGGCTCGCTGCCCTTTATCTGCTTCGACCTCGCCGGCGGCGCGAATCTCGTCGGCTCCGAGGCGCTGGTGGGCGTGCAGGGCGGACAGGCGAACTTCCTCTCCACTGCGGGCTTCAACAAGCTCGGCGTGCCGGGCAACCTGGTGCCGACCTCGAGCACCTTCGTCAGCAGCGCGCTGGGCCTCTTGTGGCACTCCGACGGCGCCATCCTGCGCGGCATCCTCAGTAAGGCGACCACACCTACCACCGCCGGCACCAATGGCGCGGTGATTCCGGCCATGTCGCAGAACGACACCCAGTCGAACACCATCAATCCAATCTACGGCATCGCTGAGGCGGGTGCCCAGGGCACGGTGCTGACCCTGATCGGCACGCAATCTTCAGTGTCGGGCGGCAACTCGGCGGCGCTGATGTACACCATCAACCCGGCGCTGCAGCCCGCTACCATCGCACAGCCCGCGGACGCCACCGCGCTCGCGCCGGTGCCGCCGGGCGGCACGCCGGATCCGCTGGCCGTGGCGGAGCTCGAATCGCAGACGCGCATCAGCACCGGCACCAGCCCCTACCAGGGGGCGAACTCGACCGGCGCCGAGTTCACCGGCGCGCTCAGCGCTCCGAGCGGCTCGACGCCGGGCGTGCAGCTGTATCCCGCGGGCGCGCAGGTCGTCACGGGCGTCAACGCGGATCCGGCTCTCAAGAATCAGGTGCGCTGCGCCTACGTGAAGGCGGCCAACACCGCCAACGTATTCTCCGCCGGTCCCGCGGGGCTCGACCCGACGCAGGATCAACTGATCATTGGCGGTGCCGCACCCATTTTCACCGCCGCGGACTTCACTGATTCAGACGTCCAGATGACCGCGTCCGTCATGAAGCTGGTGATCGACGGCTATGCCGGCGCCGGTACCATCGCCATGGGCGGCTTCGACTATCACGACGGCTCGCGCGCCACCGGCGAAGCCCGTAACTTCAAGGCCGGCCAGATGATCGGCGCGGTGCTCGAGTACGCGCAGCGCAAGGGCAAGCCAGTCATGATCCAGATCATGAGCGACGGGTCCCTCAGTGCCAACAGCATGGTCGACACCAGCGCCGCAGGCCGCGACAAGCTCGGCTGGCAGGGCGACAACTCGACCGTGGCGGCGACCGTGTTCCTGGTCTACAGCCCCACGGGCCGGCCGGCGCTGCTCAACGGCGCGGCCGGGCAGCAGATCGGCTACTTCACGTCCGATGGCTCGGTCGTGACCAGCTCAAGCCCCGCGGCCAATTCCGTCAACCAGATCCCCGAGCTCATCATCCTCAACTATATGGGGCTCATGGGTAAGGCCGGTCAGTTCACCAGTCTGTTCCCACAGCAGGGACTGGGCGGCGCCGCGCAGTTGGCGGCCATGACGGTGTTCGCGCCGATCGTGTGAGCGTTCTGCGACGGCGTGCGTGAGCGGTCCGCGTGCGCTGTGGCGCGGATTCGCGCCACCCGCCGCTCGTTTTCACGCCAGCTGCGTTGACAGTGTGAAGCACGCTGTGCGAGCTTCCACGCTCTTACTGCTCGCGCAGGGCGCCTCCATTGGTCAAGGATCATTCTTGAGTCTGCAACGCCCGTATGGCCTGCCGTCGGGTGACGTGCGGCCCCGCAGCTTCGCGTTCATCTGGGTGTGCGCCGCGATGCTCTGCGGTGCGGGGTTGGCGGCGCTGGCACAGGCACCGTATGCGCTCAGCGGCCGCCCGGCGCCCGATTTCACGCTGCGCGCCGCCGTCGGCGCCAACGTGCGGCTCGGGGAGCACCGTGGCGAGGTGGTGGTCTTGAGTTTCTGGAGCGGCGGCTGCGGGACGTGCCGGCCGCAGCTCTCGGCGCTCAATCGCAGCCTTGCTACCTACGCCTCCGCGGGCCTAGTGGTGCTTGGCATCGGTGTCGACGACAGTCCCACCCGGGCGCGCGAGTTCGCGCAGCACCAGCGGGTGA